>JALOQX010000101.1 GCA_025459265.1 Pirellulaceae bacterium | reverse complement strand
CAGATCACCATTATCGGCTTCGATGCCTCGCCTGCGGGAAAGCAGGCCGTGTTCGAGAAGCAGATCTATGACACGCCGCAACAGTTCCCGCGCAAGATGGCGGTCGGCACCGTGGAAGCCTTCGTCCAGTATCTCGAGGGTGCCGAAGTGCCGCGGACCACGTACATCCCCTGCGCACACTACTGCTACGAAGACTCCGTCGACGACGAGTCGCGCGTCGCGGAACAGTGGTAGTCCGACGAGCTGCGAAACGACGGTGCGAGGTTGGTCCCGCGAGAGAATGTCCCTATTCGAGGAGTTGCAGATGCGTAGGCGTGATGTGTTGTGCGCGTTGGGGTCATGGTTGGTTCTGGCGACGGTCGCCGCGGCGGCGGATTGGCCGCAGTGGCTCGGACCACACCGAGACAGCGTCTGGCGTGAAGACGGGATCGTGGAGGTCTTTCCGGACTCGGGTTTGCCCGTCCTGTGGCGTTCGCCCATCGGGTTGGGCTACGCCGGCCCGGCGGTGGCTGCCGGCCGCGTGTACGTGATGGACTACGAACTGATCAGCGGAAAACTGACGAATAACCCGGGTGCGCGGGACGAGCTGCGCGGGCGGGAACGCGTCCTCTGTCTCGACGCGCAGAGCGGCCGCCAGCGGTGGGTGCACCAGTACGAACGTCCGTACAACTTGTCGTACGCCGGCGGACCGCGGTGCACGCCGTCAGTCGTGGACGGAAAAGTCTACGCGCTGGGCGCCGAAGGCAACCTCTGGTGCCTGGACGCACAGGACGGCCGGGTGCTGTGGAGTGTTGATTTCGTCCAACAGTATCAGGCGACGATTCCGATCTGGGGCATCGCGGCGCATCCGCTGGTCGACGGCGACTACGTCTACTGCGTGGTCGGGGGCGAAAACTCCGTTGTGGTGGCCTTCGACAGGCAGTCCGGCCGCGAGGCATGGCGGGCGCTGTCGGCGCGTGAGCAGGGGTATTGTCCGCCGACCATCATCGAGCACGCAGGTATCCGGCAGCTGCTGGTCTGGCACGCCGAATCCCTTAACAGCCTTGATCCGGAGACGGGGAAAGCCAACTGGGAGGTGCCGCTGGAGCCGCGGTTCGGCATGGCGATCGCCGCCCCCCGCCTGGCCGGCTCGCAGCTGCTGGCCACCAACTACGGAGTGGCGGCGCTCCTGCAGCTGAGTGACAACCAGTCGGCACCGACCGTGGTGTGGCGCGGGGAGCCGAAAACCGCGCTCTACGCGGCGAATTGCCAGCCGCTGGTGGAAGACGGTGTCATCTACGGCTGTGACATCGATACGGGTGCACTCATGGGCGTGCGGCTGGCCGACGCCCAGCGACTGTGGCAGACGATGGCACCCACCACGGGCGGAGACCGACGTGCCGCCTACGGTACGACCTTCCTCGTCAAGCAGGCCGATCGTTTCGTGCTGTTCAACGAGCAGGGCGACCTGATCCTGGCGCGGCTCAGCGCCGAGGGCTACCAGGAGATCAGTCGGTTTCACGTGCTGGAGGCGACGAACAACACGTTCGGTCGCCCCGTGGTGTGGAGTCACCCGGCGTTCGCGAACCGGTGCGTGTATGCCCGCAACGACCAGGAAATCGTCTGCGTGAATCTGGCGGCGGCCAAGTAACTGGACATCATCGGCTGACGATGGCGATTTCACCCCAGTACGCAGCTTCGTACGACCAGCCGGTCGGCTGGTTCACAAGCTCGATCTTGATCTCCCGTCCGGCGTAGGGTGTGAGGTCGATTTCCTGCCGCAGCCAGTGTCCGTCCTGGCACGTGGTGGGATTGACCGGCGTATGCAAGATCTGATCGTCATTCACGCGGACGATCAGGTCGAAGTCGCCGCGCGGATCGTGACCGACGAGCAATCGCAGGAGCGTCTGCTGACCCGCCGGCACCGTCACGGTGCGCGACAACACGCAGCCGGTCTGGGCGTCGAGCGGGTGGACGCACAGCACGTGCGGACGGCCTTCCCATTGGTCGCGCAGGCCGGGATTCATGTCCGGACCGCAGTCCTTGATCTGCCAGTCGGGTGCGAATGCGGCGACCGCCTCCTTCATCCCCGGTGGCAGCGCGGCGTACGTGATCTGCGCCATCTCGTCTGCCGTAAACCGGCTTTGCGCAATCGGACCCGGCGCCCAGCTGAGTTCCAGCGGGCTGGGCACGGGATCTTTGATCGGGATGACGAAGACTTCCTCGCCGCTGGCCGTGCGCTCGACGCGTCCCCCCTGCCGCTGCAGGAACTCGCGGGCCAGCTTCTCGCAGACATCCAGCAGCTCCGGAAAACTGTAGGCCGTATGGCTGAATTTCCGCGCTTCATCGAGGCCCGTATTGAAGCGTGCGGGCAGGTTCTCGAACCCGAGGGTCGTGAAGAGCACGCCGCCGGCGCTGGAAGGATTGCAGTCCGAGTCCATGCCGCCACGGCAGGAGATGACGATCGTCTGGTCGGGATCGCGGCGGCCGTAGAGCAGGCCCAGCACCACGTAGGCGCCGTTGATCTTGCAGTCGATGCCGCCGTTGGAGGCCTGCTGATAGACGGGATCCCGGCGGTACTTCGCCTGGCATTTCTCCCACGTCGCTTCCCAGTGCTCGGGATCCGCGCGATACCACGCCACCAGATCGCGTACCATCTCGGCGTACTGGCAGTCCGGCGGGATTGCGCGCAGCGCCGTCTCGACGATTCGCACCGGGTCGTCCTCGAAGAACGCTTCGGCGTACATCGCGCCCACAAACTGTCCGGCATACATGCCATCGCCATAGTTCATCAGGCGGCCGAACTTCTGGCCCAGGTCCACGGCCACCTGCGGCATGCCCGGCGCGATCAGGCCGGAGTAATCCGCTTCAATCTGGTAATCGATGTCGTTGGGGCACTTGTTGAACTGCGGATGGCTGGAATCGGGCGGCGCGATGCCGCGCCGCAGATTCGTCCGACCGGCGTTATTCGCGCACCACAGCGGATAGCCGCTGTTGGCGAAGTCGATGCCTGCCTGGCGAATCGACACGTCGATGCCGTACTGCTCCAGCGTGCGCAGAAACGTCATCTCGACGTACAAGTCATCCTGGCCGAACGCGTCATTGATCATTTCGGGTCGCCAGCGCGGCATCTCCGCGGCGGGGATGATCTGGTCCTGCCACTTGAATTCGGTCGGACCGCCCCAGGCGACGCCCGCGATCTGGCCGATCCAGCCGCCCTTCATCTTGTCGCGGTAGACCGAGACGGGCAGCCGCCGCGTGCCGTCTGGCTCCTGAGCGATCCCCAGCGACGCGATGATGGATCCCAGCAGCAGTCCGTTGACCAGGGCAGTCACGTTCATGGGCGGTCTCCTTGTCAGGCAGGCGGATGTGGCAGACAGCGTCTCGATCAGTCGTCAGGATTTTCCGGCTCGCGCGCGTTGCGGAGGGGCCACATGGATGGCGCGCTGATGGACCGCGGCGGCGGCTTCGCCCAGTGATTCCGCGAGCGTCGGGTGCGCGTGGCAGACGTGTGCGAGATCCTCGGCGCTGGCACCGAACTCCATGGCCGCCGCCGCCTCGGCGATCAGGTCGCCGGCGCGCAAGCCCAGGATATGCACGCCCAGCACGCGATCGGTGATGGTGTCCGCGAGGATCTTCACGCGGCCTTCGGTATCGCCGAGTGTGCGTGCCCGACCACTGGCCAGGAAAGGGAACATGCCTTTGCGGTACTCCACTCCGGCTTCTTTCAGTTGTTCTTCCGTTTTGCCGACCGACGCCAGTTCCGGATGCGTGTAGACCACGCCGGGAATGGTGTCGTAGTTGACCTGCGCCCGGTGCCCGGCGAGGGTCTCGATGCACGCCACGGCTTCGTGGGAGGCCTTGTGGGCGAGCTTCGGTCCGCGGACGCAGTCGCCGATGGCGTAGACCTGCGCGGCGGTGGTCTGGAAGTCCTCGCCAATGACCAGTTCACCGCGCGCGTCGACCTCTGCGCCGACGGATGCGAGGCCGAGGTCCTGGGTGTTGGCCACGCGGCCCACCGCCAGCAGGACCCGATCGCACTCGATCGGCTCGGCGCCCTCGCAGGCGACGACGCACTGGCCGTCCTGGACGCGGGCGCTTTGGACGCGTGTTTCCAGCCGGAACTGCAGCCCCTGCTTCTCGAACACCCGCTGGGCCAGCTTGGCCAGCTCGAGGTCGGTGCCGGGCAGCACACGCGGGAGCGCCTCGAGGACGATCACTTCGGCCCCGAGCCGGCTCCACACGCTGCCGAGTTCCAGTCCGATGTAGCCGGCGCCGATCACGACGAGCCGCCGCGGCACCTGGTCATAGGCCAGCGCCTCGGTGCTGGTCCCGATACGGTCGCCGTCCAGCTCGACACCGGGCAGCGTGGCGGGGCGGCTGCCGGTAGCCAGGAGGATCCGGCCTGCGCCCAGCAGCGCGGTCTGGTCGCCCTGCTGCACGCTGACCTGGCCAGGTCCCTGCAGTCGACCGTGGCCCTGGTAGACGGCGATCTGATGCTGCTGGCACAGGGCGGCCACGCCCTTGGCCAGCGTCTCGACGATCTGTTCCTTGCGTTGCTGCATGGCGGTCAGATCGAAGCTGACCTCGCCGACGAGCACGCCGTGCTCGCGCAGCGCGTGCCGCGCCTCGCGATAGCGCTCCGTCGATTCGAGCAGCGACTTGCTGGGAATGCACCCCACGCGCAGGCAGGTGCCTCCCAGTCGGGCATGCTGGTCGATGCAGGCGACGGACATGCCGAGCTGGGCCGCGCGAATCGCAGCCACATACCCGCCCGGCCCGCCGCCGATCACGACCAGATCGTACTCTCGACGCGTCATCTCACGTCCTCCGAGGTCTTCGGGAATCGCAGCCGTCCGGCGGTTCACACCTCCATGAGCAGCCGGGCGGGATCTTCAATGATTTCCTTGATGCGGCGCAGGAAAGTCACCGCTTCTCGTCCGTCGACGATACGGTGATCATACGTCAGCGCCACGTACATCATAGGCCGGATCACGACCTCGCCGTGATCGGCGATCGGTCGCTGCACGATGGCGTGCAAGCCGAGCACGCCGCTTTGCGGCGGATTGATGATGGGGGTCGAGAGGAGCGAGCCGTACACGCCGCCGTTGGTAATGGTGAACGTGCCGCCGTCGAGTTCCTCGGGACGGATCTTGTTGGCCTGGGCGCGCTGTGCCAGGTCCGCGATCTGCCGCTCAATGTCCGCGAAGCTCATCCGTTCGGCGTTGCGCAGCACGGGCACGACGAGCCCTTTGCCGCTCCCGATGGCGATGCCGATATCGTAGTAGTTGCGGTAGACGATGTCCTGGCCGCGAATTTCCGCGTTGAGCGCCGGGAAGGCCTTGAGCGCCTCGATGCAGGCTTTCGTGAAGAAGGACATGAAGCCGAGTTTGACCTCGTATCTTTCCTGGAACGCATCGCGGTACTTCGTCCGCAGGTTCATCACCGCCGACATATCGATTTCGTTGAAGGTGGTCAGCAGGGCCGCCTGGTGTTGGGCCTGTACCAGGCGCTCCGCGATCCGCCGGCGGATCAGCGTCATGGGGACGGTTTCTTCCTGGCGTGGGCCGGTGGGGCGCGCGGTCAACTCGCCGGCGTCCCGCGTCCCAGCCGGGCTGTCGGCGGCCGCGGGCGTCCCGCGCTCAGTGGGCGGGGGAGCCGGCCCCGGCGCGGTGGGCGTGGCGCGTTCGAGATGCCGCACGACATCTTCGCGCAGCAGGCGGCCACCCGGACCGGTCGCGGCGACATCGCGGCCTTGGAGTCCATGTTCGGCCAGGAGCCGCTGGGCCGCGGGCATGATGATCAGCGGCTCGGGCAGCGGGCCCGGTGCGGCGTCTGCCGCCGCGGCCTGCTGCTTGTCTGCGGCGTCGTTGATCAGGCCGATCACTTCGCCGATGTCGGCGGCTTCGCCGCCGCGCTTGAGGATCTTCTCGAGCACGCCGGCGACCGGAGCGGGCACGTCCATGCTGGCCTTGTCGGTCTCCAATTCCACGACCGGTTCGTCGCGCTCAACCCATTCGCCTTCCCGCTTCAGCCACTGGCCAATCTGCACTTCCTGGATGGACTCTCCGGCTGGCGGCACCTTTACTTCTTGCACCATAGCTGTATTGCTCGCATCGCGTAGGAATCAGTCACACGCTGGCAGGCAGCCTGTGGGAGGCTCACGTGAGCCCGAAGGCCTTGTCGATGATCTCTTGTTGCTCGAGGCGATGGGAACTGTGGGAACCTGTCGCGGGGCTGGCGGAAGGCGATCGGGTGATCCAACCGCCCACCGGGTGTCCGCAGATGGTCTGACAGAACCGGCAGCGCAGGAAGGCCGCCGCGCCCATGTTCTCGGGCTCTTCCTGCACCCAGTACACCGGGACCTGGTCCGGGTAGGCCGCGAGGACAGCACGCAGCTGCGGGTCGGGCAGCGGGTAGAGCTGTTCCAGCCGCACGATGGCCACATCCTCGCGATGGCGCTGCCGGCGGGCCTCGAGCAGATCGTAGTAGATCTTGCCCGAGCACAGGAGCACGCGGGTGGCCGTGGTGGGCGCGGTGAGCGGGTCCGACAGGACGCGCTCAAAACGGCCGCGCGAGCACTCTTCCAGCGGTGACACGGCCAGCGCATGCCGCAACAGGCTCTTGGGTGTGAACACCACCAAGGGCTTGCGCCACGGACGCACCACCTGGCGTCGCAACACGTGGAAGTGCTGGGCCGGCGTGGTGGGAATCACGACCTGGATGTTGTCCTCGGCCGACAGCCACAGGAACCTTTCGAGCCGTGCGCTGGAGTGCTCGGGACCTTGTCCTTCGAAGCCGTGGGGCAGCAACATCACCAGCCCGCTCAGGTGTCGCCATTTGTCCTCGGCGCTGGCGATGAACTGGTCGATGATCACCTGGGCGGCATTGGCGAAGTCGCCGAACTGGGCTTCCCAGAGCACGAGTCCGTCGGGGAAGACCAGGCTGTACCCGTATTCGAAGCCCAGCACGCCGGCCTCGGAGAGCGGGCTGTTGAGGATCTCGACGTTGGCCTGCTCCGGCGCAACGTACTGCAGGGGGCAGTAGACGCGATCGTCCTGTGCATCGTGCAGAACGGCGTGGCGCTGCGAGAACGTTCCGCGCTGCGAGTCCTGGCCGGAGAATCGCACGCGGTATCCGGCGGCGGCCACGCTGGCCAGCGCCAGCAGTTCCGCCGTGGCCCAGTCGAGCGGTTTCTCCTGGCGGGCCATGGCCTGCCGGTTTTCGAGCACTTTGCGGAGTTTCCGGTGCACGCGGAAATCATCCGGCACCGCGGCCAGGCGCTCCAGGTACGACACCAGCCGCGGCAGGTCGTCGCCCGTCTCCACGTCTTCGACAAAACACTCGTCGCGCCCCCGATAGCCGCGCCACATGGATTCGAGGGTGCCGGGCTCGTGGACGAAATTCTCTTCCCGCGCGGCGGCCCATTCCTGTTCGAGTACCTCCAGGCGGCGCGTGGCGATCTGATCGGCCTCGGCCTGCGTGATTTCGCCGGCGGCCAGCAGGTGCGCGAGGTAACTGGCCCGCACCGTGGGACGCCGCTCAATCTCGGCGTACATCAGCGGCTGCGTGAAGGCGGGTTCGTCCCCTTCGTTATGTCCCCAGCGGCGGAAACAGTACATGTCGATGACCACGTCGCGGCGAAACGCGGCGCGGAAGTCGAGCGCCAACTCGACCACCCACGCGACGGCCTCCGGATCCTCGCCGTTGACGTGGAAAATGGGGATCTGCAGCATCTTGGCCACGTCGCTGGCGTAGCTGCACGACCGGCCTTCTTCGGGCGAGGTCGTGAATCCGACCTGGTTGTTCAGGATGATGTGGATGGCTCCGCCGACTTCGTAGCCCGGCAGCTGGCTCAGATTGAGTGATTCCTGGACGATCCCCTCGCCGGCAAAAGCGGCGTCGCCGTGGATCAGCAGGGCCGCCCCCACGCGGCGCTGGGAATCGCCGAAGCGGTCCTGCTTGCCGCGGCAGCGGCCCAAGGTCACGGGATTCACGAATTCGAGATGGGATGGATTGAATCCCAGCGAGATGTGGACTTCGTGACCGGCGCCGGTGCTGATGTAGTTGTGGTATCCCAGATGGTACTTGACGTCGCCTCGATTGATGTAGAGCTCGGCATCGACATCTTCGAATTCGCGGAAGATCTGCTGCGGTTTCTTGCCGAGAATGTTGGCCAGCACGTTGAGTCGCCCGCGGTGCGACATGCTCATGCAGATCTCGCGCACGCCCTGCCGGCCCAGCTTGTCGATGGCCAGATCAAGGAGCGGGACGAGGGTCTCCGCACCCTCGAGCGAAAAGCTCTTCATGCCGACGTATTTCTTGCGCACGAACTCTTCGAAGATGACCGCATCGGTCAACCGCGTGAGAATGCGCAGCTGCTGGTCGCGTGTGAGCCGGCGCTGGCCGCGCGGGTTCTCGATGCGATTCTGGAGCCAGTCGCGCGCTTCGAGGTCGTCGATGTGCATGAACTGGCTGCCCACCGCGCCACAGTAGACGGCTTCGAGGTGGTCGATGACCGCGCGGAGTGACTGGACATTCGAGCCGCGCAGCAGCACCGTGGACACCGACCGGTCCAGATCGGAGGGGCTGAAGCCGAAGAACTCGGGACGCAGCTCCGTAGGACGGCGCGGCACGCGCCCCAGCGGGTCGATTTTGGCGATGATGTGTCCGCGCACGCGGTAGTTGCGGATCAGCTGATCGACGCGTTCCTGCAAGCGGGCCAGCCACAGCTGATACGGCTCCGCGGCGCCGTTCCCGCCGCCGGGCGGATTGAAAATGCTGGTGGTGGGAAACGACGGCGGCCCCACACGACGCGCCGGCGGCGTCTCTGGTGCGTCGTGCGTCGCGAAATACTGCCGCCACTCCTCTGGCACCCGCTGCGGGTCGTCCAGATACTCGGCATAGAGGGACTCGACGTAGGCGAGGCTCAGGACGTTATGTCGATCGTTCATGGCGCGGTGCTACTCTCGGCTCTCCCCTAATATAGGTCACGACCCGCCCCGGACCCAGGTGCACGGTGGACGGTTTTCCGCGGAAAAATGGGCGAATGCCGTCCACACGCAATCTCGCCGCCCGGTCGGGTGGTCGCTCCCGGACGCCCGGCCGGACCGCCACCCTCTTTCACTGCCCGCGCTGGCGGCTGAGAATGCAACACGGCTCGGCGGTCTTCTCCGCGGAGTCGGCGGAAAGGCGTTTGCGGGGGTGCATCGGTCTTGATCGGCATCGGGGAATGGGCGGCTCTGGGAACCGCGCTGGCCTGGACGCTGTCGGCGCTGGCCTGGACCGCGGCGGGCCAGCGGATCGGCGCGTGGGCTACCAGTTTCATTCGCCTCCTCATGGCCAGCGTCATGCTGGCCGCCTACGGGCGGCTGGTCCGCGGATTGTGGTTCCCGTCCGATGCGAGCCCGACCACCTGGTGGTACCTGAGCCTGTCCGGGCTGTGCGGCTTCTTCCTGTCCGACCTGCTGTTCTTTCGGGCGCTGGTCCTGATCGGGCCCCGCCGTGCACTGCTGGTCCAGTCCCTGACCCCGCTGATCACGGCGCTGCTGGCAGCCGCCCTGTTGGGCGACCGGCTCCTTCCGCTGGACTGGCTGGGGATGTTGTTGACCGTGACGGGCATCGCGTGGGTGATCCGCGGGCGGGGGGCGGCAAGCCACGGTGCCGCGGGCCACGAACAGCTGGGACTCGGCCTCGTGCTGGCGATCATCGCGACCGTGGCCCAAGCCATCGGATTCGTGTTTTCCAAGCAGGGAATTGGCCAGTACGACGCGGTGGCGGGCACGTTCATTCGCGTGCTGGCGGCCCTGGCCGGCTTCCTGGTGCTGACCACGATGGCCCGACGCTGGGCGACCGTGCTCGGCGCGCTGCGGCACCGCGAAGCGATGGCCATCACCGCCTACGGGTCGCTGGTCGGCCCGTGTCTGGGCGTGGCGCTGTCGCTGGTGGCGATCCGGCATTGCCACGCGGGTGTGGCCGCCACGCTCATCAGCACGTCGCCCGTGATGATCCTCCCCTTTGCCGTGCTGGTATATCGCGAGCGGCTCAACGTGCACGCCATTGGCGGCGCGATCCTGTCGGTCTGCGGCGTCGCGTTGCTGACACTGTGACTGATGAGCTCAGGGACGTTCGAGTGCTGTGTCAACGCTTGATCTTCGGGTTGGGTGGCTGGGGTCGAGCGTTAGTCCGCCCCCAGCTGTCCGCGGCTGGGGGCTCACTTCGTTCGTCCCCAGCCACCCGAATTCGCAGCCTGGACAATGCACTCGCTGTGCGGGGACGAGCGCGGGGAGAGCGGACTTGCGCGGGCGCGAAAAACCTGCCCTTGGGGGAGCGACCCCTAGGTATCCGACGACGTGAACTTCGGCTAGAATCGTGGCACGGGTTCTGCCAGAAGAGCCACGTGGTGCGGGCTCTCCTCTCCGCTCGCACGTCCTTCGCCGGTTACCCCTTGGTGCCTTGAATCGAGACGCTAACGCGACGCAGGATGATCGGACCAATTTTCCCAGCCTGGCTTGACCGCGCGAAACCGCTCGTCGGGATCGGCCTGGTCGCTGTCGTGGGTTATGTCGCCGCCCTGCTCTACTACGGCGGTTCACCCGAAACATGGCGCGTCGGCTATTCGCCCCGACAGCCGGTGCCGTTCAGCCATGCGTTGCATGCGGGGCAGTTGGGCATGGACTGCCGCTACTGTCACACCACCGTAGAGAGCGCGGCGTTCGCCGCCGTCCCTCCCACCGCCACCTGCATGAATTGCCACACGCACATCGCCCCCCAAAGCCGCAAGCTCTTGCCGGTGCGTGAGACCTATGCTGCGGAGTCCACTCTGCCCTGGATCAAGGTGCACGATTTGCCCGATTACGTGTACTTCAATCACAGCGCCCATGTCACACGGGGGGTGAGCTGCGTGTCGTGTCACGGGCGGGTGGACCAGATGGAGCAGGTGCATGTCGCCCAGCCGCTGACCATGGCCTGGTGTCTGGACTGCCATCGCAATCCGGAGCCGCACTTGCGTCCGCCCGAGTTTGTGACCGATTTGAACTGGGTTCCCGAGGATGACGCCGTGGAAACCGGTCGTCGCGTGCGGGAACAACTTCGTATCCATCCGTCGACAAGTTGCTCGACATGCCATCGATAGACCCATCCCGAAATTCGGCCCCGAGGTTGTGGCGCAGTCTGGCGGAACTGGACGACGCGCCCCAGTTCCGCGCGTTTCTGGAAGCTGAATTCCCGGAGGCGCTGGATGCCACCAGCGTCGATCGACGGCGCTGGCTGCAGATCATGGGGGCGTCATTTGCACTCTCGGCCGTCGCCGGCTGCGAGGCGCAGCGTAAGGAGATCCTGCCCTTCGCGCGGCGTCCGGAAGGGCGGGTGCCGGGCAGGCCGGACCGCTACGCGACGGCCATGGACCTGAGCGGATCGGCCGTCGGACTGCTGGTGACGTGCATGGATGGTCGACCGTTGAAGGTGGAAGGCAACCCGCTGCATCCGCAAAGCCTCGGCGCCAGCCATGCCCTGGCGCAGGCCGCCATCCTGGAGCTATACGATCCCGATCGCAGCCAGTATCCCGTGGAGCGGACCGCGCAGGGCGCGATCGTGCACGCCGGCGACGGCCAGCAGGATCCGTGGGCCCGGTTCGACGAATTCATGCGGGCGCAGATGACCAGCGCGCACGAGCGGCGTGGCGCATCGGTCTACGTGCTGAGCGAGGCCAGCAGCTCGCCGACCTTGGCTCGCCTGCGGGACGCCTGGCTCGCGCAGCTGCCCGAGTCGCGGTGGGTCGAGTACGATCCGTTGACGGACGACAACGCGCTGGCCGGGACGCAGCTGGCGTTCGGCAAGCCGCTGACGACCCAGTTGGTGCTTGAACAGGCCCGCGTCATTGTCTGCATCGACGCCGATGTGTTGGCTGACCATCCCGCGGCGTTGCAGCACACGCGGGCCTTTGCTCAGGGGCGCGAGATCGTCGACGGCACGATGAACCGCCTGTACGTGGTGGAGAGCGGTCTCTCGATCACGGGGGCGGCGGCGGACCACCGGCTGCCGCTGCGGCCGAGCCAGGTTCCGGCGTTTGTCGGAGAGTTGGCGGCGGCGATCGAGCGGGGAGATGCGGGTGCGGCGGGATCGGACACGAGCGCCGCGGCCGCGCCGCACGTGCAGAAGTTCATCCAGGTGCTGGCCCAGGACCTGGCGGCCCATCGGGGGCGATGTGTCGTCGCCGTGGGTGCTCATCAGCCGCCCGCAGTCCAGGCGGCGGTCCATCGGCTCAACGCGCTGCTCGGCAATGTCGGCCACACGGTGCGCTATACGGCCGGACCACGGGCGCAGCGAGGCTCGCATGTCGAGGCGATCCGTCAGCTGGCGGCGGCCATGCGCGACGGGCAGGTGCAGACGCTGCTCATCCTGGGCGGCAACCCCGTCTACGACGCGCCGGCTGACGTTGATTTCGCGGCGGGATTGGACCAGGTGCCCTCGACCGTCCACGTGGGCTTGTACCGCAACGAGACCGCCCGGCGCTGCCTGTGGCATGTGCCGCAGGCGCACTTCCTGGAATCGTGGGGCGACGCCCGCTCGTGGGACGGCACCTACAGCGTCGTGCAGCCGATGATTGCGCCGCTCTACGGGGGCCGCACCCCGGTGGAGATTGTGGCGCGGCTCCTGGGCGAACCGCTGCCCAAGTCCGACGAGCTGGTGAAGGCCACGCTGCAGGCGCTGGCCGGGGATCAGTTCAGTGAAAAACTCTGGCGGCAGTGTGTTCACGACGGGCTGTGGGCCGACAGCGCCTGGCCTGCGGAGACCGTCCCGGACGTGTCGGTGCGCGACCTTCCCGCGGACCTGCCCGCCGCGGCGGCCGAGGGGAGCCTGGAGCTCGTATTGATGCGCGATGCGTCCGTCTATGACGGCCGATTCGCCAACATCAGCTGGCTGCAGGAATGCCCCGATCCGATGACCAAGCTGACGTGGGACAACGCGGCGATCATGAGTCCCGCGACCGCCCGGGCGCTGCAGGTGGCCGACGAGAGCCGCGTGCGGCTGGAGTCCGGCGGTCGGTCGGTGGAAGCGCCGGTGTATGTCATGCCCGGCTGGGCGGACGGGGTGGTCGGCCTGGCGCTGGGCTATGGGCGGGTCGCCGCCGGCAGCGTCGGAGGACTGGAAGAAGCCGGCGTCGCGCCGGTGGGTGCCAACGCGTACCAGGTGCGGACCTCGCAGGCGATGTATACCGTGGCGGACCTGAAGGTCGAGGGACTTCCCGGTCGGTTCCCGCTCTCGTCGACACAGGATCACCACGCGATTGATGCGGTGGGCCTGCAGGAACGGGCCCGCCGCGTGCCCACGCTCGTGCGCGAGGCGAGTCTCGACCATTTTCTCCACCATCCGGACTTCGTGCAGCACGTGACGCACGAGCCGGCGTCGCTCGAGTCGATGTGGACCGAGTTGCCGTATGACGGACACAAGTGGGGCATGGCTATCGACCTGACCAAGTGCATCGGCTGTAGCGCCTGCGTGGTGGCTTGCCAGGCGGAGAACAACGTGCCAGTGGTGGGCAAGGAGCAGATCAAGCGCGGCCGGGAAATGCACTGGATCCGGATCGATCGCTATTTCCAGGGCGATGCCGAGCATCCGGAGGAGATCCAGGTCGCGATGCAGCCGGTGGCCTGCCAGCAGTGCGAACTGGCCCCCTGCGAGCAGGTCTGCCCGGTCGCGGCGACGGTCCACAGCAGCGAGGGACTTAATGACATGGTCTACAACCGCTGCATCGGGACGCGCTACTGCGCCAACAACTGCCCGTACAAAGTGCGGCGGTTCAACTACTTCAACTATCACAAGGACCTGCAGGACCCGCGCCGCGAAGTCAGCAAGATGGTGTTCAATCCGGACGTGACCGTGCGCGCCCGCGGTGTCATGGAGAAGTGCACGTACTGCGTCCAGCGCATCCAGGCGGTCAAGATCGACACACGCAATGCTGGCCAGCCGATCCCGGACGGCGCGATCCGCACGGCGTGCCAGCAGGCCTGCCCCGCCCAGGCGATCGTCTTCGGCGATCTGGCGGACGCCCAGGCGCAGGTATCGCGGCAGCACGGCGACGACCGGGCGTACCGCATGCTGGGCGAACTGAACGTGAAGCCGCGGACGGCGTATCTGGCGCGGATCCGCAACCCGCATCCGGACCTGGCGTCCGCGTCCCCGCCGGCGGGCGCGGGCCACTCCTGATGCGCGCCGCCGGACCGGCCGAGTAGACATGAGCAGTTGACAGCAGGACCAACCATGACGGCAGTGGACAACACTTTCAACCTTCCGGGTCAGCGCGCTCCGCTGGTCACCGGGAAGGCCGACTACGCGACGATCACGCAGGACGTGTGCGCGATCGCCGAGCAGCATCGCCCGCCGCGCAGCTGGTACATCGCCTTCGCCGTGTCGGTGGCCACGCTGGGAGTCCTGGGCGCGGCCATCGTCTACCTGATCACGACAGGCATCGGGGTGTGGGGGAACAACAGCCCGGCGTTCTGGGGCTTTGACATTGTCAACTTCGTGTTCTGGGTAGGCATTGGGCACGCAGGGACCCTGATTTCGGCCATCCTCTTCCTGTTTCGGCAGCAGTGGCGGACGAGCATCAACCGCATGGCGGAAGCCATGACGATCTTCGCCGTGATGTGCGCTGGCTTGTTTCCGGCGATTCACGTCGGTCGCGTGTGGCTCATCTACTGGCTGGCGCCGTATCCCAACTGGCTGGCCATGTGGCCCAACTTCCGCAGTCCGCTGCTGTGGGACGTGTTCGCGGTGAGCACGTACGCGACCGTGTCAGCGCTGTTCTGGTACCTGGGGATGATCCCGGACCTGGCCACGTTGCGCGACCGGGCGCAGACGCCCATCCGCCGGATGGCATACGGCCTGTTCGCGCTCGGCTGGACCGGTTCCGCGCGGGCCTGGCATCATTACGAACGGGCCTATCTGCTGCTGGCCGCGCTGGCGACGCCGCTGGTGTTGAGCGTGCACTCGGTGGTGAGTTTCGACTTTGCGGTGTCCCAGGTTCCCGGCTGGCACACGACGGTCTTTCCGCCGTACTTCGTGGCGGGGGCGATCTTCAGCGGGTTTGCCATGGTCATTACGCTGGCCGTCCCCGCGCGGGCGTATTTCGGGCTCAAGCACCTGATCACGCCGCGGCACCTCGAGAACATCTGCAAGGTCATTCTGGTGACGAGTCTGATGGTGGGGTACGCCTACAGCATCGAGTTGTTCACGGCGTGGTACAGCCAGAACCCGTATGAGAGTTTCCTGTTCCTGGGGAACCGGCCGTTCGGACCGTACGGCGTTTTCTACTGGATCATGGTGACCTGCAACGTGGTAATCCCGCAATTGTTCTGGTTCAAGAAGTGCCGCACGACGGCCTGGATCATGGTGGTCATCGCCATCCTGGTGAACGTGGGCATGTGGATGGAACGTTTCGTGATCATGATGTCGCTCACGCGGGACTTCCTGCCGTCGAGCTGGGGACTGTTCATTCCGACACCGATTGACATTGTCATGTTTATCGGCAGCTTCGGTCTGTTCTTCACGTTGTTCCTGCTGTTCTGCCGCTACCTGCCGGTCGTGGCCATGGCCGAAGTGAAGACCGTTCTGCCGCATGGACACCAACCGTGACCGCACACGCAACACCTGCCGCTGAGGAATCATCCGAACGCTTGTGCGGGCTGCTGGCGGAGTTCGCCGACGCCCCAGCGCTCGTGGAAGCCGCGCGCACTGTCCGGGAAGCCGGGATCCGCCGCTTCGACAGCCATTCGCCCTTTCCGGTGCACGGGATTGACGGCGCGATGGGAATTCGGCCGACAGTGCTCCCCTGGCTCGTGATGGGGGCCGGTGTGGCCGGGGCGATCGTGGCACTGGTGATGCAGTGGTGGACCAATGCCGTTGACTATCCGCTGAACATCAGCGGCAAACCGCTCTTCAGCCTCCCGGCCAATATCCCGGTGACCTTTGAGCTGATCATTTTATTCAGTGCGTTGACGGCGTTTTTCGGCGTCCTGGCCCTGAACGGCCTGCCGCGGTTTCACGACCCGCTCAGTCAGTCCGAGCGGTTTCGCCGGGCGACCGCGGACCGCTTCTTCATCAGCATCGATGCGCGGGACGCGGCCTTCGATGCGACGCGCTTGCGCGGCTTGCTCGAGGGGGCGGGCGCGACAGCCGTTGAGACGGTGTACGAGGCGCCGACTGCCGCGCAGATTCCACCGGTCATCTACCTGGCCGGCATCGTGGTGGTCTCGCTGGCGCTGATTCCGCCCCTGTGGATTGCCAAGGACCGGCGCAGCACGTCGGACACGCCGCGCATGCATCCGGTGCGCGATATGGACGATCAGCCGCGTTTCCAGCCGCAGGCGGACACGCCGCTGTTCGCCAACGGGCAGACGATGCGGCTGCCCGTGCCCGGCACGATCGCGTCCGGCGACCTGCGCGACGACGACCACTTCTTCCGCGGCACCGAAGGCGAACAGTTCGTGACGACGCTGCCGCCGCAAGTGCAGCCGGTGACGCTGGCATTCGTGCAGCGCGGCCGCGAGCGATACGACGTCTACTGCGCCCCCTGCCACGGCCTGGCGGGAGCCGGGGACGGCATCACGTCGGTCCGTGCGCTGGCTCGACCGGATTCGCCCGGCTGGGTCCCCCCGCTATCGCTGCACAGCCTGGGGGTCCGCGAGCAGCCGATCGGCAAGATCTTCAATTCCATCACCAACGGCATCCGCACGATGCCGGCTTACAACGCGCAGATTCCTCCCCAGGACCGGTGGGCGATCGTGGTCTACGTGTTGGCGCTGCAGCGGAGCCAGAACGCCGTACTCGATGATCTGCCCCCTGAGGAGCGAGAGAAACTGGAGTTGCGGGATTTCCGGAACTGACGGGACCTGAGTCCTTACGATGCTGCGCTGCCCGCGTCAGGGCGAGCGCGGGATTTCACGAAGCAAACATCCATGCATACACGTCTGACATCCACACGGGGTGACCGAGAGAGCATCTCCTTGCCCGACTCGGTCCTGCGCATGAGTCGCATCCTGATCGTCGTTGGGGTGCTGCTCTTGTTGCTGGCGGTGGTCTTCGGGTTGCTCCGTGGTGATGGGCTGAGTTATTTCTATCACGCGTACCTGGTGAATTTTTGCTTCTTTCTGAGCCTCTCGCTGGGGGGGCTGTTTTTCGTGGCCCTGCAGCATGCCAGCCGCGCCGGCTGGAGTGTGGCCGTCCGGCGCGTGGCGGAGATCCTGGCCGCCAATACGCTGCTCATGGCGCTCCTGTTTCTCCCCATTCTCGTCCCGCTGCTGTTTGGGAGCAGCGTGTTGTACAAGTGGTTGGATCCGGACGTGGTGCGCGCAGACGCGATTCTGGCCGGCAAGTCGGCCTATCTGAATCTCCCGTTTTTTGTGACCCGCGCCGTGGCGTTCTTTGCGGTCTGGGGCGCGCTGGTCTGGTACTTCTGGCGCCGTTCGCTGGAACAGGATGAGACGGGCGATGCGAGTCTGACGCTGCGGATGGAACGCGTCAGCTACCCCGCGCTGCTGGTGTTTGCCGTGACCATCACGTTTGCGGCTGTGGACTGGATCATGTCGCTGACGCCGCATTGGTACAGCACGATCTTCGGTGTGTACTACTTTTCGGGGGCGGTCGTGGGTTGTCTCGCCGCGGTAATCCTGATTCTCACCGGCCTGCAGCGCACGGGCCGATTGCTGGAGTCGGTGACGGTGGAGCATTACCACGAGCTTGGCAAACTCTTGTTCGCCTTTACCATCTTCTGGGGGTACATCGCGTTCTCGCAGTATCTGCTGATCTGGTATGCGAACATTCCCGAAGAGACGACGTGGTACTTGCCGCGGCAGCGAGGCGGCTGGGTGGCAGTGTCGTTGATCCTGCTGTTCGGCCACCTGCTGATCCCGTTTGTGGGGCTGATCTCGCGCGAGGCCAAGCGGCGTCCGGCCATCCTGGCGTTCTGGGCCGCCTGGCTGCTGGTTATGCATTGGCTGGATGTGCACTACCTGATCATGCCGAATGTCGAGATCATCGGTCTGCCGGTGGGGCCGATCGACGTGTTCTGCCTGTTTGGCATGGGGCTGCTGTACCTGGCCGGCTTCCTGCTGTGGGCTGGGAGTCGGCCGCTGACGCCGATGCGGGACCCCCGGCTTGGCGAATCGTTGGGATTTGAAAACAGTTGAGTAGGCAGGTGTCGTCATGGCGTTTCACGACGGGATCAAGTCGGCGCCCATCGCGTACATTGGGGTGGTCAGCGTCATCCTGACGTTCGTGCTGGTGCTGCTGCTGCAGGTACTGTTTCTGGGGCAACGGGACGCCATGATCCGGTCCGACCTGTCCACGCAGGGTCGTCCGGCTGAACTGGCGGACCTGACGGCGCGGCAGCAGACGCAGCTGACGCGGCGGGAGATGGTCGACCGGGAGCGGGGCATTGTGACGATCGGCATCAAGCGGGCGATGGAACTGGTGGCTACGGAACTGGCCGCGGGACGACTGCCGGCGGACGTGATGGGGCCGGCTCCGGTGGCGGCAGGTGGCAGTGCCCCCGCCGCTGAGGCGGCGGGCGGGCCAACCGACGGTGGG
>JALOQX010000346.1 GCA_025459265.1 Pirellulaceae bacterium | reverse complement strand
CAGCTCCGGCCGATAGCACCGAACCGATTGATCCATCTCGTGGGAATTCATGGTCGCCGCCGGCGGGAATCAAGCACCAAGCACCTGTGAAAACCCAAGCACCAAGGAAGATGACCAAGCACCAAGGAATAAGATCTCACCTACGATTTAACTCGCCTCTGCCAGCACCAACATACCGCTCGTCAACGCGCGCGCCCATGCGGCACCTGTGTCTCGTGTCCGCCGAGGCAAGGACCAGGCACCAGTACCCAAGCACGAAGGAATGACCAGGCATCCTCTTGATCGAGCGGGCGAAATCGCCGACACTCGTGAAAATGCTGGTACATCTTTCATCCGGGGAGTGCCGACCATGAACAAGTTGCCTGGACTTCTCGTGGTGCACATCGTGATGTCACTCGGCTGCTGCGCGGCGCGAGCCGGCGATGCGGTTCAGGACATGGTGCAGCAACTGGGCAACGGGCCCGCGCTGGTCGTGGCCGTCTGTGGCGACGACGCGGACGACCGATCGGTATTGGCCCAGTTCGTGGAACACACGTCGTGGAAGATTCTCTGTCGAGTCACCTCGCCGTCATCGGCCGCATCGCTCCGCGACTGGGCGCGCAACGAGAGGGTTCTCGGCACGCGGCTGCAGGTATTTGGCGACCCAACTGGGTCACTGCTTCTGGCGACGGACATGGCCGACGCGGTGTGGATCGCACCTGGCGTGCAGGAGCCGCCCGCCCGTGAGGAAATCCTGCGCGTCCTGCATCCAGGCGCTGCCTGCTGGGGTGCCGGCACGCCTCTGGTCAAGCCGGTTGATCCACGCAGCGATCAGTGGCGGCACCCGTATCACGGTCCGGACAACAACGTCGTATCCAGCGACGGCACGGCCCGGCTGCCCGGCGAGCTGCGGTTTCAGACGTTTCCCGTCTTCGCCGCGATGCCCAACCAGTCGCTGTTTGCCGGCGGGCGGATCTTCTTTTTCACCGGGCACATCGCGTTTCATGAGCGGGAGGAGCCGCTGTTGAATACGCTGACGGTGTTGAACGCCTACAACGGGCTGCGGTTGTGGAGTCGTCCGCTGGATCCGAGCTGCGTCGTGCACAATTTCACCAAGCTGGCGACGGACCGCGAGGTGGTGTTCGCCGAGGGAGAAACGCTCTGGGTGCTGGACGCGGCCAGCGGCGCGGAGCGCGGCAAGTTCCCGGTGCCCGCCGATGCCGCTGCAGCCGGCGACACGGACTGGAAATGGATCGTGCAGGACGGCGACACGCTGTGGGCCGCACTAGGTCCGCCGGACGGCCGTGTGATGCCGCACCGGCTCAAACGCCAGATGGGTCACTGGCCGTGGGATGTGGCAGATGCCCAGTACCGCATGATCGTCGACAATTTCGGAGCCGCGCGGCGCCTGGCGGCCTTTCAGTTCCCCGAGATGCAGCTGCGGTGGTGCATCCAGGAACCCGAGCCGTTCGATGTGCGGGCCTTGTGCCTCGAGGGCGGCCGGATCGTCCAGTTGGCGCCGCGGCAGTATCTGGCGGCTCGCGACGCGATGACCGGCACGCAATTGTGGCGCAGGACGCCTGAGTCCGCGCCGCAGCTGTTTGATGCCATCGGCCAGGCGCTCAAACGCCAGGGCTGGGGCCTGGGGTGGGCCACGTACTGCTGCGCGCGCGCCAGCCGCGGCGTACTCTGCATCGCCGGCCCGCCGTTCAAACAGACAATTGGAGTGGACCTGGAGGGCGGCGAGCTCCTGTGGGCACTGGACAACGAGTCACCTCACCCGTTCTTCCTCGACGACACGCTCTACGTCATGCCGCGCGTCGCTGCGCCAGCATCCGTCTGCCGCAAAGTACACCCGCGTACGGGTCAGGTGCTGGACGAGCTGAGCCTCGGCGTGATCGGTTCCTGCACGCGGCTGACCGTCACGCCACAGCAGTTCTTCTATCGACCCGGAGGCGGTGACGGCCGAACCGTGTACTTCGATTTGGCGGCGCAGCAACTGGCAGACTATCAAGGTGTGGTCCGACCGGGCTGTTTCGACGGCGTCGTGCCCGCGAACGGTCGACTGTACTGGATGCCGTTGGCTTGCGATTGCTGGCAGGTGCACGGCACGTTCTGCATGGCACCGCGCACGCCGTTGCCTGAAGTGTCGCCACCCGCGCGCACATCGACGTGGAAGACGCCCGTATCGTCACGGCCCGCCGGCGCTGACGATTGGCCTGCATTTCGTGCCGACGCGGCCGGCAGCGCGACGGTTGCGGTACCCGTGCCGCAACAGATCCGCGAATCCTGGCGGACGCGTCACTCCGACGGCGTCACGGCACCCGTGTGCGTCGGCGATCGGGTGCTCTTTGGCGGCCGCGACGGAACGGTCACGAGTCTCGATGCTCGGACGGGCGACGTCGTGTGGCGCGCTTCGGCGCAGGCAGGCGTTCCCTTTCCCCCCGTGTACTGGAACGGCCGTGTTCTTGTGGCGTCGTGCGACGGAACGCTCTACTGCCTCGACGCTCAGGACGGTCGCGAGTTGGGCCGCAAGGCCATCGCGCCGGACACGCGACTGGTCAACATCATGGACCAGATCATGTCGGTCTGGCCGTTGGGCGGGGGCGTCGTGGTGGACAATCAGGGCGTGGCCTACACCGCGGCCGGCAGCACCGCGGCGGACGGAACCGTGATCGCGGCCGTGGACATCAACTCAGGCGCGCAGCGGTGGCAACAACGGTATACGCTCGATCGGCCAGAGCCGCGACTGAGCTTTGGCGTGCAGGCCAACCTCCTGCTCCAGGACGACCGACTGTACGTCAACGGTGGATCACCCGTCGGGATTGTGGCAGTGGACGCCCGCACCGGCGGTGATCCTCGTGTGGTGGCGCTGTTGGAGGCCGGCATGGAGATGTTCCTGGCCCCGGACGGCCAGCCGCTGTGCATCGGTCCGGAAATGTACTCACAGGAATGGGCGCGGACCACGATCTTCAAGAGCCATCAGGGGCGCGTCTATTTCCGGCTGCCGGATCGGTGGGTGGCCCTGGTGGACGGCCGTCTGTTCTGCGCTCGCGACACGGCGGCACTGGATCGCGTCGTCGCGCTGATGAACACCGACCCGGTGACCGGCGGGAAACTGGCCGCCTCCCCGGCACCACACGATGTCATGCGAATTCCGCTCGATCCTGAGCTGCTCTGGGCGGGCAGCACCGCGGACGTCTGCGGGCTGGCTGTCGGCACCAACGGGCTGGTCGTTCTCCACAAAGACTCCGTCGAGGCCCTCTCGTCGGACGGTCACGCCTGGTGGACCGTCACACTCCCTGCAACGCCGGTGCGCTGGGGAGTGGCTTTGACCGGTCGCGAATGCATCGTGACGCTTGACGATGGACACGTGCTGCGACTGGAACACGAGGCAGCCCCCTCCTCCAACTCCCACTGAACCCGCCTCCCGTATCCAACCAATAAGGAACGTCGCCATGACCCGGTCTGTGACTTGCGCCGTGTGGCTGGCCTCGTGCATGCTTGCGGCAGCGCAAGCGGACGAAGCGGACATGACTTATCGCGATATCTACGCCGACACGTGGGTGGCGTGCGACGCCCTGGGACGCACCATGCCGACGCTGGCCGACGCGGGACCGGTCCGGCAGGACCAGCGCCGCGTGGTGGGAATCTTCTACATCGCCTGGCACAGCGATTCACATGCCAGTCTGCCCGGCCCGTTTACGGCGGACGTGAGCAGGATTCTGGCGACTGACCCGGCCGCGCGTCTCGACGCGAAACACCCGCTCTGGACGGCCGGTTCATATCACTGGGGCGAGCCGGAACTGGGTTACTTTCTGAGCAAAGACAAGTACGTGATCCGCCACGACATGTCCATGCTTTCCGATGCCGGCGTGGACGTGCTGGTGATGGACGTCACCAACGCCGTGCGGTACTGGGACGAATGGGATGTGATCTTCCCCACCATGCTGGAGATGAAGGCCGAGGGCAACAAGGTCCCGCAATTCTGTTTCTGGGCGTTCAACGGTCCGGCGATCTCGGTCGTGCAGGACTTGTACGATCGGATCTACAAGACGGGCAAGTACCGTGATCTCTGGTTCCACTGGGACGGCAAACCGCTGCTGCTGTACAACGGCACGCCCAGCGTGGATGCCAACGGACAGGTCACGCAGCACCCGAATCCACATTACGATGCCGCCGCGGCCACAGATCCGAATCACCCGCATTACGGAGACCCTGACTACGCGGAACCGTTCTACAAGGATTACACGCGCGAGGTGAAAGATTTTTTCACGCTGCGCACGATGTGGTGGGGTTATCACAAATGGGCGGGGCAGCGTTTCATCGGCACGGAGGACAACTGGAGTTTCGGCTACGATCTGGGCAACGAGCAGGTGCGACGGCTACAGCCAGTCGAACTCTTGTCCACGCACCGAGGCGCGCGCGAGCAGGCGGCGGTCACGCCGGCTCAGCATCCGACCACGCTCATCGGCAAATGCTGGACTCGCGAGCACGGTGAACCACAGCTTGACGAACAGGACCTGCCTGTCCCCACTCACGTGCCCTGGCTGGGAAAGACCGTCGACCGGCCCGAAGGTTACGGAATCTATTTTCAACAGCGCTGGGAAGAAGCCCTGCAGGCCGATCCCCAGTTTCTCTATGTCAATGACTGGAACGAATGGACGGCCGGCAAGTACCATCCCGCGCCGGGCAGCACCTTCCGCTTCATGCGCCGCGACAGCTCCTACTTCTTCGTCGATCAGTATAACGCCGAATTCAATCGATGCGTGCAGCCGATGAAGGGCGGCTACACCGATAACTATTACATGCAGATGGCGCAGAACATCCGGCGGTACAAAGGCGTGCGGCCGATCCCGGAACTGCGCGGACTGCAGACCGTCACCATCGATGGAACGTTCGCCGATTGGTCAGGCGTCGAGGTCGAGTACCGCGATACGATCGGAGACACGATCCACCGCGATTACCCAGGATACGGCGGTCTGCATTACCGCAATGCATCCGGGCGCAACGACATCGTGACCGGCAAGGTGGCCGTGGACGACGAACACGTCTCGTTCTACGTCCAGACGCGTGCACCACTGTCGCCACACACCGACCCGAACTGGATGCTGCTGCTGATCGATGCCGATCACAACCACGAGACGGGCTGGTACGGTTACGACTTTCTGGTCAACCGGCAGGTGCTGGACGAGACGACTACGACGCTGTTACGGTACGATGCGGCCGCACCAGTTGATCCGTGGGTCGAGGCGGCGCGCGCGCCTTATCGCTATGCCGGAGACAGGCTCGAACTGGCTATCCCGCGCACGATCCTCGGCCTGCCGGCAGACGACTGGGTCATCGATTTCCACTGGTGCGACAACCCGGCCGACCTGGTCGATCCCATCTCGCTGTGCACCAACGGCGACAGTGCACCGAATCGGCGGTTCAACTACCGCTGCATCTGGCGGCGCTGACCATCCCCAGCAGCGTTTGCGGGCTTTCGTACAGGATGGCGATCGTCAGGGCTTCGTCACGCGTGTATTGTCCATGCAGGATCTTGCAGGCCAGGACGTGCGCCAGGTGGTGCCGAACGATCCGCAGCTTGGCATACGTCCATTCCAGGCAGTAGGCGTCGGAGAAGAACCCGATCTGCTTGTTCGCGGGCAGCATGTCCAGCCGTTCGGTCATGACCGCTTCGATGGTGGATGGAAAGAAATTGTGCCACCAATAGCCGGCCAGGCTCAGGTTGGGCAGCTCGCGAGCCAGCGTGCACAGTGCCTGGTTGGCGTGCCGGCTGGCCAGGAAACACTGAAAGCGCACCCCGGGATGACTGCCGATCATGTGCGCCAGCGCGGCGATGGTCCGTTGTGACAGACGGCTCCCGGTCTCGAACGGCAGCGGTTCCGCGCCCAGACTGAACTGGAACACGATGCGCTCTGCGCGGCGTTCGAGCGCGGTCAGGAACGCCTCGTGGATATAGGAGGCGTAGATGTCCCGTTCGGTGGCGCCGGCCGAGTCGCGCCGCAAGAGCGCCGCCGCCATATCATCGTCGCTGACGTGCCGGTACTGGATGTCGGTCGACAAGTGAGTCGCCGTGGCCAGCAGCTGGTCGTACGGAATATGGTCCATGTAGTGCCGCATGGCGTCGTGCACGTCCTGCAACGTGCGGATCACGTGCTGCGTGGCCGGCCGCACACCTGCTCCGATCGGTGCGGGGCTCTCGGGCGTCCGGCCCCAACAGCGTTCCAGCTCGTACAGCGCCGTGTCGTACTCCTGCCACTGGCAGCGTGTGAAGAAGGCCCACTCCAGCGCGTACTGCAGGCGTTGGTCGTCGATGCCGCCTTCCCGCCGGGCCAGCTCCGTGCCGGTACGCCTGATGCGCAACCGGTCCAGCAGCTCATGGTGCCACGCACGATCGTCGGCCCGCTCCCGGATGAGATCATCCAGTCTCTGCCAGGTGTCCGGCGTAATCGGGTCGGTCCATCCGTACAGTTCCCGAACGATGAGCCGGACGCCCCAGAATGAGCTGGTGTTGCGAATGTGGCCCAGGAACGGGAGGGATTCTGCGATGCGTGCACGGGCTTCCCCGGGCGTTGGCCAGCCGGGATACTGGGTCAGCCGGCTCCCGCTGGGGCAACCGGCCGCGTACAGGTCGCTGATCACCATGTGATACAGCAGTACATCGTGGAGTCCCCGCGCCCCCAGCTTCCCGCCGACCAGATGCGTGTGAATGTCCATCACCGGCATGTCGGCCAGCGCCTGCTCGAGTTCCTGCGTCAGTTGAGCCTCGTTCATGCGAACTCCTCGGGATAGCGTTGTCGCAGCGCGTCCTGCAGCGCAGTCAGGCGGCGCGCCTGCGCCACGGCCATCAATGTGCGCGTCTGTGCGTCGCTGGGCACGTCGGCCAGTTCCCCGCTGCGGTGAACTTCCAGCGCCTGCCGCATGGCCTCCGCACCGTACCCCGGATCCGTCCTGCCGTCTGGCAGACGGATGGAATTGATGGCCGAGCCGGCCAGCAGCAGGATGGCGGAGGTCAGTCCGCGACGCTCGGCATCCTGCAGGTTCATGATGATGTTGCCCTGATCCAATCCTCCGGCGCGGGCGATCATCGTCGGCTTGATACCGCCCGGCAACGGGCAGGTGAGAATCCGTTCGGAGGCCTCCCAGGCTGCACCGTAGGGGCGGATAAACGGAGCACCGGGACGGACCGGCGCCGTCTGGCGGAAATCGATGCCGTCCAGCCGCGCGCACAGGTCCAGCACTTCGCGCCAGATACACCGCTCGCGGGTGCCGATCCCTGCGTTGTGGCCGTAGATCGCCGGCGGGCGCTCGCGATACTGCGTCGCCTCACGCACCATCCGCACGGTACCGGTGCTGAACGTTTCACTCAGCATGACGGCGGTCGCACCCGCTTCCAGTACTGCTTCGACCGTGTCCAGGATCTCGTGCGGGCTGCCGGTGATGTGCGGTGCAAAGAGGATTCCCCGACTGCCCCGCTCCTCGTGCGCTCGGCCAATCGCCGCGGCCGCCCGCCGCGTGCGTTCCGACA
Organism: Pirellulaceae bacterium; assembly: GCA_025459265.1. GTDB lineage: Bacteria > Planctomycetota > Planctomycetia > Pirellulales > Pirellulaceae > JAAYDI01. The sequence continues at coordinate 3,546 of JALOQX010000346.1, read as the reverse complement.
CGGGAGAGTAGCTCAGATTCGGGTAGAGGTTCTCATCTTCCTTGACAAACATGAACAGCGGACAGCGCGCCGCCTCTTCCACCAACGCCTCGACCTGCTCAGGCGTGATCCCGGCCGTGGGTTTGAGAATGGTTCCGAACGCCGGCTCATCCGCCGCAAAACCGGTAAGGCCGCGCAGGTCGTGCGGCCCATAGGCCGGTCCCGGGAATGTCTCGAGCACGTGAGGCGGGATCTGCAGCGAGATCAGTCGAGCATCCTGATTCTCGTACACGTCGAAGACAATCGCACCAGCCGAGGTGTGAAGCAGATCGCAGGAGGTCAGCGATCCGTTGGCGTTGAGGAGCATTTTCAGCGGATACGCCATGTGGAGCAGCCCGAGGCGGCCGCTGCCGTCCCACGCGTCGATATCCAGCAACTGGCCCGTGCACTGAGCCAGCAGCGAGCCGGCCGGCGGGTTCCTGATTCCGCTCGTCGCGTGGTAGCTGAAATCCTCCGCGATCTGCCGCAGTGACTTCGTGCGCAGCGCCAGAAAGTAGGTCGCCACCACGCTGTCGTCCGCGCCCGGCGCAGGCCGTACCGCCAGGCGCTCCGCAACCGCGCTGCGCAAGAGCACTTCGCGGGCGTCCCAATCGAACCAGAGCCGTGCCAGATCATCCGAACGCATCAGACATTCCATCAGACTGGTCTCCTGGCCGAGCATATCGAACATGCTGAGCGTTTTCTGCGTCGGCCGCAAGGCCACCTCGGGCGCGCCCGCCACCGGCCTGAACACGGCCGCGCCCGCCGCAGCCTTCTCCTGACCTCCATCGTCAGGTTGCCCGTCGCGTCGGCTCGGCACTACAATACGTCAGACGGTCAGCGGTTCTTGGCGACGCCGGAATTCCTTCCAGGTGATGGGCTGATGCGACCCGACGACGTAATTGAGCTGGTGCGACGGCAGCCGTTCACACCGTTCCGGATTCATGTGACGGGTGGCCAGCAGTACGACATCCACCACCCGGACCAGGTCATTGTGCTCCGATCGCGCATCGTGCTGCCGGCCGCTACCGACGGCGCGATACCGGAGCGGCTTGACCACATCGCACACCTGCATGTGGTCCGCCTGGAGGAACTCCCCAACAACCCGCCGGTCAGTTCAGGTTAATGGCAGCAGAACCGCATGGCTGGTCCGCAACCCGACAGTATTGAAGTCTCGTTCCTGGGCGGTGCCAGTGCGATTGGCGCGTCATGCATCCTCATTCGCGCGGCTGGTCGTGCGCTGGTGATTGACTGTGGCGTGCGTTACTCCGGCGTGAGTCCGCTGCCGGACCTTGCGCGGCTGGCGGGCGTCGCGGTGGACGCGATTCTGCTGACGCACGCGCACATGGACCATTCGGGCGGCCTGCCGGTGCTGGCCGAAGCCTGCCCCGGTGCACCGGTGTTGGCGACCCCTCCCACAATCGATCTGGTCGGGATCCTGCTGCGTGATGCGCTGCGGGTGATGAATTCGCCCGACCGTGAGGCGGAGGTGCCGCTGTACACCGAGCCACAGGTCGACCGGCTGTTGCGGTCCATGGTGCCGGTGAAGTACCACCAGCCGATTCAGATCGGCGAATTGGAAGTGCGCTGGCTTCCGGCGTCGCACATTCTGGGCGCCGCGATGATCCTGATCAAGTCTCCCGCCGGCACCGTCTTGTTGACCGGTGACTACAGTGTGACGGCGCAGCAGACCGTGCCGGCGCTCGCGCGGCCCGACTTCCAGGCGGATCTGGTGATCAGCGAGTCGACGTATGGTGAGCGGCTGCACGAGGATCGCAGTGCGGCGGAGGAGCGGCTGCTCGGTCAGGTCGGCGAAGTACTGGGACGCGGCGGCCGCGTGCTGATCCCCGCCTTTGCCGTCGGCCGGGCCCAGGAGGTGCTGCTGATCCTCAAGCGCGCCCTGCGTAATGGCAAGCTGCCCGCGGCACCGGTGTTTGTGGACGGCATGGTCCGTGCCGTCTGCGACGTCTACCGCAGCCATGAACCCTTTGTGTCGCGCAATTTGCTCTACGAAATTCGCCGCACGCCGCACGCCTTCTACACCGACGCGATCCAACCGGTACTCAGGCGCGAAGACCGCGCTCGGGTGCTGGATACGTCCCCCTGCATCATCGTCGCCTCCAGCGGGATGCTCACCGGAGGGCCGTCCGCCGGCTACTGCCAGGAACTCGCCAAGAATGCCAACGACGCGATTCTCCTGACCGGGTACCAGGATGAGGAGTCGCCCGGTCGAGCGTTGCTCGAACTTGCGCAATCCGCTGGCCCGAAAGAGCTGCGGCTGGCCAACGCCACGGTCCCTGTCGCATGCCTGTTTGGCACGTACGGCTTGTCGGCCCATGCCGACCGGATGCAGATGGTGTCGCTCATTGAAGCCACGTCGCCACGGACCGTCGCACTGGTGCATGGCGACGAGCGTGCGCAACAGACGCTGGCCGGCAGCCTGCACTGTTCCGATGTCGTCTGCGCACGTGACGGGACCCTGATCCATCGCAGCTACACTGTCCGGCGTGCCCGCGGCCGACGTCATGCCGTCGACGTGCCCGCGGCAGCGGAGCTTGACCTCGATCGCGCTCGTCACTTGCTGGGTCCGGCCGGGGCGGCGCCCGTGCGGGCGGTGACGATCGCCGAAGCCTGGTTCGGACAGGCGGTCGATCGGCCGACCGTCGAACAGTTTGCGCGCGTACTGGAGTCCGTCGGTCTGGTGCGCCGCGACGATCACCGGCCCGACCGGTTGTGGGTCCTCAGCGTGCAGGACACGCATCTGTTTCCGGAAGAAGCGGCACTTGAGGAGGAACTCAAGCAGGCCAATCCCAAGGGCCGGCTGCTGGAATACTGTATGCGTGTGCGGATCGACCCGCCGGTCAGCAGCATTCAGCCGCACGGGGCGTTTCACGAGGCGCGGATGACCTTGTCTTGTCACGGGCAGCTGCTCGACAGCGGGCCGTTTCGCGCCGCCTCGAAGAAGACCGCCGAACAACTCGCCGCTCGCGCACTGCTCGCTCTGGTCGCTCAAGGCGACGCGCGGCAGGAAACCATTCGCATCTCCGACGAGGAAGCTTCACGGCTCCAGGCAGCCAACCCCAAGGGGCGCCTGCTGGAATGGTGTGCCCAGACCAGGACACCGCCGCCCTGCTTCGAGCAGGATGTGTCTCCCGCCGGATACCGGATCCGGGGCGTGCTGGCCGTCTCGCCGACCGATCAGCTGGCCACAGTCTGGTACGCCGCGGCCAAACTGAAATGCGCCGAACAGGCAGCCGCCCAGGCCCTCCTGCAGCAGTTGCCCGAAACGCGGCGTGACACCGTGCAGACACCGGCGGCCGCTCAGCCGACATCAACGACAACCGCATCGGACGGACGGAACGCGGCCATGATCCTGAACGAGCTGACCCAGGCCGGCATCCTGGCGACGGTGGGCTACGAGGTGCTCGATCAGTCGGGACCGAGTCACGCCCCAACGTTTTCGACCGGCGCCTGGGCGACGCTGCCCAACGGCTCGACCCTGCGCAGCGAGCCGATTGCGGCACCGTC
>JALOQX010000345.1 GCA_025459265.1 Pirellulaceae bacterium | reverse complement strand
CGCTGTGCATTCGAGACAGGGTGTACAGGATGTACAGGAGGCTCGATAGGACTGGAAGCAGAGCGACGGATGCACAGTACGGGCATTGCGTAGCCGATGATCTGGGCTCCCCATCGGGCGAGCCGATGGGGGAGCGGAGGGTGCGCTTAGCGGATGATTACGCGCCCCAACCGGGCAAGCTGGTCGAGGGCGCAAGTCGTCGCGCGCGGCGGCCACACTGTACGTGCTGAGTGTCTGGATCTTCGTCGGATCTTCGGGATCTTCGAAGGGGATTGCTGCACCGCGTCTCAGCGCAGCGGTTTGAGGTGCGTGAAGGGTTCTTGGTCGGGGAGCATGTCCCAGGCCAGTTGCTCGTCGGCGGCGGGCACATAGCGTGGCTCCACGCCCAGCTCCTGCAACACGATGTTGCGGCCCAGCGGTATGGCGACCGTCTTGTAGAAGGCCAGGTGACGGTTGAATCCGCCGCGGCCGAATCCGCAGTCAGTCGACAGAACCAGCTTCTCTGCGGGAATGTACTCCAGACAACGCCGAATGCGGTCGGCTACCACGTCCGGAAAATCGGCCTGCAGCGTCCGATGGCTGACCACGCCCACGGCGATCTTTTTGCGGAGGCGCTGCTTGTAGGGGGCAAAGAGCGGCAGCTCCTTGAAGTTGTTTTCCGTCGCCTCGATCGTCCACACGTCTCCCTTGAGCCGCTCCAGGTAGATCTCAATCGAATTGGCGTAGGACTCGTCGCTGAACACTTTCTGCATGTTGGGATTGCCCCAGCACGTGTGGATCCAGACCTCCACGTCGTCCAGCCCTTCGACCTCGCGGTTGAAAGCATCGATCAGGAAGTCGATGAACTCCTTCTGCTGGGGATTGTAGCGCGCCATGAAGTGCAGCGTCGGCTCCTCCACCTGGATCACGCGGCAGCCGGACGCCGCCAGCTGCCGCAGTTCCCGATTCATCGCCTCGGCCATGTCCCAGATCAACTGCTTCTTGTCGTCCAGGTCATACTGCGGCGTGTGGCTGTCCAGGAAGAACGCCAGCACCTGAGCGGAACAGGTGCCGAACTTGACTGGCTTGCCGGCGGCCACCGCCGCCTGCTGAGCCATGCGCCAGATCTTGGCGTACTCCAACGGGTTCTTGGGGTCGTGCTCGACCTTGTCCACCACGCGCGGCCAGCGCCAGGCTTTGTAGATCGAGTCGAGCATGGTGCCCACGGGATACGAGAGCAGCGGCGACCGCGTGTGCTCGGTCTGCAGCTCTTCGTGCTCCAGACCCTTCCACCGCTGCAGCGGATAGTGATGCCAGGACCGGCCGGCGACGTCTTCGTCCAGGTGATAATCGCCGGTAGTGAGAATATCGAGCCCGGCCCGGGCCTGATCGGCCACCACAATCGCATGCGCGTCGGAAAACTGTTCCCGATACCAGGGGTCCAGCATCGCGGTGTCGAGCGGTCGGCCCCACATGTTCGCCGTGTACCAGCGGGGACGCGGCCAGGAGCCGGTGACGGTCGCGGGCAGCAACAGATTATCAGTCGCGGTATAAGCCATGGTTTTTCTCCCTCTGTGGAATGCCAGCAGACTACTGCACACCACCCGCGTCCCGCAAGATGCACCATCCGGGGCGTGACAGCACGCACACCCCCCATTATTCGTGTTGAGGCAAGCTGCCCTTTTCGAGTACTGTTCCGCCTCGCCCCGTCTGAGGAGGCCCTCACGCACCACCAGTGGATGAAAGCATGAGCGCACCTGCACCAGCCCTGCCTATGTGGGAGCTGCGGATTGACGATCCCCCGGATGCCAGCTCGTGGCCGGCTCCGCCAATCGCCTGGCTTCCGAGCTTCGAACCGCGCCGGTCGCGGCTGATGTCCTGGCCCGTGCGACTGGCCGAATTGGCGGACCGGCTCGCCGCCCGTACGCTTCCCGCGCCACACCAGGACCGGGTGCGGGACCGCGGATTGGCCCACGCCACCCTGACCGGTCTGGACTGCTGCTGCCGCTTGGTCCCCAGCCACCAGGCATCGCTGTGGGCGGAGCGAGCCCTCGTGCGAATTCGCCGAATCACCGACCAGCGGGCAGACAGCCACCGGCGCTTTCAGGTCATGCGCCAAGTCGCCCGGCAGGCAGCAACATCCGATCAAGAGGAAATCACCGGCCGACTACATCTCAATCCAGCCCATTGCTGGGCCCGCTGCGACATCTCGCCGCCATCCGGACCCGGAACGACGAATCCCGGCACCGTGCTCTTCTTCCTGGATGATGACCAGCTGCGTGGCCTGCAGATGCAGCTGGAAGGCCAGGTGCTGATCAACGAACTGGCCGACTACCAGCCCTGCACCGTCGACCAGTGGGCGCGACTTTCCCCCCTGGTCGACGCGAACCAGCTGCAAGATCTGGTCCGGTACCTGGAAACGATCGGCCTGGTGGCCTGGGAGTAACACCTCTCATCGCCCTCAAATCGAGATTTATCTCGTTTGGCACGGGATTTGTGCCGAGATTGAATTGTCGGGCCCTTGGCGACTTGCCGATGAACATTGGCATTCCCAGACGCCACGTCGGGCATAAAGTACACTTAAGTAGCAGACTCAAATCGATCCGGTCGAAATTCCGACAGAGGGACCAAATGAAACGCGTTGGCCAGGATCACTCACGGCAAGTGCCATAGCACGCCGGATCCTCGCCTTTCTCGCAGCGACTCCATTTGTCGCAATGGACCGGAAATTTGAGCTCATTGAGGCTGTGGTCCGATCCGGGACACCTGGGTCGATCACAGCCTTTTTTCGTACATCACGAGCGTGGCCAGTTGCAGCAGCGTGATCAGGTCGAGCGCATTGTGATGCAGAACGCTGCGCAATAGCCACGCGTCACCGTGCCGCACAAAGTCGTGATAGGCGGCGGGGATCTCGCGGCCCGGAATATCGTCAGCCCTGCGCCGCCGACAGAGGTGTCGTTCCAAGGTCTGCAGCCGGCAGTCTGGTAACCGTGTGCCCCAGTGACGGCGTGCCAGATGGAGCAGATCACAATGGCCGAGGATCGGTCGCTGCGCCGTCCGATCGAGCATCTCACCGGCCACGATCGGCCGGTCGGGATCGACACTGGCCGTGGCACGGTATCGCGGGTCCTGTCCCAGGTGGTGCAGCGTGCTGCGGTCGTGGACCATGGGCCAGTCGAAGCTCTTGCCGTTGAAGGTCACGAGCAGGCGCTTGGTGGCCACGAGTGTCCAGAGTGTCTGCAGGAGGGGCTTTTCTTCGGCATAGTTGCGGGCCAACAACTGCGCGAGCGTCCAGCGATCGTTCTGCTGGTGCAGTAAGCCGGCCAGGAAGATTGGCGAACCGGCGAAGCCGCAGGTCTCCAGATCCAGCAGCACCACGTCGTTGGGCCACCGCTGCCGCAGCAGCTGTAGCTCCCTGTTCCGCGTGGCTCCGCCATCGTCCGCCACTTCATCGGCCCGCATGCCGCGCTGCAACCACGCCTCGGCATGCGGCCAGAGGATCTGCAGGTCCACGTCACGCCGCCAATGCCGGCCCCATGCAGTGACTACTTCCAGGCCCGCCGGCAGCTGCGACGTTGCATCCTCCGGCACTGGCTCGGCCTGCGGCGGCGTCGCAGCCACGTGAGGTGCGGCGATGGTTGGCGCGTGCTCCCACGCCCGCGCTCCGCGCTCGCAATTCAAGGCACTCAACCGGGCCATCACATCGTCACTCAACATACGTGTCGGGGTCCCCAGCCGGGACGGTCGCCAGCTGCTGCGACGGGGAGAGCAGCTCGAGCAGCAGCCTGGTTGCGGCTTTATCCGGCATCGGGTAGCCGCGCAGCAGATCGGGGTCGCTGTGGATCGCGGGGCGGAGATTCGGCAAGCCCACACAGCTCGGGCAGCCCTCGTGGCAGGGACACTCGGTGATCAGCTCTCGACAGATGGCCAGCAGCGTCTCGAGCTGCGTGTAGCCCTTTTCGCAGTAGCCCAGCCCGCCGGGATAGCGATCGTAGAGAATCAGCGTGCTGTTTCCCAGGTTCTTGCTGTCCACCACGCCGCTCACGTCGCGGCTGTCGCACATGGCGATCAGTGGCAGCGCGACCACTGCCAGATTGCGCAGCCCACACAGCCCTTCGCTCGGACGATGCCCGGCATCCTGCAGCCGTTTGCGCACGAACGGGTCCGGCGTGAGCCACAGTGCAGTCGTGGGCAGCTCCTGGGCGGGCAGTTCAACCGGGCCGTACCCGACGTTCTCGCGGGTGGCGAACTTGATCTTCTTGAATCCGACCGTCTTCCAGCTGACGTCGACTTCGCCATAGGCCCCCCGCGCCCCGGGCGGTATTTCGCGGCAGCTCAGCTCGCGCCGGATGTCCACACTGCTCTCCAGCACCGCCTGCGTGTAGTAGTCCATCTCGTGCCGCTCGACGTAGGCCACTTTTCCCTCCCAGTCCAGCTCGCGCACGAAATAGGACTCGCCGTGATGCAGATACACCGCTTGCGGATAGACCAGTTCGGGGGCGCTGATCGCGTCCACATTCGCAATCACCTCTCCGCCCGGCGGCGCGCCGCGACGAGGGGGACGGGGCGAGTCGTCCCTGGGGGATGCCGCGACCGCGCGGCGCTGGCGAATCTGCTGCGACAAACGGCCGGCGCCCACCACGTGGTGGCCGTGGGTCGACTCGCGCGCCGCGCCGCGCAGCACGATGCTGAACGTGTTGTCGCTCATGTGACGCAAACTGATCTGCTGCGCGGGATGCAGGCGGCCGCTGTAGTAATACTTTCCGTCGAGGAGTGACAATTCCTGGGCATCAGCCAGCACGGTGGCCACCTCAGGCGCCAGGTCGCCGAACGCGGGGAGCGCCGCGGTGTCGAGCGGAATTTCGCAGGCTGCCGCGGCCAGATGCCGGGCCAGGACGTAGGGATTCTCCGGATCCACGACGGCATGCTCGGGCGACTGCGCGAAAAAATACCCCGGATGGCGCAGCAGGTACTGATCGACCGGATCATTGCCGGCCAGCAGGACGGTCAGGCTCTCGCCCTGGCGGCGCCCGCTGCGGCCCGCCTGCTGCCACGTGCTGGCGATCGTGCCGGGATAGTGCACCAGCAGGGTCACGTCGAGCGACCCGATATCGATCCCCAGTTCCAGCGCGTTGGTCGCGGCCACGCCGCGCACCTGGCCCGAGGCCAGTCCCTGTTCGATCTCCCGCCGCTCGTGGGGCAGGTAGCCGCCCCGATAGGCACACACTTGTCGGGCCAGCGGCGAACCCGCCGCCTGCAGCGCCTGCTGCGTGTAGCGCTGCACCAGCTCGGCCGCCTGCCGCGTGCGCGTGAAGGTCAGGATCTGCGCACCGCGCTCCAGAGCCTCCACCATCAGCCAGACCGCATCATCGCTGGCACTGGTCCGGGCCAATCGATCCCGCGGCGCCACGGCAGGATTCCACAGCGCAAGTGATCGCACACCCGCTGCAGCCGCCGCAGGACACAGGCCACGTGCGCACCGAGAATGCCGCGGTAGGTGTGCAGTTCGTCCAAAACCACGAACCGCAGCTCACTGAAAAAACGGCTCCACTTCGGATGATACGAGAGGATCGACGCGTGCAGCATGTCGGGATTGGAGAGCACCAGGTTGGCCTCGGCCTGGATGCGGCGGCGCTGAGCCGGCGGCGTGTCTCCGTCGTACACGCCCGGCCGGATCGATTCGGCCAGCTGGGGATCGTGCTGCAACAGCTCCAGCTGCCCCTTGAGCTGGTCCTGGGCCAGGGCCTTGGTTGGGAACAGATAGAGCGCGCGAGCCGCCGGCTGAGCCAGGCAGGTCTCGAGGATCGGCAGGTTGTAGCAGAGTGTCTTGCCGCTGGCCGTGCCGCTGACGACGACGATGTCACGACCCGCCCGCGCAGCGTCCAGGGCCTGGGCCTGATGGACGTACAGCTCTTGGATACCGGCCGCCGCCAACAGCCGCGCCAGCGCCGCCGGCAACGGCTGCCGCGGCTGGGCGTACGCGCCCGCACGCTCCGCAAGCTGCTCGACGTGGACCAGCTGGCCCGCATACTGCGGGCACCGCGTCACGTCCCGCAGAAGACTGGCGACATCCATGTCCGTGCCCCTTCCGGTCGCCGGGGTTGGAGAAGCGAGTGGCTACTAAACATGTGTCTACTATACGGATCCGGCCAGTTCGAGCAAGAGCAGAACCGCCGCCGCCAGGCCAGCAACCTATATTTGCCGGGCAGCGCTCCCGGCCGCCGGGCCGGCGCCGGCGCCTGTCGTGCGCCCGGTGCCTGCGCGGAGCGACCGCCGCCAGGACTTCGCTGCCCAGGGTGAGTGCCAGCATGAACGCATCCCGCCAAAGGCTGCCATCCCGCAAACGGTTCTACTGGCTCGGTTTGCTGCCGGTGTTTCTCGGCGGCGGCTGCGGCGGCGGAGAATCGGCTCCGCTGATGGATGCCGCCGCGCTGCTGGCACGCTATGAACATGGCCGGCAAGCGTACGACCCGCGCAAGCTGACCGAGGTCGACCTGGGCCAGTTCACGGTCACCCAGCGCCGCGAGCCGGCCATCTTCTTCATCCGGTTCCAGCTCTTCGCGATCGTGTCCGACGACCAGGTGGAGAACTTTGCGCGACTGGTGGAGACGCACGGCGAGCGGCTGCGGAGCGAAGTGCGGGAGATCGTGCAGGGGAGTGACCTGGAACAGCTCAATGATCCGGCACTCGTCTGGCTCAAGGCGGAGCTGGTCCAGGCCATCAATCGCCGAGTGGCCACCACCATCGTACATGACGTCGTGTTTGCGGAGTTCACGTTCGAACGCGGCTGACAGACGCGGTGGAAGAACGCACCGATGAGCCGCAAGGGGCACCGCCCGTTCACCTCAGCGAGAGTCTCATGATCAGCCTACCTCTGCCCGCGATCCCATCCGACCGCCTCACGCACTGGCTGGACCGCAGCCTGCTGGCGATCGTGTTTGTCGCGTGCGCGTTTGCGTTTTCCCACAACCTGGCGGATCCGGACTTGTGGGGACACGTGCAATACGGTCGCGATGCATTGGCGTCAGGGTTGCCCGCCACCGCGACGTACACGTACACCGCGGAGGGCTATCGCTGGATCAACCACGAGAACATCCCCGAGTATCTGTCGGCCTGGGGAGTGGCTGGCATCGGCCCGGGCGGCCTGCTCCTGGTCAAGAACCTGCTCGGCCTCGGCGTGTTGCTGCTGATCTATCGCCAGGCCGTGCGCCAGCATGTCGCGCAGACGCCGCTCTGCGCCTGCCTGTTGCTGGTGGCGCTGAACCTCGTCCATTCGTGGAGCCTGCGTCCGCAGCTGATGAGCTACGTGCTGTTCGCCCTGATGATCGCGCTGTTCGACTGGTGTTTCGCCGGCTGGCGCACGCCCTGGCGCGCATTTCCAGTGCTGTGTCACGGCTGGACGTTCGGGTTGGGTGGCTGGGGTCGAGCGTCAGCTCGCCCCCAGCACTTCGCCGCTGGGGGCTCACTTCGTTCGTCCCCAGCCACCCCAATGCGGAGCCAGGACAATGCACTGGGGCAGAGCGGGTCGGACGACGAAGGAGAGCTCGACTGGGATGAGCGCCAGCGGCGACTGCGCTGGCTGTGGCTGCTCGTGCCCATCTTCCTCGTCTGGATCAATGCTCACGGCGGAGTCGTCGCGGGCTTCTTCATCATGACGGTCTATCTGGCGGGCCGCGCGGGTGAAGCACTGGTGTGGTATCGACAGCGCGCCCTGCCGTGGGTCATGTGGTGCGGCACGATCGTTGTCAGTTGCGGTGCCGCTACCCTTGGCAATCCCTACGGCTGGGAGCTGCACCGCTGGCTGCTGCGCGCGCTCGGCGTGCCGCGTCCCGAGGTCGTGGAGTGGAATCCACCCGAACTC
>JALOQX010000344.1 GCA_025459265.1 Pirellulaceae bacterium | reverse complement strand
GAGGGCGGAGGACAGAGGACGGAGGACAGAGGGCGGAGGACAGAGGACGGAGGACAGAGGGCGGAGGACAGAGGGCGGAGGACAGAGGGCGGAGGACGGAGGACAGAGGGCGGAGGACGGAGGACAGAGGGCAGCGATGACGTACATTCGCATCACATCCTGCTGATCCTGTTAATCCTGTCGCAAGATCCGGCCCGGCTCAACAGAAGCTTCACCCTCCCGTAGAGGGGACAAAATCAGCCGCAAACTGGCAAGGTACGGCGTATCGGCGAGATTGGACGGCGCTGGCAGGCATTATCGCACGCAATCGTTGCCACCCCCCCTTGCAATTTTGCCGTTTCCCGTCACAAATCATCAATCGAGCGGCAGTATCAGCCCGTTGTGGGCCCAGCCGGTTTTCGTGATCTTCGTTAGGAGGCCCAACGTGGCTAAGAAGTTGTACGTCGGAAATTTGTCCTACGACACATCCGACAGTGATCTGCAGAAGCTGTTTGAGAGTTACGGCACAGTAGAGTCCGTCCAGGTGATCAAGGACCGCGATACCGGTCGCTCGAAGGGTTTCGCCTTTGTCGAGATGGCCAACGGCCAGGAGGCCCAGGCCGCAATCGATGCGCTGAACGGGAAAGACGTCGACGGTCGCGCGTTGACGGTGAACGAAGCCCGTCCGCGTGAAGACCGAGGCGGTGGCGGCGGCCGCGGGTATGGCGGCGGCGGTCGCTCCGGAGGCGGCGGTCGGGACCGCGGCGGATACGGCGGCGGTGGTGGTGGCCGACGCGGCTACTGATCGGACGACCGTTAGGTACACAATGTAGGGCGGACGGGGACGTCCGCCCTACACATTTGACCCACACTTACTGCGGGTAGTCCAGCTTCTCGGGGATGCGGACCTGCGTGAGGGCGAGCGCGGCGTGGTCCTTGGCTAGGCGCGATCCGGTCAGGCAGCCATCGATTTTGCTGCGGCGGTCGCTGAACGCGCGCAGGCCTTCGAACCGCACACACGGGCCGGCTTTGGTCAGGTGTGTGCCGTCGTCTTCCAAGACGTCGCCTGCCAGGCGTGCACCGACCGAAATGCCGGGGATGAGGCCCTCGAGCCCATCCAACTCGTCGGCACCCAGGCACGAGCCGCAGTCCGGTGCCCAGGCGGGGTGGCGGTTGTAGCCGAAGACCAGTTCCGAGCAGATGCGGGCCACTTCACCCGCCGCACGCGCCGATTGGACGTGACACAGGTCCGTGAAGAACTGGACGTACCGGTCGACCGTGCCGGCCAGCTGAGCATGCTGGCGGCCGCGCGACTCGAGTTCCAACACATCGAGAATCTGGTAGTACGAGGCCAGCAGCCAGCAGAGCGCATCGGCCATCGGGAACGTCGCGCCCTGCCGCTTGTCGCGATAGAGCGGTTCGCCGTCGGCGTCGGTCGCACGCTGCAGGTGATGCAGCGTCCAGCTCCACAGGTCCATGGCGGCCGCCAGCGTACACGCCCCGGTTCCCGGCCGCCCCGCGGCGATGTGCCCCATGTCCCACGTCCATTTGCGGAACTGAGCCAGGAACAACTCGCTGGTCATCGTGACAATCAGTTGTCTCCTCTGCACCGACTCGGGCCCTTCGTACGTTGCCTCCAGTTGCGAGTCCATCCACTTCTGCGGCAGAAACCCAGGGCAGTCCTGCGTGATCCCGTAGCCCCCCATCAGGCTCACCGCCTGCCGCAGCAGTGCAGAGCCCTGGCCGGTGTTCCACAGCTTGGTGGCCGGCGAGAGCACTTTGCCCACCGCTTGCCGCACCACGAATTCAATCGCTTCGCTCCGGGCCAGCTCCGCCTGCCGTGCCTCGTTCCGCTCGTCGTCCGGCGCCACGCACAGCCGCAGGTACTCAAGCGCCAGCTGTTCCGCTTCCTTGGGTATCCGGTGTGGGCCGCCGCGGAGCGACATGCCTTCGGCGGCGAAAATGTCCTGCTTCCGCCGTTCGAGCTCGGCGTACGAGTCGAAGTGCCGAGCCGCAGCAAACCCGAGCGAACAGGCAGCTTCCCCCGCGGCCCAGATGTCCACCAGCCGATGCAGGGCATCCTCCTTGGTTTGCAGCCCCAGATCGTGCCGCGGCGTGCCCGGCTGTCCCTCCGCACCCCGGAATCGCTCGCGCTGGTACCGAATGATCGGCTCAATCGACGACAGCAGCTTCGCGCCCGTCATCACGCCAGCCGGCACGCGCGTGCGTGAGAAAACGGCCTCCAGGATCTCCGCGTGGCTGTAATTCGGCACGATCACGCCGTCGACGATCGTGTAGCCGCCCACAATGCGCGAGGCCGGAACCTGCATGTCAAACACGGGATCACGTGTGGACGTGAGCTGATGGACCAGCTTGTGCGTGACCACACCCCGGTCGAACGTGCCCGGGTCGCCTTCTTCCAGAATGACCATGCACGTCCCCTGGATGCGCGGGTCGTCGGATGCGACAGCCGCGACCACGAACTGCGCAAAGTCCATGTTGTTCGTGAAGCGACCCTGTTTCTGCACGTGCAGGATCGGCGTTTCGCCCGGTTTCCACTGGAGGACTCGCACACGGCCCGAGAGCATCCCGGTATCGACCCCCGCGTACGGCAGCGGCTCGGTCAGGCAGAAGGCACCTCGCCGAATTGCCCCACCCTGGCGGCCTTTTCCCACACCCGCCGGCAGGTAAGCCGCACGCTGCTCATCAGTTCCCGCGGTGACAATCGGCTGAAGAGCCAATCCCAACGCCACCAGGCACGTGGCGGCCCCACCGTCGACCCAGGCCAGCTCATAGGCTGCCAAGGCCGTCGCCAGGTTCGTCGCGTCTGCCGGCGGGCCACCCCGCTCCGGTGCCGCGAAAATCGCCGTGACCCCGGCCTCGTCGAGCGCGTCCAACAGCCCCTGCTTCTCCGGAGTCCAGTGGTAGGTGTCCCGCTGGCCCCCAGCCACCAGCCGAGCCACCAAACCGCGAGCGATCTGACGTGCCGCCCGCACCCGCTGCCACAGGTCCGCACGATCGGTCAGCCGCCACATGACGGACCGAAGTTCGTCGCTCGGCAGTGTCGGCAGCAGCGGAGCATCCTGGCCAACGCGAGAAGCGGCCGTCGACATGGCAAGAAATTCCTTTCCGGGACCTCAATACAACCCCTGTCGCGCACGACGCGGGTCATTATACCGGTCCCCCCGGAGAACTTGAACGCCCGCCGCGTGAACCCCCTCACCCTACCCTCGCCCCCATCACGTGTTGCGATCAGCCTCTCACGAACTTGAAGATCGACTCCCGCGACACGTGACGGGGGAGAGGAGACATGTTCTTCCCGCATTTCTATACATCCCAGGGCCGGGGTGAGGGCATTCGCCATTCCCGGCCAAGCGCGCAATGCCCACGCACACCGCGCCGCGCACTGGCGGCTGTGGCCTTGACCCATCGCCCAGCAAGCCCCGATAATCAGGCCAGTTTTCGGGGTTTGCTCGACCGGCGATCCCCTGGGAATCCACCGTGAACACCGCGTTCTCTCGGGAGATCGGCTGCGTTGCCCTACCACAGCATTGTCCTCGTCAAACAGGTCCCGGACACGGCGAATGTCACGGCCGAGGCCATGAAGGCAGACGGCACCGTGAACCGGGCCGCCCTGCCTACGATCTTCAATCCGGAAGACCTGCACGCACTGGAAACCGCCCTTGAAGTCCGCGACCGGTTCGGGGGCACGGTCACGGCGGTCAGCATGGGGCCGCCCAAGGCCGCCGACGTCCTGCGGTCGTGCCTCTTCCGCGGCGCGGATCGCGCGATCCTGCTCACCGATCGACGGGCCGCCGCCAGCGATACGCTGGCCACGAGCTACATCCTGGCCCAGACAATTAAGACCGTGGGACAGGCCGACCTGGTATTCGCCGGCCGGCAGGCCATCGACGGTGATACCGCTCAGGTCGGTCCCCAGTGTGCCGAGAAACTGGGATTCCCGCAGATCACTTACCTCGAAGAACTCATCGATCTGCGCGATCGCACGATCCGCGTCCGTCGCAATACCGGCTACGGCTGGGAAATCGTGGACGCACAACTGCCCGTCCTGATTACCGTCATCGAATCGGCCAATGATCCGCGCCCCGAGGCGGCGCGGCGCGTGCACCGGTTCAAACGCGCCCGGGTCGAGGCCGAAGTGGCCGCGGAAGTCAAGCTGCTCATGCCCGCGGCGTCCGACGACGAACGATCCGCGGAAATCGCCCGCCGCGTCACGGCCCTCCAAGAGCAAGGGCTGCTGATCGAACAGTGGGACCTGGACAAGATCGGTGCCGACCTCTCCCGCTGTGGCCTGGCCGGCTCACCCACTAAGGTCTTCCGCGTCCAGGCGATCGTGCTCACCAAAGAAGGCTACACCGAAGTACCACCCACCGAGGAAGGGATCCGCAAGATGATCCACGAACTGGTGGTCGACCACAGCATCGGCTGACGATTGACTGGTGCTGGGTCGTTGGTGCTTGGTCATCAGGTCCGGCATATTCACAGATACGGGAACCGATCGATCCATGATAGACGTCAACCGCAGCGGCGAGGTCTGGGTCTATGCTGAACAGGAGGAGGGCGAGCTGCGCGAGGTCGTGCTCGAACTGTGTGGCAAGGCCCGCGAGTTGGCCGACCGCCTGCGCGTGCCCGCCGGCGCCGTGCTGATCGGATCGCGCGTCACCGGGCTTCCCGAGCGGCTGATCGCCCATGGGATCGATCACGTTTACGTCATGCAGGACGCGCGGTTAGAACACTACCAGACCGGGCCGTATGCGCATGTGATCTGCCACGCGATCCAGCAGCACCAGCCTCAGATCATGCTCTACGGCGCCACGCCGCTGGGCCGCGACCTGGCGCCGCGTGTGGCGTCGGCGATGCGAGCCGGCATGACGGCCGACTGCACGGACCTGGAGATTCAGCACGTCACGGACCCGCGTTCTAAAGAGGCGCACGAGAACCTCCTGCTCCAGATCCGCCCGGCCTTCGGCGGCAACATCATCGCCACGATCGTCAATTACGACATGTGGCCGCAGATGGCCACTGTGCGCGAGGGGGTCATGCCGCTGCACGACCCGCAGCCAGACCGGACGGGCAAGGTCATTCCGCTCGACGCCCCGCTGGCCGATCACCTGTTCGCCATCAAGCTGATCGAGAAGCACGTCCAGCCGCGCACGGTGAATCTCAAGGGCGCACGTGTGATCGTCGCCGGCGGTGCCGGCGTCGGCAGCAAAACCAATTTCCAGCTGATCCATGAGCTCGCCTCGGCCATCGGCGGCGCAGTGGGCGCCAGCCGCGCGGCAGTCGACGGCGGCTTCATCGGCAAGGAGCACCAGATCGGCCAGACCGGCACGACCGTCCGCCCGGCGCTCTACATCGCTGCCGGCATCAGCGGTGCCGTCCAGCACCGCGCCGGGATGGAGGAGTCGGCCAAGATCATCGCCATCAACACCGATGCCGATGCCCCCATCTTCTCCGTGGCCCACTACGGCATCGTCGGAGACCTGAACAAGATTATTCCCACCATGATCAAGGCCTTGAAGGAAAGAACCGTGTGAGCGAGGGCGGAGGACGGAGGACGGAGGACGGAGGGCGGAGGACAGAGGACAGAGGGCGGAGGACGGAGGGCGGAGGACGGAGGACGGAGGACAGAGGGCGAGGCAACA
>JALOQX010000005.1 GCA_025459265.1 Pirellulaceae bacterium | reverse complement strand
GGGCCCGACGGCATCTGCCTCGACGCTGAGGGGGCCGTGTGGTGCGCCAATCCCGAGGGCGCGGACAGTGTGGTGCGGGTGCGTGAAGGCGGAGAGATTACTCATCGGATCAGGGTGGACACCCACGCGTATGCCGTGATGCTGGGCGGGCCGGAGCGGAGGCACCTCTTTATCAGCACCTCAGCGTCACACGATCCGGCGGAAATCCAGCGAAATCCAAGCGCGAGCTTCCAAGTTGTCGAGGTGGAGGTTCCGGGTGCAGGAAGTCCTTGACATGGCGATAGCTTCGACACCTTCGGTACGGTTACGCAGGCAAACGGAATCGACAAATGATCCTGTTCGGATACAAGCACTTCTGAAAGGACGACTGTGACTCAGCCCGAACAGGACTCCGATCCCGATAGCCGAACGACTGCTGGTGAGAGGGAGACGACTGCAGCCCTGGTGGAAACGCAGATGAAGATCGCCGGAGGCCTGACAAACCACGGTCTCATCGCTGGTACTGCCATTGCCCTAGGCGTGCCGCGCATCGTCCTGAACCTCGCACCAAGCAGCGACGGGATGCGTTGGGTGGTTGTGTGCTGCGCCGCCATCACCGGCTCAGGGATCATTATTGTTTCGATGGCCGTGGTGATCGTCGGCTACTTAACGAAGTACTGATTTGATACGCACTCACGAAAGGGAGCACCTTCTGAAACGGATCCGCTTCCCCACCGTCGACTCACTTTACTCTCGTTTCGGCGTCATCATCCGCAACCATGCCGTCCCATTCGATGTTGGACTTTATCCCGGTCGCATGCCGGGCACTGCCAGGATTCAATACACTGCAGCGGTGAGTTGAGCAGCTCGAAACCGGGCTCACCGACGTGGAAATGCGCTTCCTTCCATGAGCCCATCCTTTGGCGCCATGTCTCCTGGGAGCGGGAATCGCCAGTTCGCGAGATCAAGGAACCATCTCGGTGGGGATGGCTGTTCTATCGGAGGGTGAAAACGGGCAAGGCCTTCTACCGGCCGATGCATCGGTTCGTCACGAGGTTGTTGAGCAGGATCAGCACAAGGGATACCACGAGCAGCCGCGCTGACCACTTGCCGACGCTCGTCGAGGGAAGCGACAGAAAACCCAACGCTCGCTTGGGTGCGACTCCCTGCGGTTCATTCATGGCGTATCGCCTCTGGTGCCCGTTTTTCCCGGGAACCGTCCCACCTATTCCGCAATCATCCCGCCGGATGTGCTGGGCAGCTTAACGCATTGTACCGTCTGCCTTGGGCTTACAACGTTCAAAGAACCCGATTCCTGTGCGGTGCAACGCGCCGCCTGCAATGGCGGCCGCGTCCCTGCACGGCCGGAATTCTTAACCGAATGGCGGCGCGTCGCCCCCGCCTTCCGAAGGCTCAAGAATATGCCTCGACTGACCGCTGACATTCGCATCAGCCTTAAAAACCGAGGTGGGCGGAACAGCACAGGGTTCGCGGGTTGCACGCACCGAGGGATGTGCCGGGAGCGCGCAAGAAGCGTCGCAATCCTCAAGCCGGCACGCGGGGTTCTGAGCGGCACCCAAACGACTCGTTCCTGGCAGAATCGCCCCGGCGTCGCGACGTGGGTGCGGCGCGTTGGACTCCCACGATGGCGCATCGACTTGGCGTCAGTCGGCTGCACGGGGGCGGGAAGGCGTTCTCCCATCACCACGCCCAGACCCCAGACGGAATCGACGCTGCCAACGGTGCAAGGGGAGGCAATGATAGCGGTTGCGGTTTGCACGGCGTTGCCGATTGATCGAGATGGGGTAGGTGGCCACGGGGATTGTGTGCCCGCTCGTTCGTGCCAAAATAGACGGCATTCCACTGCTGTCGAGATGCGGCCATGCAAGTCCGTTGCCCTCACTGCCAGACTCCCGTCGCGCTGCCCTGTGATGGGAGGCTGTCCGACATCGCCTGTCCGTCCTGCGGGAGCAACTTCAGCCTGCTCGGCACCTGCGAGACGGCCCCGTACGTGCGTGAGACGATGATGATCGGCCAGTTCGAGTTGGTGGAACAGGTCGGCATCGGCACCTTCGGCTCCGTGTGGAAGGCGCACGACAAGCAACTGGACCGGACGGTCGCTGTCAAGATTCCACGGAAGGGACAGCTTGATTCCGACGAGGCCGAACAGTTTCTGCGCGAGGCCAGAGCGGCTGCACAACTCCGCCACCCACACATTGTGAGCGTACACGAAATCGGTCGCGAGCAGGACACGGTGTACATCGTCAGTGACTTCGTGAAGGGTGTGACACTGGCCGACCGCCTGACGGCCCAACGATTCTCCGTGCGAGAGGCGGCGGAACTGTGTGCTCAAATCGCAGACGCACTTCACCACGCACATGAGGCCGGCGTGATTCACCGGGATCTGAAACCCGGTAACGTCATCCTGGACGGTGCCGGTGGGCCCCACATTATGGATTTCGGATTGGCACGGCGCGAGGTCGGCGACGACGTCACCATGACCGTCGAAGGACGGGTTCTCGGAACACCGGCGTACATGTCGCCGGAACAGGCAAAAGGCGCGTCACACAGCGCCGATTGTCGATCCGATGTTTACTCGCTGGGAGTAGTACTCTATGAACTGCTGACCGGAGAACGGCCGTTTCGTGGGAACATCCGGATGCTCGTCCACCAAGTGATCAACGATGAGCCGCCGAGTCCACGGCGTCTGAATGGCGCCGTGTCGCAGGACTTGGAGACGATCGTGTTGAAATGTCTGGAGAAGGACCCGGGCAAGCGATACGCCGTAGCGCGCGACTTGGCCGACGACTTGCGGCACTTCTTGGCCGGGGAGCCAATTGGCGCTCGGCCAATTACCCGGGTGGAGCGAGGATGGAGGTGGTGTAGGCGCAATCCGGTCGTGGCCAGCCTCGCGGTGACCGTGGCGGGGTTGCTCTTGCTGATTGCGGTTGGCGCTACACTGGCAGCCTGGCATCAGACACAATTGAAGCGGGGCGTCGAGAGGCAAAACCGCATGCTCCGAATGAACGAGGCGTTTCACGCCTGGTACAGCGGCACGAGCGACGTATCGACGACGAGTCGCACCGCCCTCCACGACGTGTCCGACGGAGAAACAGACGCTGGGCTGGAGACGCGCTTGCTGCAAGCACTCCATGACGACGATCTCCCCGAAGGCGTCTGGAACTTGGATGTCCAGGTGACCTCTCTTGCGTTCTCTGCGAACAACCGCCTTCTGGCTGCAGGGCTGGTGGATGGCACTGTGGCCGTCGGGGGGGTTGGAGCGACCGAGCCGACCACCATCCTGTCCGCGGAGCCCGAAGTAGTGACGCACTGCATCGCGTTTTCACCGGATGGCCAGGTCCTCGTCGCGGGGCGGGGTCGGTCGGGTTCGCTCGGCGAGGTCCTGTTATGGCAAGTGCCGACGGGTCCCGACGGGAAGTTTACCGAGGGCCGGCGACTTGTGGAGCACGAGGCACCGGTTGGAGCTGTCGTCATCGATGGAGAGGCAGGAGTGCTGACGGGGGTTAGCGTGGACTTTCATGGGGTGATCAAGCGATGGCCGGTTTCCTCCGGGGAAGCGACCTGCGAAACGAGGCTCGCCATTCCTGCGGAGAAGGCGACCCAAGTTGCGCTATCGGCCGACGGAAGCACCGTTGCCCTTGGTTGTCGAGGAAAAGTGGTCGTCTATTACGTCGACGGTCGATGGCGAGGCGAGATGATCTGGGACTTGTACGACGATTCGCCTTTAGCTCTTTCCGCTGATGGGGACTTCCTCGCTCTGGGATGGGAGTTCCATCTGCGGCTAGTCGATCTGAATGCCTCGCCGGCCTGGGAGGGTGAGCGTCTCTCAAGGTACAGGTGCCGTTCCTTGAGCTTCTCTCGCGACGGGACGATCCTCGCGGGCGGAGGGGATGGCTCACGCCCGTTCTCGTTGTGGGACATGCACACCAAACGCTCGGTCGGCAGGTTCGTTCAGCACGGCATGGTGACCTGCGTCGCGATTTCTCCGGACGGGCGTTGGTTGGCGTCGGCGGATACGGTTCGCAGAGTATTTTTGTGGGACTTGACGAAGCTCAAGAGAAACGTGTTCCTGACGGATGAGTTTGCGTACAAATTGCTCGCGCTTTCGCCCGACAACAAGACCGTCGCGTTCGGCGGCCCAGACCACACGCTCGTACTCTGGAACACGGAGACGGGAATGACACGGAGGTTCGGCGAGCATGCAGGTCGCGTGACCGACCTTGAGTTCTCGCGGGATGGGAAGCTGCTGGCATCGTCAAGTGCCGATCGGTGGGTGAGGATCTGGAACGTGGCATCCGGCAAGTGCATTGACCGCCACGACCGGCACCAAGACGAAGCTTGGTCGGTGGCGTTCGCTTCCGCGGATGGCATGAAGTTGATTTCGGGCGGCAAGCAAGGTGAATTGTGGTGGTGGGACCGGACGAGTGGGTTGCAGAAGCGGATTCCCGGCCATCGGCAGGATGTCGCCGTATGGTGGATCAAGACGACCAGCGCGTTTCGCTATCTCGTGTCGGGCAGCATCTGGCCAACCAGTGGCGACACGAGCGATAACGAGGCGATCGTCTGGGAACTGAAGGCTGACGGGCCGGTGAAGCTTGGGGAGTCGCTTCCGACGTTGGGTGTGTGTTCCATTGCGTTGGACCAGAAAGAGCAATATTTCGCAATGGGGACTTCCGCGCCGACGGTGACGATTCGACGGTTTCACGATCGGGGCCTGGAGCAGAGCCTCGAGGGAGGGAACCCATGGGTGACAGGTGTGGCAATCTCACCCCAAGAGGATGACGACTGTGTTTTGACCGCGGGTGCCTCGGGTGAGATCCGCATCTTCCGTAACTGGAGCGAAGCGGAAAACGCAGAGCCAGTCGCCGTGATCCGCACAGACGACCAATTCCGCGCAATCGAGTTCTTTCCCGACGGTCATGCCTTCGTTACGGCCGGCATGGACGGCTACATCCGCGTGTGGCGAACACCTCGCATCCCCCGCGGTGCGGCAGATTAGGCGTAAGCGCGATCTCGTCGCCGACTCGGCGGCCGTTCAAGGGCTTCGCGAGCGCGCCGTAGCAAGCCTCAGATGAACTCATCGACTGGAGCATGCATGGTTACGACGCCACAAGCCGGCATCGTGCGTTTCCGTCCCGACGAGACAGTTCGATCACAGCCCAGGGCGCAGGCGGGGCGGGCGGTGCGAACCTTGCCGCAGCCCTGGGTCGCGAAGGGCAGCCCGCTTGCTGGTCACTTTCGAAACAGAGTCCCAACGGGACGGTCCTGGGGCCACCACGTCGTGGCTACTGTGGATGTGGTCCGCGGACCCAGGGCGGCGCCACCGCTCGCTCCCGCTCGCGGTGGCTTGCCCCGAGGCTCTGTCAGGGCCGTCGCAGCGCGACTGAAAGTGATGTCGCATTTCTTCGTAGCGACAGTCGAGTGATCGCATTACTCTTCGCTGCCGCGGATTCCGTACGACATACCTTGAGGACTGTGAACTTCCGCGGGTTCGGAACGTCCGGCCCCTCGGAGTTCCGCAGACGTCGACTGCGGCTCGTTGTCGTGGCGAGTAAGACTCTCCAATTCCGTCTCTTGGCGCGCCAGCATGGTGAGCACAGCTGACCTCGATGCGGTCGAACCGGTCGTGCACCGGGTGGATGTGATACTGAGCCGAGTGGCAGGTTATACTCCGGCGAACTCGATACTGAACGTCCGCGCGCGCCGAAGCCCCCTCGTTCATGCGGCGGGAGCCTCACCTTCACCCTAGGGCGCCCGCGCGGGCGGCGTGGTGCGTAGGTGGATGGTGAACCTTCCCCGCGTGAAGAGCCTGACCGCAATCCAGCAGAGGGCAGAACGCTCCGGTTCGGCGGCGGCAGCGACGTGAGCGTCCGCTGCAACCGGCTGTAAGCCGACAAGCTGGATTGAAACATCCGTTGGGGCAGTCTTGTCGCCGGCGGCGTCTTCAGTGTTCACCGGGCCGGCGGAGCTGCATCCCACAGGTCAAAGACGTCAGTCGTCAGCGGTTTTGGATGGCAGCCACGCACCTTGGGAGTGCGGTGACTCGTCACCGCTTGTCCTGGCCCTGTGCAAGCGGCTGGCAACCAGCCGGGCCCTGGCCAGCCGCACCCACAGGCCACATCCGAACACGTTGAAACGTGCATCGCGTCGGCGCGGCCGTCCCCGGCCTGTTCGGGCGCGACAACCAGCGGTTGCGGTCTTTGTCGCGGGCTCGATCGACATGTTCATCAGTGCGTGCTCCCGGAACGGCGTCCAACTCGCAGACGCCGCGAACCCCGGGCTCTGGAGGGTTGGCCGCTTCGCAGGTGGCCCTCAGTCGTCGTCGGGGGCGCGGCATCTCAGACGACCTCCCACCTCGCATCGCCATCAACGTGGTATTCCAGCATCATCGTCATACATACCGCCCGGAAACCACCCGGCCCACTCTCTTGCCTGTCCTCAGGGGCTCCCAGTCCGTCAGCGACAACGCTTCGCGTTCTTGCGTAAGCGTGACATCCACGACGATCCCCGCTACACGCTTGACCGAGAGCGCACGGTGTCAGTCGTTCCTGACGGGACTCACCCACTACGCACGGTCGTCAGCGTTAGACCGCTGACCCGTCCCGAAGACTCGTCTTGAAAAGCGGGATGGCGTGATGCGCACCTTGTGCAGGTTGGGGAGACCGACTATACCAATCTGGGAGAGGGCGGATGCCATGAGCAGGAATAACGAGCCGTTGATCCGCGACTTCCTGAAGCGGAACGGTGTGCGGGACCCACGGAAGATCGCCGAGATCTGTCGTGGCTTCGATCTGACCAAGCCCGTGTATCAGCGCCTGGTTGAACCGGGAGACCGGTTGTTTCAGTTCCTGCGCAACGAGGACGTCTCACGACCCGTATCGCAGACCGGCAACTGGTTCTGTCTGGCCGGCGCGACGATGGACGGACTGGCCATCTTCAGCGGACTTGCAGGGCGGCGTCTCCAGGAGTTTGCTGTCCAGTATCCGGTCCTGGGGTTGGAGGGCACGGCTGCGTCGCTCCCGCGGGCCTGGGGCTGGG
The DNA here is from genome assembly GCA_025459265.1 of Pirellulaceae bacterium. Lineage (GTDB taxonomy): Bacteria > Planctomycetota > Planctomycetia > Pirellulales > Pirellulaceae > JAAYDI01. Next base: position 70,512 of record JALOQX010000005.1, on the reverse strand, counting down.
CTGGCGGTGGTGGCGGCGGCGCAACGCAGATCTATCTGCCGCCGCAGGCGCTCTTCGCCCTGGTCGGCGTGGGCACCCACTTGCCGGCGTGAACCGCGCGCTGGGAGCTGCTCGGGGACCGTAATTGACCCTCCCTGAAGCACGCGATATGTTGGACGGCGCTTTGTCACACGCCTTCGGGCATGACCGGCCGCTGCGTGCTGCCCGGGTGGCTGCCTTTCGTTGAGCCAGAGCCAGAGAACCATGACACACCAACTCACTACCTGGACCATTATGTTTACGATCGTGACCGTCGGTTGGCAGGGTGCCGCACACGCCGCGAACTTTGGCGACGACACGGCCTTTCTGAAAGCGCACACAGATGTGATTGTCTTGAGCGACCGCACCGGCACCGCCAAGGTGGCCGTCGTGCCAGCGTGGCAGGGGCGCGTTATGACGAGCACGGCGGGCGGTGACGCGGGGCTGAGTTTCGGCTGGATCAATCGCCAGCTGATTGCCTCGGGAGAGATCCAGCCGCACATCAACGTGTTTGGTGGCGAGGACCGGTTCTGGATGGGACCGGAAGGAGGGCAGTTCTCGATCTTCTTCGAGCCGGGCAAGCAGTTCGTATTTGCCGACTGGCAGACGCCCGCGGTCATTGACACGTTGCCGTTCCGCGTCGAAAAGCAGGCGGGCGACCGGGCGACGTTTGCCGCCGAGTTCTCGTTGACCAACTACTCGGGCACGCAATTCGACGTCGCGGTGCAACGGGAGGTGCGGTTGCTGGACACGGCCGCCGCGTGGAGTCGACTGGGCGTCGCGCCGGCCCCGGACGTGAGTCTCGTGGCCTACGAATCAGACAACCGGATCAAGAATGCCGGCCAGCGCGCCTGGGAGAAGGACACCGGACTGTTGTCGATCTGGATCCTGGGGATGTTCAACCCGTCGCCGGCAACGACCATTGTCGTGCCCATCAAGCCGGGCCCGGAATCCGAGTTGGGCGTGAAAGTGACGTCCGACTATTTTGGTAGCGTCCCGCCGGAGCGGTTGGTGGTGAAGGACCACGTGATCTACTTCGCGGCGGACGGTGCGTACCGGAGCAAGATCGGGATCAGTCCGCGGCGGAGCAAGGCGATTCTGGGGAGTTACGATGCCAGCCACCGGGTGTTGACGATCGTACAGTTCACGCAGCCGGCAGGGGTGACGGACTACGTCAATTCGCTGTGGAAGCTGCAGGACGATCCCTACAGCGGCGACGCCGCCAACAGCTACAACGACGGGCCTCCCGAGCCGGGCGCCAAACCGCTGGGTCCCTTCTACGAATTGGAATCGTCCTCGCCCGCCGCTGCTCTGGCCCCCGGTCAGAGCCTTGCGCACGTACATCGCACGCTGCATCTGATGGGTGATGACAGCAGTCTGGACAAGGTTGCGCGGGCGACGCTGGGCGTGTCGCTGGCCGAGATCCGCAACGGGCTTAAGCCATAGCCTCTGGCCCCGGAAAGCACACATGAACAAAGACCAAGGAAGCATGTTCGTTCTGAGCGACGGACGCAACGTGTTGTTCACGTTCGCACTGGTCAGCTCGCTGTTCCTGCTCTGGGGCTTCTGCAATGGCATGATCGATGTCATGGACAAGCACTTCCAGGAGGAACTGGGGTTGACGCTGGCCCAGTCCGCCTGGGTGCAGTTTGCGCACTATCTGGGTTACTTCCTGATGGCCATGCCGGCCGGCTGGCTGGCCACCCGGCTGGGCTACCGCGGCGGCATTATCGCCGGGCTGCTGCTGGTCGCGGCCGGCGGGTTCTGGTTCATCCCCTCGACGCGTATCGCGGAGTTCTGGGCCTTCCTGGTCGGGGTGTGTGCGATTGCCGCGGGGCTGACATTTCTCGAGACGGTCGCCAACCCGTACACGACCGTGCTGGGCCCGCCCCGGTATGCGGCGACACGCATCAACCTGGCCCAGTCCTGCAACGGCATCGGCTGGATTCTCGGTCCCATTGCGGGCGGGATGTTCTTCTATGGCACCGATGCGGCCGGCATGAGCACGGGGGCCCAGACGCTGTGGATCCCCTATGCGGGTGTGGCGCTGGTGGTCCTGGTGCTGGCCGTGATCTTCTACTTTGCCCCGGTGCCGGACATCCAGACCGAGGATGATTATGGGATCGGCCAGGCGGGGGAAAACGCGGCGGTGGCAACCGCGGCCGAGCGACAGGTGGCGCGGGTGCCGGCCTATTTCCTGTTGTGGTTCAACTCCATCGTGCTGGTGGGCGTCTTCGGGATGATCTTCTGGTTGATTCTCAGCGCGTTCGATCTGGGGCCCAAGCTGGTGGGGCTCGCCTCGCGGGTTCCGCACCCGGCGGGACTGGCCATCACGCCGGACAATGCGCTGCTGATACTGCTGGCCGCCGCGGGCTGCGTGGCATCGCTCGTGCTGGCCGTGGTCCTGATTCCGGTGACGGCGCAACTGTCGCATCACAGCATCTGGTCACATCCGCATTTTTCCGGGGCGACGCTGGCTCAGTTCTTCTATGTCGCCGCGCAGGCGGGGATCTTCAGTTTCGTCATCAACTACATGGTCTGGGAGGTACCGCCGCTCCCGGTGTCCTGGCGATCGATCGGAGCCGCCAGCGAGCAGGCGAATGGCAAGAGCAAGGAATCGCTCATTGAGGTCCGGACGCGTCTGGATCAGACCCAAATCCGGGATCTCGCCTCACTGGCCGGTAAGCTATCCGTGGGCATGGATGCCGTGTCGGAGTTTGTGCGCAGTCAGCTGTCCGAGGCGACGCTGCGGGCAATGGCCGATTACGACGCTTCGGCCGGGGACTATCCGCTGAGTTTCCATCTGGCGCGGGATCTGGACGATCTGGTCACGCGCGACATGCGCGCTACCAAGGAACCGAAGCCAACGCTGTACGATGAGTCGCGATTCAGCGGCGTGACGTTGCAGGACCGGACGCGCGAACTGCTGGCCCAGCAGCCCACCGGTGTGGATCGCTGTCGGCTCAACCGCATGCTGCTGGCCGATGCCTATCCGACCGAGCTGCCCTTCCAGGACGGCATTTTGTGCTTCAGCAACCGGGCGGCGAGTTTCCTGGCAACCCTGGGATTCATCTGTTTCCTGACCGGCCGATTCACCGGTGCCGGCTTGCTGCGCAAGGCCTCGGCGCACAAGATCGTCGGGCTCTACGGACTGATGAATGTCTTGATCTGCCTGCTGATTGTCTTGAAGCTGGGCTGGATCTCGGTCGTGTGCGTCTTTCTGAGCTACTTCTTCATGTCGATCATGTTCCCCACGATCTTTGCGTTGGGCATTTTTGGGCTCGGCGAACGTGCCAAGGGGGCGTCGGCGTACATCGTCATGGCCATCATGGGCGGCGCGATGTTGCCGAAGGTCATGGGCGCCGTGGCCGACCGCTACGACATGTCGCGCGGATTCGTTGTGCCGATGGCGTGCTTCGTGATCATCGCGCTGTACGGTTACGGCTGGCCGCTATTGAGCAAGGCGGATTCACTCCACGGCGTGAAAGCCGGTGGAGGACATTAGGGATATTGCAGCTGCTGCCAGGCACCCAGCAGGTAGTGGGCATCGCTGAAGTACATCTTCAGGATGTTTCTGCCGGCGTCGACCAGCGCAACCAGACGTCGCTTCCCGCGCGGTTGGGGGTCGCCGGGGTGTGCCTGCCCCACCTGGAACTCGTAATACGTTTGCCCTGCGGCCGTCGCCGGCAGTCCTCCGTCGCGATTCTCGTAGACGGTCAGGGCTTGGCCACTGCGGAGCTGCTGCTTGAATGTCACGACGGCCACACGCACATCCGGCGGCAGCCGCTCGTTGCTCAGCATCGCCCGCGAGAGTTTGCCGAATCCGACGGTCTTTCCCATCTTTCTGACCCCCTGCAGGAACACGACCCGCGACCGCTTGCCGCCCCGCGGTCGCTCCGGACCTGCGGGGCACAACATTGCGCGGAGAATCTTATGGCTGTGCCACAGGCAGGGCAAACAACGTCACGCTGCACGGCGCCACACGCAGTTGCCGCGGGGGACCGGACAGCGGGACTTCCTCGATCGCCACGCGCGGTTTCTGGCCCGGGTCGTTGTACGCCAGGGGATCGTTGCCCGCGATCTGCCAGGCCTGTCCACCGGGCCCCAAGGCGATGCCACGCAGGTCCAGCGGCAGATCGTGCGGCTGGAGCGTCGGGTTCACGACGCCGATGGTCAGCGTGCGACCGTCGGCCGTGAGTGCGGCGGCGGCATCGAGTGGTTGCGGGGCGGTCGTGGCCAACGGCAGCGTCCCGAAATGCTGGCGGTAGAGTTTGAGTACGAGCCCGGTCGTTTCGAGGCTGGCCGCTGTCTTGGTGGTCTTGATGCAGCCGATCACATTGACCGTCTGGGCGTAATTCGCCATGAACATGATGTCGCTCTGCCGCACATATTCATGCAGCCCGCCGGCGATCCCGAGCCCGTCCTTCAGGAAGTACCGCGTCCCCAACTCGCCGAAGACATGCGGCCCGTACCAGTAATTCCATTCGTCCAACGCGATCCGGATGTCCTTGCCGCGGAGCGACTCGAACCGCTGGCGATAATCGCGGTGTGCGTCGGCTTTGTGTCGCACGGCTTCGGCCATCTGGGCCACGTGCGAAGCCAGTTCGGGACGATCCCCGCGATAGAAGTGTTCGCTGATCAGATCCATGTGCTCGGCGCAGTGCTGCATCATACCTTCGCTCCACGGACCCGCGTCGCCGACGGCCACGAGTTGAATCGCCGGGTTTTCCGCCCGCATGGCGGTTGCGAACTCGTTGTGTTTCTGGACATATTCTTCCAGCGACATATGGCCCAGCTGCCAGTTGCCGTACATTTCGTTGCCGATGCCCCACCACCGCACCGTGTAGGGTTCGGCATGGCCGTTCTTGGCACGCCAGGCGCCCATCGGCGTGTCGGCTGCGCCGGTGGCATACTGCAATTGTTCCACGGCGCTGGTAACGCCGCCCAGTCCGCTGTTGACGGCGATGTACGGCTCCGTCTGCAAGATCCGGCAGAACGCCATGAATTCATCGAGTCCGAAATCGTTGTGTTCCACGCCGGTCCAGGCGGGGTTCTTGCGCGGCGGCCGGCGGTCGCGGTCGCCGACGCCGTCTTTCCAGTCGTAGCCGCTGACGAAGTTGCCGCCCGGCCAGCGGTAGACGGGTGCGTCGAGTTGTTTGAGTAGCTCCAGCGTGTCGGCACGCATGCCCGCCTGGTGATTGGCCGGCATCAGCGAGACGGTACCGATCCAGCACGGCTGCTTGTCCGTCTTGATCTCCAGTGTCGCTCGATCGGTGCTCTCGTCCGCCACGAAGTGGAATGTGTGCTTGGCGTAGGCAGTACCGGACACATCGAACTGCCAGGTTTCGGGCGCGCCGCGGAGCGTGACTTGGACCGTGCTCGATCCAGGCGCTGTCGTCTTCACCCACAGGTAGCCCTCGTACTTCTGTCCCTTGACCATCGCCAGATCGTGCTGCCGGATGCCGCTGCCGGCCGCGATGTGCGGGGAATGCTCGCCCACAAACGGGGCCATGCGGTCCATGGTGACCGAGTCGTCGGCCCCGATGATTTCCCAGGGGGAAGCTTCGACCACGGGAAACACGCGGTCGCCGGCTCCGTCCGCGCCGTACGGTGCGTAGGTGGGGGTGATGGGGAAGTAGAACTTGCGGTCCTCGAGCATTTCCGCCCAGATGCCGCCGTAGATGCAGCGGCCGAGGTGTTCGATGAACTGGCCGTAAATGAACGGCGACACCGGTTGGCCCCGGCGGTCCGCGTCGATCGTCAACGCTGGCGGCGGCGCGGGGTCGGCGGCCGACTCGGGCGTTTCGTCCGGGGAGGGCCCGTTCTGCCGCGCAGCGGACGCCGGCCCCTGCGTCTGGCCATTACTCCTGGCGGTCCAGCAACACACACACAGCAGCACCAGCACGCGGAACCAGCAGGGCGGTAGCGGCTTCATCGTTGTCCTCCCGGATGCAGAACGACCGGGGGGCGACCACCACGGCCGTCATCCCCGGATCGCCGGCGCACTGAGTGTGGCAGGTGATTGGCCGTCCGACAAGCGTGCCGGCGGACCGCCAGCCCATTGGCAGCGGTGGACAAGACTGATCTAATATGGTCCGGGGATGAAGCGCCGGCGAACCGGTGCGGCATGGCGTGGTGAACGTGGCGATGCCGAAGTTGGCCCGGACGGAGTTGGTCGATCGCCGTATTCTGATTCTGTACCGAGTTTCCGCGGCAGCCCTGGAGCAGCGTCTTTCGGCGGCGGTGGAACTGCGGCAGATGGCTGACTGCGCGCTGGCCGGCATCGCCTTCCGGCGCCGCCGGACAATGCGGTCCCGGCTGGTCCCCGCGCGGTTCGGCACGTCGCAGTGTGCCACGCATTTCGTGCGGTTGCCAACGAGCAGCGTGCCCGGGCACCCCGCGGGCGTCTTGGCGTTGCGTCACGACAGTACCTCGCGCTGGGAGGTCTGGTGGACGGCCGCCGGCGGGGGGCATCACGCCCGGTTCCGCGTCGTGGACAGCGCTGATTCGCTGGAGTTGGTGGGAGACAGCGACGACCGTCAGATGCACCTGTTTCTCCGAGCGCAAGTCGCGCGGAGCCTGCCGGACGGGTCCATGTTTCGCTCGGTGCCGCAGGCCGCGGAGTGCCTGGCAGCCGATCTGGCCGGACTGGGGCTGCTCCGTACAGCGCACGGCGCGGGGCAGGGGGGTGTGTGGAGCCATCTTCGGCTCGAGCCGCTGGATGTGACACGGCTGGAATCCAGCTTCTTTGACCGTTGGCGGGAGCAGTGTCCGGGGCTGGTCGAGTTTGACAGCGCATTCTCGCTGCGCGAGGATCAGTTGGCCTGGAGTCAGGAAGGGACCCTTTGCTGCCACATGGTTCCCGCCTAACATAGGGGCCACGGCGGCCGTGCGATCTGCGGTCTGGTTTCTGTTCTGCGTACGAACGATACGGTGGGAAGTGCAATCATGAAACGGGCACTTACGGTATTTCCGGCAATGGCAATGGGCATCATGGTGGTGGGAATGAGCGGAGTAGGCGCACGCACCTGGCTGTGTGCCGACGAAGGCATGTGGCTGTTCAACGACTTGCCCAAGGAGCATCTGCAGGCGAAGCACGGGTTCGAGCCGACGCCGGAGTGGGCCGAGCACCTGATGAAGTCCAGCGTGCGGTTCAACTCGGGTGGCTCCGCGTCGTTCATTTCGTCCACGGGTCTGGTGTTGACCAACCACCATGTCGGCGCGGACACGCTGTACAAGATCTCCACGCCGGAGAACAACTACTATCGGGATGGCTTCCTGGCCGCCACGCACGCCGACGAAATCAAGGCGCCCGACCTGGAGCTGAACCAGTTGATCTCGATCCAGGATGTCACCGACCAGGTGCAGGCGGCCGTGACGCCGGCGATGACGCCCGCGCAGGCCGCCGTGGCGCGGCGGGCGGTCATGGCCGAGATCGAGAAGAAGTCGCAGGATGAAACCGGCCTGCGGAGCGACGTCGTCACGCTCTACGGCGGCGGGCGGTACCACCTCTATCGCTACAAGAAATACACCGACGTGCGCCTCGTGTGGGCGCCCGAAGCCGCCATTGCCTTTTTTGGAGGAGATGCCGACAACTTCGAATACCCGCGGTATGATCTGGACGCCTGCATTTTCCGCGTGTACGAGAATGACAAGCCGGCCCAAGTCGAACGTTTCCTCAAGTGGTCCGACGGCGGCGTACGCGAAGGTGAACTTGTTTTTGTCTCCGGGAACCCCGGGCGGACGAGTCGGTTGTCGACGGTGGCGGCGCTGAAGTTCCAGCGCGACGTGCGACTGCCATACACGCTGAATTTCCTGCGGCGACGCGAAATCCTGCTGCAGCAATTCGGTCTCAAGAGCCCGGAACAGGAGCGGCGCGCGCACGAAGATCTCTTCGGCGTGCAGAACTCCCGGAAGGCCCGCTCCGGCATGCTTGCCGGGCTGCAGGATCCGCAGTTCATGCGTCGGAAGGAAGCGGCGGAACGAGAGCTGCTCGAGACGATCGCCCAGCGGCCGGAGTTGCGTGACGCGGCGGAGGCGTGGAAGACGATCCAGCGCCTGCAGCAGCGGCAGGCGGAGCTGATCAACAAGGGCGTCTCGCTCAATATGACCCTGTTCCAGATCGCCCAGACGCTGGTGCGGATGGCCGAGGAAGACAAGAAGCCGAGTGCCCAGCGGTTACGTGAGTTCCGGGATTCCGCGCGCGAGTCGCTGGAGCAACAGCTGTTCTCGCCGGCCCCCATCTACAAGGACCTGGAGCAGACGATCCTGGCCGACTTGCTGGGGTTCATGGTCGAGCAGCGGGGCGGCGACGATCCGTTGGTCCAGCAAATGCTCGATGGAAAGAGCCCGCGGGCACGGGCCGCCGAGTTGGTGCAGGGCACCCGACTGGAGGATGTGGAGTTCCGCCGCCAGCTGGCCGCCGACGGCGGCAGCGCACTGGCTGCCTGCACCGATCCGATGATCCAATTGGCCCGCCTGCTAGACCCCGAATCCCGCGCGCTGCGCGAAGAACAGGAGGCCATCGAAGAGGAAGAGCGACAGGCTTATGCGCAGGTCGCCAATGCCGTCTTCGCCACGCGCGGCACGTCCAATTACCCGGATGCGACGTTTACCCTGCGGCTGGCTTTCGGCCTGGTCCAGGGCTACGAGCAGGAGGGGGAACAGATCCCCGCCTGGACAACGTTCGGCGGCGCGTTCGATCACGAAGCGTTGCACGGGGCCCAGGATCCGTGGGCCCTGCCGCCGCTCTGGCACCAACGCCGCAACGACATGAATCTCAAGACGCAGTTCAACTTCGTGTGCACCGCCGACATTATCGGCGGCAACTCGGGCAGCCCGGTCGTCAACCGCGACCTGGAACTCGTCGGCCTGATCTTCGACGGGAACATTCAGTCGCTGCCGGGGGACTACCGGTACGACGATCGCCAGGACCGCGCGGTGTCGGTCAGTTCCGAGGCGATTCGCGAAGCGCTTCGCACGATCTATCGGGCGGACCGCATCGTCGCCGAGTTGGGACGGTAAGTGCCCGCGCGGGCGGACGCTATTTCCGGGACCACTGGAGGTAGCCCGAGTAGTATCCCGTGTGTCGGTGCCAGTGGCTGCGTGGTGTGGCCCCGAACCAGCCGTAAGCGTACGCGTGCGGCTTGACGTCATAGCCGCGCCCCGGATAGTAGGGCCGGCCGTGGGGTGTCTGAGCCGGGGCCCGCAGGAGCAAGTAGCTGGGAACGCGCGGATCCTCGGCCCGGCTTGCGGCCGCGGGCGCCGACAGCAGCACCGCCAAGAGCACGAACGAGCGAAATGCGCGCATGGGAATGACTCGCCGGGGCCGCGTTGCCTGACACCTGCACTCTTCATCGGTTCGTGGCGGTGCCGGGAGTGCGTGATTTCGGCTCGGGATGCCGCACCGCCACGTGGCGCGGGAGCGCACTTTGCGGATTGCACGGGCCGCGCAGTTCGGGCAGAGTCTCGGGTCCTCCGACCGTTTCCGCCACCGGGACACGGCGTGACGCCGTCGCCGGGACGACGAGAGCGGTTGAGCGGCGATGCGACAGGTGGCTGGGGGCGGACGCCGACGGCACGCTTCGCCTTGCCAGCCACCCGGGTCCCTGGCTGTGACAAGGCCCTACGCACCTCGGTCGAGTTCGGTCCCGATGGCGAAGATCTCTTCGGCGTCGAGGACGGCGTCGTGGCGTTCGAACAGCGCCGCGAGGGCGGCCTTGTGGATGCGCATCTTGAGTCCGCCCACGCCGACGGCCCCGTAGCACACGACACCCTCCCGCTCGACGCCCGCATCGAGCGGGAGGATCGGCGCCAGCCCGGCGGGAGGCACCGCGTTGAGATCGATGGCCACGCGGGCCCGCACCTGTTCACGCCAGAGGCTGGCCGAGACGAGTTCGATGCCGGCGGCCCCGGCGGCCAGCAGGATATCGCAGTCCGCCACCACCGGCACCGTCTCCTCCGGGGTGGCTGTCGCGTGCGCCGTGAGCTGTGCGTCCGGTACGGCCTGCTGGATCGCCGCGCAGGCGGCGTGGGCGCGATCGAGCCGACGTGAGGCGACACGGACGCGTGCGCCGCAGCGGGCCAGCAGGCGTGCCGCCCGCTGGCCGACCGGCCCGGTGGCGGCCAGGACCGTCGCGGTGGCGCCCGCCAGGTTGACATGCCGTCGCGCCATGAGCACGGCCGCCGACGCCGTCGTATTGGCTCCGTTGGCATCCAGGAGAATCGACACGCGGAGCGGACCGACAAAGCTGTCCTGCACCGCGCGCAGCAGCGCCTCACCTCGGGCGACGTCCGCGCCACCGATGAACACGGCGGTCGAGCGGAGATCTTTGGGGCCGCGCGTAAAAATCGCCCCGTGCACCAGTTCGCGGACCTGCGCGACATCGACGTCGGCGTATTGCAACAGGTGATCCACGCCGGCGTCCACCGCCACGACCGCATCGAAGACGCTCGCGTGACGATCCGAGTCAAGTTGCAGCAGGATTTTCGGCCGGGACATGTGGCACCTCGTGGTGGCGAGAAGCGTTGGGCGCTGATGCGCGTCGGGCAGCAGAAGAAGCGGACTCGGCGCGATCCGGGACTCGCGCCGAGCCGCCACGCAGACCGTCGGCTGACGCGAACCCTAACTAAAACCCTTTGAACGGGTGTTGGGCGCTGTCCTTGCCGGCCACGACTTCCGCCGCCGAAGGCTTCCCTCCCATGGCATTCGCGATGGCCAGCTTGGTGGCCTCGTAGTTGTAGTCGTATATCTTCTTGTTGTCCTCGGCCGTCGGCGCGATGAAGACGCCGCAGACAATTACCAGATCCTCGCACTGATCGGCCCGAATCACACCGGCGGCAACGCTGTCCGCCACCGCTTTGGCCACAGCCGCCTGGGCGGGCCCGAACATCTGCACCGCCTGCTTCATCCCCTTGATCGTGACTTTGGTGATCAACACGGTGGCCGGCTTGACCGCCAGGTTCGGGGTGAGCACCGCCAGCAGATTCGTATGCCCCGCGCTCTGTCGGGCCAAGGCGTTGGCAAACGCCACGCCGACGGGTCCGTCTTTGCAGCCGATCATCAGATCAATGTGGGCAATCTCGTCGCCTTCGCCGACCAACGCTTCGCCGATGTACATGGACATGTTTGTTTCTCCTCACCTAGAATAGTGGTTGCCCGTTTCCAAGCCGCGAAGGTAGCAGACCTGCGGCCAAATGCAACCGCACGACCGGCAACGGGCCGAAAAATCACGTGGCCAAGCAGCGACGCGAATTCCGGCGCGCGAGTGCGGAAAGTGGAGGCATGGCTGAGCCGATCTTGATTGCTGGGGCCTCTGCCCGAGCGGCCGCCGCGTCGGCGCAGCGGGCCGGATTTCGGGTGACCGCCGCGGACATGTTCTGCGATGGCGATCTGCACAGCTGCGGCCGCGCGATCCGCGTTGTCCCCTACCCGCACGGCCTGCTGCCGATGGCCGCACAGCTGCCGCCCGTCAGTTGGATGTACACGGGCGGGCTCGAAAACGAGCCGGACTTGGTGGACGCCGTCTCGCAGCGCCATACGCTGTGGGGCAACGCGGGCGCGACGTTGCGGCAGGTCCGCGATCCCTGGCAAGTCGCAGCCGCGCTGGATGCGGCCGGTCTGCGGTATCCTCCGCCGCGCCGGCAGCCGGCCGTGGGCGGCATCTGGATGCGCAAGCCCCTGCGCAGTTGTGGCGGCACGGGAGTCCGCCGCGTCGCGCTGTCGCCCAGCACACCCCTGGGAACCGACACGGCCGCAGGCGGTTCGCCGCACGGGACGCCGCACGAGTCCGCCGGGCCGGCCGATGTGCGGGCACCCGAGAGGGCGTGGTACTTCCAGCCGTGGATCGCGGGGGTGGCTTGCGGGGCGGTGTTCGTCGCGGCTGCCGGGGACGCGCAGTTGATCGGCATCACGCGGCAGCTGGTGGGCTGTCGGTGGGCCGGGGCTCGTGACTTCCAGTACGTGGGGTCCGTCGGCCTGGCCGCTTGGAACGCCGCCGTGCGCGACCAGTTCTGTCGCGTGGGCGTGAGTCTGGCGCAGGCGTTCGGCCTGCGCGGCCTCTTCGGCGTCGACGCGATCGTGGCGGAGGACGAGGTGTGGACCGTGGAAGTCAATCCGCGTTACACGGCGTCGGTGGAAGTGGTGGAGCGCGCGCTGGGCATCGTGACCATCCGGTGGCATCGAGACGCCTGTCTGCACGGGCTGTTGCCGCCGCCGGTCGCATGTTCTGCCGCGTCCGCGTACGGCAAGGCCGTCGTCTATGCCACGCGGGATGCTGTGATTGACGATCTTACAGCCGCACACCTCCCCGCCGCAGCGACGTGGCTCGCGGCCGGGGGGATCGCCGACGTGCCCCCTGCCGGGACACGCGTCGCGGCGGGGCAGCCACTGCTGACTCTGCTGACCTCCGGACGCGACCAGCACGATGTGGTGCGGCGACTGCGCGCCGGCGCACGGGCCGTGCGGCGGATCCTCCACGCCGCTGCCGGCGCTCGAGCCGCCATCGACCCATCGGGTGGCTGGGGACGAACGAAGTGAGCGCCCAGCCTTCTGCATGGCTGCGGCCGGCTGCGTTCTACACGCCGCTACAGGCGCTGAAGCCGCCATCGACCGGGATCACGGCCCCGGAGACGAAGCGAGCGGCATCGCTGACCAGCCACAACAGCGTGCCGAGCAAATCCTCGGGCTGACCGTAACGCCGGGCAGGCGTGTGGTCCAGGATGGCACGTCCGCGCGCCGTCGGCTGCCGCGTCTCCCGGTCCAGCAGCAGAAACTCGTTCTGGGCGGTGAGGAAGAATCCGGGGGCAATGGCATTGACCCGGATGGCGGGACTGTATTCCTGCGCCAGGTGCACAGCCAGCCACTGTGTGAAATTGGCCACGGCGGCTTTGGCCGCTCCATAGGCCACGACCCGCGTCAGCGGCCGGATGCCGGCCATGGACGCCATGTTGATCACAACGCCCTGCTGACGTGTCACCATGTCCGGCACAAACACCTGGCAGGGGAGTATTGTGCCGAGGCAGTTGAGCTGAAAGACCCACTGCAGGGCGTCGGCAGGGATGTCAAAGAATGACTGATGTGGGCCGGCTGTGGCCTCCGGCTTGTTGCCTCCCGCACCGTTGATCAGGATGTCAACCGGTCCTAACTCGGCATGGATCTGGGCCGCAGCGTCCTGGAGACTGGTTTTGCTGAGCACGTCTACGCGGACGGCGATTGCCCGGCCGTGGTACGAGTGGCGCAGCTGCTCTGCCACCTGGTCCGCCGCCGGAAGATTCACGTCCAGGACGGCGACGGCGGCCCCGTGCTGTGCGAGCGCATGGGCCATGGCGCTGCACAGAATTCCGCCGCCGCCCGTAAGTGCCGCTACGCGGCCGGTCAATTCCGCTGTCATGGCGAGTCCATCTCCTCCGGAAGGCCACTGTCCGCGGGGTCCTCCTCAAGCTGAACCGCCTTGGCGCACCAGTGCCGCCCCGCCAGCCGCGGTTCAAACTCGGGTCGGCCCGCCAATGCGGCGATCGCGCGGACGCATTCGACCAGCAGTTGCCGGACCACCTCCGGCTCCTTCTCGCGACCGTAGAAGGGTGACAGATCGATGGGTTGGCCGTAGCGGACGCTCGCGTGCGCCCGCATCAGGAACGGGCTCCAGGGCGTTCCGCCATACGGCGCTCCGTGGATGTAACACGGGATGATGGGCGCGTGTGCCTTGAGCGCCACGAGCACGGCGCCCGGGCGGACCGGACCCATGAGGTCCTCGCCGGTATTGATCCGTCCTTCCGGCAGCATGCCCACGACACCGCCTTGGGACACGATGCGAATCGCCGCCTTGGTGGACGCCGTGTCGATGCCGCCCCGGTTCACGGGAATAACCTCGGCGATCCGCAGGAAAAAGCCCATGATCGGGTGTTCACAGTATTCCCGAGCGACCATCCAGTGGATGACGCGCCGGACCGACACCTGGATGAAGAACGGGTCGATGCTTGAGCGGTGATTGCAGATCACGACGCCGTTGGCGTGCGGGTCGAGCGGAAACGGGTCGGTGATCCGCGTGCGCCACATGCAGCGCACCAGGAAGCGGGCAAACAGCCAGAAGAAGGTCTGCCCCGCCGTGTAGCCGGTGGACCGCACCACGCGCACATACCAGATCGTGCTGACGACGAGCAGCGCAGCCAGCAGCGTCAGCACAACGAACATGGCGTCGGTCCCGGGGGTGCAATTCGATCTCACAGGTTCAGCCGCGCGTCCGCATCGCGCGAGCCGACATCGGCGTCACGCGGCGACGGCGCGCGTTCCCGGCCGCGGGCAGTTGGACGGCCCGCCGCTTCCTCGTATGATGGTACTGCTCAGGGGCGAACTACGCGATACACCCAGCGAGAGGGTTGATGGCCGAACAGGGTGGCATGCGTGCGCGGTCGTCGACCGGCACGACGCGGCCGACGGTTGACGAGACCAGCCAACCGCTGTGCGCCGTGCGGTGGCTGGGCGTGTTGAGCGACACGCACGGCGACGTGGCTACCACGGCGCGCGCCGTGCAGGAGTTCCGCACGCGTGCCGTGCAACTGGTCGTGCATTGCGGCGACATCGGGTCGCCCGACATTCCGGCGCTGCTGGGCGACTGGCCGACCCATTTCGTGCTGGGCAATGTCGATGGAAACAGCCGCCGGCTGCACGCGGCGATCACCGCCCAGGCGGGCCAGGTGTTGCACGGCCGCTGCGGGACCCTGAACGTCGGGAATCGGCGCGTGGCCTGGCTGCATGGTGACGACGAAGCGCAGTTCCGGGCGCTTGTCGACTGCCGCGATTGGGACGTCGTCTGCTACGGCCACACGCATCGCGCCGAGTGCCGCATGGTGAACGGCACGCTGGTGGTCAACCCCGGCGCCATCCACTGCGGTTACCCGCCGTCGGTGGCGGTGATCGACCTCGTGCGACTGGAGGTCCAGGCCATTGCGCTGAACGCACTCTGATCAGCCGGCGAGTCGGGAGATGCGGTTGACGGCGACCGGCGTCTCCGAGTCCGCGGACGTCCGGAAGCGATACTGCATCAAGTACGCGTCTTCGGTCGTATCGACGTAGAAATCCCGCAGTACGGACACGGCGCGGAACCCCAGATCGCGGAAGAAGAGCTGCGCCGCCAGATTCGTCTCACGCACCTCGAGCATGATCCGGTTGCGCCGCTGGCTGGACAGTTTTCCGATCAGCTTCTCGACCATCTGCCGGCCGACCCCGCGCCGGCGAAATTCCGCCGCCACCGCGAAATTCAGAATGTGGAGCCGATTGCGGTGCAACTCGTAGATCATGAAGCCTGCCACTCGCTCGTCATGCTCGGCGACCATGCCGATGCAGTTCCGCTGCCGCAGGCAACGAATGAAATCATCCTCGGACCACGGGAATTCGAAACTCTCACTCTCAATGGCCAGCACCTCTGGCATGTCGCGTCGGATCATCCATCGAATGTGGACGCAAACCTCTTGTTTATCCACGGGATGCATCGCGGATTCCTTCCCTGTTAGCCCAATCGTCTAGGCCGCTCCCAACGGGGTCGTAACCTATCACAAGGCGGCGTACGTGCCAAGACGAACTGGGGATTTTCAGGTCCTGGGAGACGCGCGGCGGCACGTGGCGCAGCGCTTCGCGGCGCGATGCGACAGCGGGGTCGGGCGGACGGCCTTGCCATGCGGCCCGGTGACGATCTCAGCCGGTTGGCGTCGTCGTCGCCGGGTCTGCCGACACCGGACCGGCGGGGGGCGCCGCGTCGTGTTCCGACTTGTCTGCCCGCACGACCCGCTCGGCCCAGGGCAGACGAATGGCGTTCCACACACAGAGAATCACGACCAGCCAGCCGAGCACATCGGGTGCGGCCACGAGCCACCAGGTTACGCCGGCCAGCACGCCCAGCGCCTGGGGCCAGCGTTGCCACGCGTGGGCGACCACGCCGCAACGAGCCAGGAACCAGAGGGCTGCGGCGAGAGCCACGATGCTGGCCGCCGAGAGCACCGAGGTCCCCCAGGACGCGCCACCCTGGGGCGCTGCTCGGAGGGACAGCGCGGGCACCCCGGCGGCGAAGACGTAATAGTCTGCGGCGATCCGTCCGCCCGCCGCGAACGCCCACACGTCCTGCGGTTGCGGTTGTCGATTCGTCTGCCGCAAAAAGTCCAATACGGTGGGGGCCACCTTCAGCCGCTGCGCGATCAGCTCCTGCTGCCGCAGGACGGCGTCCGTCGCCTCCGCGCTCGCCGCACCCTCCGGACTGTCCGTCCAGGTGTGCGCGTGTGCCAGTCGCGCGGTGGCTGAGGCGAGCCGTTCGGCCCACGGCGTGTACCAGGCCTGGACATCCCGCGGCGGGTTGTCCAGCACGGCCTCCGCCGCCGTCTCGACCAGATACGCCGTGGTGGCCAACCGCAGCGATTCCTGATGGGCTGCCGGGACCCGCGCGCGCGGGTCTCCCGTCTCTTCCCACGGCGTTCCCGCCGCGCGATACACGGTCCATAACGTCTGCCGCACGGGGACATCCGCGATCCAGGGAATGGTCAGTAATTCCGGCACGGGCACCACGCGGTCCGAGCCCGTGCGGCGAAACACGACGGTCAACTGCTGCGAAAGCTGGTCGGACACCAGACGAAGTTGCCAGCGGCGTTCGCCCAACGGCACCAGCATGGCGGGCACGCCGTCAATCTCCGCGTGTACCAGGTCGGTGTCCGCGGGTACCTCCAGCGTGCACGTGCCGGTCCCGGCCGGCTGAATGGCAAAGCTTACCAGACCATACCAGCGTCCCTCGGCGGTGCCGCGGACGTGCACGTCAGCCAACGCAATTTGCCGTTGACCCGACTCGTGCCGGACCTGCGTAATCACGGCTCGGGGCTTCGACCAGACGCGATAGGCGATCTGGGCAGCCGGGTCCGCCAGATCGGCCGGCACCACATCCGCCAGCGGCACTTCCACGAGGCCCGGCGACGTCCATTCGATCCGCTGTTGATCCCAACGCGTCGGCAGCACGAAGAACCGCTCCACGTTCGCGACGTCCAGCGGCATGATGTCGGGCGTGCGGCCGCGCTCCGCGGGGCCCAGTTCCACGACCCCCCGAATCCGCAGCTGCAGGCGATCCGGTACCGACTGGAGCGGCCGGATGACCAACTGCCGCCGCTGACCCGGCAGAGCCCGGATTTCGTAGGGGGCGGCCGGTTCGAGCGTAAACGGACCGACCCATTCGGGCGGCAGTTCGAACCGGAACGTGTCCACGACTGCCGGGGTCTCGCCCACCACGCGCGCATCGACGTCGGCGACCGCCATCCAGGTGTCGGCGTCGCGCTGCAGAACGACCACCAGCCGCGCGTCCACCTGAGGATCGTTGGCTTGGATCTGCAGCGTCGCCTCGTCCCAACCGGTCAGCCTGCCGTTGTAGGCGGCAAACGCGGCTGCCAGGCGGCCGTAGGACTCGCGGTACTTCCCCGCGGCAGCGCCCGACACGCGTGCCATCGACGCCGGAGCCCGCACCTCCAACAGCACTTCCGGTTGCCGGTAGACGTAGACCGACTGGCTCCGCACGGTGACATCCCGCAACGCGAGGTGCGGCAGCGGGGGGGCGACCGAGCCGGGGGGCCGCGGCAGATGCCCGCGCAGAATCAGATACTGCACGCCCGCGACGCCACCGCGCAGGAAGATACTGATCGTCCCCGATCCGTCGTGCACGACCGGTGTGGCCAGATCGGTCTGTCCCGACAGCAAGACGACCGAGGTCACCTGCATGTCCGGCGGGACCGTGACACGATGCTGAAACACTTCCCCGTTGGTGGTCTCCAGTTCGGCCTCGAGCACGAGATCCAGGTGGTCGGGGCCGACGCTGACGTCGACGCGCTCGCGCGAAGACGTGAGCGGCTGACGCGATCGCGTGGCGAGGCTCCAGCCGGGATCCTCGGCGACCATGCGATAACACAGCTGCGGCGCCGACTCGCTTTCTCCCCACGCCGCAAGGAACTCGGCACTTTCCAGCGGCTCGAACAACTCGGACGATGCGGGTGTTGATTCCAAGTCTGGCGCTACGCTGATCGCCAGCCAGCGGCGGGTGGTCCGCGTGCCGACCGTTTCGAGTCGCGGGAGCGGCACGTTGCCCAGTCCGGATGCGTTCAGCAGTTCGAACTCCAGCTGCACCGTCGTCTCGCTCTCCACGGGTGCGGGCCACCGCAAGGTCATCCGCACGTCGTCGGTCGCGTCTGCGGGGGCCGTGGTCACCTCGCACGCCGTCGCCTCCGCCGGCGCGACGTAGCGCAGGCGGGGATCGACACGAAGCGTCAGTTCGGTGACGCGCTGACCTGCCGGTTGCAGTTGCAGCCGCGCCGCCAGCCGCACCGACTCCGGATGGTCTTTCGGACAGACCTTGAGCCACAGGAGCTCCGCCACCGGGACCGGTCGCACCGGCGCCTCCTCGGCGGTACCAGACGACCACCGCAGTTCCAGAGACTCCGCCGGGCCCAGCTCCACGCGCTGAACGCCCGTGACTCCATCCACCTGTGTGCCTCCGATCGCGGACGTGACCTGAAGCGCCGGCGCTCCGACAGGCAAGCTCAATTCCAGTTGCGACTGGGCAATCCGCGGGATCGCGCAGCGAAACTGCCGCGTCCCGGGCTCCTCGCGCACCTCCGCCCGCAACATCAGCTCGAGCGTGCCTGGGCCAGCCTGCGCCGCCGGCACGGAAAACGCCGTGCGTGTCGCGTTCCACTCCAATTCGATCGGCTGCGCGTTCCACTGTGCCTCGAGCAATTCGACTTCCTGCGACTGGCCGTCCCACGGGAACCACAGCCGGTCCTGCGCCGTGAGGACCTGCAGTTGATACGCCACCGAGACGGTGGTGATCTCCAGCGTTGCGCGTTGGGGTCTGGTGTGGAACGCGATGCGGTATTTCGCCTGCGTGGCCAGCCATCCGCGCCGCGTACTCGCGTCGGCCACGGAGAGGCGATGCAGCGCGTCATAGAACTCCCCGGGGAGATAGTCATATTGGCCGACCGGCGCCAGATTGTCGTCCACGGGGACCACCAGGGGAAAGACGGGCGGGCCGGCGTCGGCAGGCGGAGGGTCCTGGGGGGCAGCGGCCGTCGCCAGACGCACACTCATCAGAGCCAGTCCCACGGCAAGCATGAACACCGCCACGACCGGCACGACCCGGGGGGCCGACCCCGACGGCGCGTCGCCGGCCGCCGCCGGTGCGGATAGCCACCGCGCACGTGCGACGATCAGTAGCAGCCCGACGAGCGTTCCCAGGAGCAGACTCGACGTGAGCGGCACGAGGCTCGGCGGCACGGACGCCGCCGCGGCGGCGACGAGCACCAGCCACAAGAGGAGCCCGCGGTGCCAACGGCTCACGCAGGCGACCAGTCCTGCCATGCCGACCAGCGGCCATGCCGACCAGCGAGCACCAGCCGATCGCCCACAACACCGCAGGCCGTTCGACGCGCAGCGTGCAACGTCCGGTCGCGGCATCGGGGGACACATCACACCAGCGACCGCTGCTCTGCGGCCCGTCCCCGTGTGAGCGGCTGTCGGACCGTTGCCACGGAGAGTCCGCCAAGGTCGGTACCGCCGTCCACGTCGGGAGCGGCACCGGCACACGCCGGTCGCTTGCCTCCAGCCGGTCCAGTTCGGCGGTCAACGGCGACGGGCAGCGCGGCACGAACAGCACGCCGTCGGCGAGCCATTCCCCTGGGGACGGATACCACGCCGCCAACGCGCTGCTGGTCAAATACAGCTTGTCGCGATGCACGACCAGCAGCAGGCCCGCCTGCCGCAGTACCGATCCCGCGGCGGTTATCGGCGTCTCGCCGCGAGGCGGCGGGACGGTGGCTGCGAGCGAGAAGCCTTCCTGCGCCAGCAGATCGGCGTCGACCCATACCACCGACGCGGAGGGCTGCGCTCCCACGGCGAAACACTGGCTGAGGGCCATCCGCCACGTGCGTGGCTCGCGCGCGGACTCGGACTGCCCGGCCAGCACGACCGACCCCAGTTGCTCCAGGAAGGACGTTCCCGGGCCGGCGCCGTCCGGAACGGCCGCCGTGCTGCGCGTGAGCCGGGACCAGAGGGACGATGCTGTGGGCGAAGCGTGATCGTCACCAGGGCGTGCGGCAAGCGGCCCCAGCAGGCGCTGTGTCCAGGTCGGCAGCGGGTCGTGCCCGGCCGCGGTGGCCGTCGGCCGCGGGCGATACCCGGGTGGAAGCCACAGGCTGACACGACGGTCCAGAACCGGGATGTCCACACGCGGCAGTTCGACGGACACCTCGCTCCAGATACCCAGGGGCCGGCCTGGGCAGGCGTACCGGATCTCGACCCGGGGGAACCGCTGTCCGGCAGGTAACGTGACGAGGTAGCTCCCCGCGCCGTCCGTGCGCAGTGCCCGCGGGGCCGGCTCTCCGTTGATGTCCCATCCTTCGCATGTGCTGTCTGCCGGCAGGGCGACGCGCAGCTCCGCCACGCCCGTGTTTTCGAGGAAATACGTGGCTGCCACCCGGGTCTCGCCCTCCGGCGCGCGCTGCGCCCGCACGCGGCACCGCCAGGCCCACAGGGCGGCGGGACCACCTCCGTCCGCGAGCCGCTGGATCGTGACCCGCGCCGTCTTCGACGCATCGTAGCGGTAGCACGCACGCGGGGTAGGCGCGGCGTCCGGCGGCATTGGATCGCACGGGATCGGAGTGACGGCCTGGGCCTGCACCGACAACCGTTGACCGTCCTTGGCCCGCAGCGTCAGTTGTCCGTCATGGGACACGGCGTCGGGGAGCGTCGCCAGCGATACCGTGCGTGGCGGCGAGCCCGCTGTCGTCCGTTGGCCGCGCAGCTCGAACGGCGATCGCTGCGGCGTCCGCAACACGATCTCCCAGCTCTCCCCGCTCAACGGCAATCCAGCTCCCTCCTCCGCGCCTTCGCGCAGGCGGCGCGCGCTCAAGATCCCGGGCTCGTCACCCACCCAGCGCCAGACCAGTTCGGCCGCTCGCGGCTCCGAGAAGTGAATCTGCACTCGTTCCAGCGGGGTGGCGTCCGGGGTGCAGACCACGCGATACGACTCGATCAGTGCATCCTGGGTGACGTCCACGTCGACGGTCACACTGGCCGCAAACTCCGGCTCTTCGCGGGCCATGGTCACGGCGACGCGGCTTGCCCGCTCGTCGTCGTCAAACACAAGGCTTCCCGCCCGCAACTGGAGCCGGCGCGCATCCGCCGGTGCGAGCCCGGTGGGGTCCAGACGCTCGAGCGCGGCGTCTCCGCTCAGGTCCAACCGGAAATTCGTGTCGGGTACGAGGGCGACCAGTCGCGTCGTGTGCGTCATCGCGAGCCACTGCACGGGTCGCAGGTCTTCCGGTCCGAGAAAGACACTCGGGCTGCGATGCGCGCGAATCGTAAGACGCACCGCGCGCGACGGCTGCAGCGGCTGGGCGAGCTGGATTTGCAGACGCTTGAATTGCGCCTCGTAGGCCACGAACTGGTAGTCGTGGACGGCCGCGGCGGGCTCCGCCTCCACCCCGTCCACCGCCCAGGCGTTGGGTACCAACGCCTGCAGGGCAAACCGCTCCCCGCTCCGGCAGTGCAGATCGGCGACCACCAGCGCCGTGACCGCCCCCGCGTTCATGTCGATCGTCGTACCGGTCTCGGCCACCACATCGGACGTCCGTCGCGCGAGCACGACCTCCAGCGCGCTTTCGGGCCCAAAGAGCTCGAACTGCAGTGTCGTGCTCCGCGAGTCGTCCGTCGGCGCCGTCCCCGCCGATTGCCGCGCCTGGTACACCTGCAAATGACGCAGCTCCAGCGAATCCGGCACTTCGAGCGACATGGTGCCCTGCCGCCACAACACCTGACGGGGCCGCAGCGTGGGGAGACGCCAGCTGGTCTGCGTCTGCAGCGCCGCCACCGCGGACACCTGCAACGTGGAATGCGTGCCCGTGAGTCGCTCGGCAAACGGGATCCGGATCACCTGCCCCGCGGCATCGCTGCCCGGCAGGGACTGCCAGTCCAGATCCAGGTTGCCCAATCGCACGGCCGTGACCTGCAGGGTGTCGTCGGCCTCGAGCTGCAGTTCCCCCAGCGGTTGGTTGTGAATGTCCAGATCGATGTCGCAGGCGACGTGCACGGAGTCCGATTCGAGTCGATACCGCGAGTCCTGCTCGACGCTGACCAGCCGCCGCCGTCGACTACTCGATTCGCGCGGCGCCACCGTCAACTCCAGCAGCGACAGCCCCCCCAGCTCCACCCTCCAGCGGCGCAGCGCGACGGTCGTCTCACCCTGTGCGGCAACTGGCGGCGCCTCGTCCACGCCGACAATCAGGCCCTGGTCCGTCAGCAGTTCGTGCGTGTCGGGGATGTCGATCGTGAGGCGATGGACCGGTGCCGCCGTCACCGCCACCGCAAACCGGTACTCACCGCGTTCGCTGGCCACGCCGCGCAGCGTCCACGGATATTCCAGCACACCCGATTCGGTCACCAGGACCACGCTGTTCCCGGCCGGATCGGTCCCGACTGTCGCGGCGCGCGGCGCCGGCTGACTCTGCCAGGTGGCGGGACCCATGGCCAGTTTCGCCGGCGCGAGGGCCACGTACGCCGGCTCGGCCGCCGTGTGGACGATGTGCAGCCGAGCCATTCCCGTCACGAAGTGGCCGGCGTCGAACCGTGCTGTGTATTCCGCCGACGCGATCCAGGCGGCACGCCCTTCTGCGGCGCTGGCGGCCGCTGCGATGTCGGCCATTCGCGCCGCGAACTCGTCCCGCTTCATCGGCAGGTACCCGCGTGTCAGCTCGGTCAGGGCCTCGCGTGGAACCAGCACGCGGCGATATCGCAAGGGAGCCGCCGCCGGTGCGGGATCATCGGCCGGCGCCGCGGGCAGCGGCAGCAGGGCGGTGAGGATCGCCCCCAGTGCCAGTATGCGGGGTGCCCTGCGGATCATGACTTGGAGTCCGTCGCGGGGATTTGGAGGGGAAGCGGAACGGCGGTCGGCGCGATCCGCGAACTGCCTTCAGCCCGCGGCATCCGGACGCCACCTCCCTGGACCTGGGAATCCGATACCGGGCGCGCCGCGCGCGCCCCGCGCGGCACGCGCGCACGCGCGGCCAACCCGGAGCGACACCCTTGGGCCAACACGGCCATCAGCACGCCCAGCACGGCGGCCTGCGCCACGAGAATCGCCGCCTCTGGGTACGCAGCGCTCAGCGTGCCGGTCGCCAGCGCCATGGCGAACAACACGGCGGGATGCCTCAACCAGGGGACATACATCAACAACAGGCCGACCAAGAAGATCCCGCCGGAGGCGGCCAGCAGAAGCCACGAACGATACGCGGTCGTCAGCACCAGTTGTCGCGGGGCACCCCAGGTCGTGAAGACGTAGCGGTTCGTGCTGCCGGGGGGCGCATCCTGCCGGCTGGCTTCGGTCCAGGCCTCCAGGTCCGCTTGCTCGCGCGCCGCGTGCCTGCGCCAGCCGAACCCGTCCCATTGCCAGCGCAATTCGGACGACGCGCGGGAATCGCGCCGTACAACAACCTCACTTCGCGGCAACACGATTTGCCAGAAGGCCTGCTCCGCGCGATCGACCGCATCTACGGTGGCCGCCTCCAGCGTCCGGCCGCCCGGCGCAGCACCGGCCGAGCTGCCAATGTACCATAGCTCAACGACGTGCTCGCGGGGCCCGCCATCCACGTCGACCGGAAGCGGCACAATCACCTCACCGGGCCGGCTCTCGGGCGGCAACACGACTTCCTGCTGATCCACCGCCAGCTGCACAGGACGTACTTGGCCGCCGTCCATCGGCGGCAGCAGCACGCGCACCGTCGGCTCGGTGCTCTGCACGCGAAACACCACCCGGTCTCGACGCTGCGGTCCGCTGAACCACGACTGGATCCAGTACTGCTGCAGCACGGTGTTGCCCACCGACTGCGCGCCGCGCAGCGCCACACGCAGTGCCGGGTCCGCGCCCTCGGACGCCGCCATCAGGACCGTGCGCCCGCGGCTCGATTCATGCTCCACCGGTGTCCAGGCCGCATTGGCCGGTTCGACGCGAAACGCGTCTTCGTGGACCACCGTGAGCGTGTTCTCCACAATGGACGTATTGGTCTCGCCGCGCGTGGCCGGGACGAGCAGCGCCAAGGGGATGGTCGCGGCTGTGTCCGGTGCGATATCGGGCATGGCCTGCCGCGCATGAACGACACGCAGCTCAAACGGCCCGCTTAACGGGCGAGGCAGCCGCACCCACATCCGCGCCCGCTCGGACACCGTGGCCGGTTCCAACGTGGGTACCAGCGGCTGATCTTGCAGAAACAGGCGCAGTCCGAACCGCGCATCGCCAGCCAATCGCTCGCCGTACGCAAACGACAGGGACTCCACCGGCTCGTGCAGCACCATATACGCCAGACGCTGTTCGACACTCGCCGACGCGCGGGTCAGTGTAACCGCCGTCGTGACTCGCGCCGTAATCATCTGTGGCTGGATCTTGATGTCCCCCACGAACACTGCCTGCTCGGTCGAACCGCGGTCGCGATAGCGATACCGCACGCCACTGGCCTGATCCCACGCGTCGCTCTCCTTCGCGTCCGGCGCACGTTCGGCCGCCGCACCGTCCGCATCCGGCAGGACGCCCGCGGGCGAGCCAAACAGCGGCGCGAGTGCCTTGAGTTGCTGCGGTCGAGGCGTGAGCAAGATATTGTCGGCAGCGATCATCGTCACCGTCGCCGGACTCACCACCACGTTCGCCCGTGAGGGGTTGGTCGCCTCCAGCAGCGGCAGGACGACCCGCAACGGGCCGGTGCCCGTCACCACGCTGGCGGTCAGATCCTGGCGCGCCTCGATCTCCAGCGTGAACTTCTTCGCACTCTGGGCTTCGAGCGGGATCGGCACCACCAGCGGATTCGTCTCCCCCAGGTTCAGGGGCGCAACTCCTTCCACGTCGACGAATCGCACCACCTCGGCCACCCAGAACGGCAGCCGAATGGCCAGCGGCGCCGCGCGCGAACCGCTGGTGCGGCAGACCAGCCGCGCCCGCAGCCGCGCCTGATGCGCATCGATGAACACGTCGTACGTCGGTTCGACCGCAATGCGAGTCGCCTTCTGCCGAATCGTGAACCGCAACGGACGCTGCTGATTGTAGTAGCGATACCGCGCCACGGTCGCCTGCGGCGCCGCCACGACCGGACCCGGGTCCACCCGCGGCAGGTCGGGGTCCTCGCGGTCCTCCAGCGACCAGTCCCCCTGGACGATCACGTCCACCTGCCCGCGGTGCCGAATCGCTCCCAGAAACTCAAACCGCGCCGGTTCGAATTCCGTGGACTGTTCGACCAACTGCGTGACGTTCAGCGGCCAGGCGGTATCTTCGCCGGCTGCCGGCACCTCGGCCAACAGACGGATCGACACCTCACCTGCCATCGGACGGTCCAGACGCACCTCGACAAGCTGGCCGCTGGCACCCGCGTTTCCTTCGGCCGGCAACAAGCGCACTTCGTAACCGGGTTCTGGAGATTCGCGGAACCGCAGCCCGGGGGGCAACCGCACCTGAAATGTGTCGACGACACACCCGACACCACGCACCACGAACGTACCTTCGCTGCGCACCTCTTGCAGCCGTTCATCCGCCGTCAAACGCACCGCGCCCAGCACGTCCAGACGCACCTCTGCACGCTGCTCAACCGCTTGCTGGGCGTGCCAGGTGAACGCCACATCTCCCCGGACCCCCCGCACAACGAACTGCCCCTGCCCCTCGGGCGTCGTCTCAAACGTCAGCGGCCGTCCCGCCGCGCCCGCCCCATCGCGCACTGTTCCCTCGGCGGCCTCCTCCGGGACCTTGAGCGCCAAACGCGACGCCAGCGGAGCCGGCAGGGATAGGGCGAGCCGTGTCTCGTTTCCCACCCGCTCGACAGGTATCGCCAGCGCCAACTTCACCGTGTGAAGCGCCGACCCCGAGCCCCGCTGCAGCCAGCACACGTACCCGTTGTCTGGGCCGTCAAACGTGAGAAAATGCTCGCCCGGCCCGTCAAACGTCGGGGGACTGACCAGAAACGTGTCCCCCAGCCGCAGCGGAACTTGAAACCAATCGTTCGCGTCCCCACCCTCGGCACCACGCCCTTCCAGCTGCACGGTCACGTCAGCAGCCACACGGGATTCGGATGCCGTCGCGTCGATCTCCAGATTGGTGATGACGACGGCGGGCCGCTGTGGATTGACCAGGTTCCGTTCGATCTTCAGCAGACGCTCAAACTGCTCGTACGATACGTCCGGAACGTAAACCAGCTCACCCTTTTCGTTCCGCAGATACATGCCCCGCGGTTGCACCTCTTCGGCGGGCGGCGTCGGCGGCGCCTGTGCCGTGGAGCCGGGAGCGTCCTGCCCCAGCCCGCGCGGTTCAAGCCCGCCGCCGGACATGGCCCAGACGCACACCAGCATGGCCCACCAGACTCGCACAGCGATCTCGCGATTGAGGGGACACGTGGCGTGACGTGTCACCGAGGTTCCGTTCGTGCAGAAGATGTGCACAGACAAGCCCATTCACTATCCCTCTAGTTTAGGCTCGCCTGGGCAGCCGGCCAACATATTTCGGCCCGGCCCATGGGCATTGGGGCGGCGTCGCGGCCGACGACCGCAGTTAGGAATTGCCACCTGCGAGGGATTCAGTGCGGCCGGCGCAACACGCTGGTTCTCAGGACCTCCACCAGCTCGCGATGAAGCGCCGCCGTGGCCGCCGCGACCAACTGGGGCCGGTCAAGCGTGAAATCCGTGCCGTCCGGGTGGGTGAGGTGTCCGCCGGCTTCCCGGACAATCAACTGTCCCGCGGCAACATCCCACACTTTCACGCACGTCGCCCAATAGGCGTCCAGGCGTCCCGCAGCCACATAGCAGAGGTTCAACGCGGCCGATCCAAGCCGCCGAATCGCCTGGGCCCGGTGCATCACCTCAATAAAACGCCGGACATCGGGCGAATCGCGGGGCACTTCGGTCGGCAGGCTGGCCGCCACCAGCGCCTGGGCCAGCTGGGTGCAGGTGGCGGTGGCGAGCCGACGGCCGTTGAGCGTCGCGCCGTGGCCCTGCGCGGCCGCAAAGTACTCGTCCAGAACCGGGTCGTAGACACCGCCCACCAAAATGTCCGGGCCACGCCGCAAGGCCACAGAAACGGCGTAGTTCGGCAGTTCCCGCACGTAGTTGAGCGTGCCGTCCAAGGGGTCGACGATCCAGCAGTATTCCCCTGCGGTGCGCGGGGGCGAGTCGCCGACTTGGCCCGCCGGCAGGGTTTCCTCACCCACGAACTGATGGTCCGGACAGGCTTCGCGTATCAGCGTGCGGGCCACCTCCTGCGACGCAAAATCGGCTTCGGTCACCAGGTCTTTTGGCGCCTTCTGGTGCACCGCACTCTTGCCGCGCAGGGCCAGCAGAACCTGGCCACAACGCCGCGCGACCTCCTCACACACTGCGGCATATTCGTTCAACATCAGTCGTCTCGCCGGAACGTAGTCGGGTCTGCGGGTGGCGACGTCCAGCCGCTCTTGGATGACCCCAGGTTCGATCGAGGGCTGTCGATCTATTGTCGCAGCCCACCAAGCAGAGGGGAATGGAGCTTATCGCGAAATGAGTTGTTGTGTAAGGCATCGATCGCCTGATTTTTTGTGCAAAACTATGGACACGCTTGCGCATCCTGCTATCATCAACGAGTGTGGTCCGATGGGTGTTGGGTGCAAGTGACCACCAACCGGTTTTGTGAATCATATGTGTGGTGGTTCCCGACCGAGGGAACACCGGCCTCTTCTCTGTTCCGGCCCCGCCGTTATGCCTCGCTGCTGACGGCGGGGTTTTTTTGTTCATCAGGGACGTGATGGATGTGGTCGCTCGAAGGGTCAACGGCGCGCTGGCAAACTGCGAGTTTGCTGTTGCGCGTTGATGTGGAGCAGCCGGATCGAGGGCTCCACGAGATCAGTTGGTGTGGCCGAGCGCTGACCGCGCTGCAGCTGCTGCGTGTGGCGGCGCTCAGTAGTGGCGGACACGGCTACGCGCTGGAAGACGTTTACGTGCGCGGGCGAGACATGGTCGCGACCTATGCGCAGACCGCAAACAGTCCGCTGCGCACGCAGGTTTACTGGCGGATCGGTCAACTGCCGGACGTGGATGGGGGCATCGTCCTGGAGGCGATCATATCCGCACAGACGCAGCTGCTGGACAGTGACCCGCGCATGGAGATTTCGAGTGTGCTGGTCGGTCGGGACTGGAGCCTGTTGCGTGGCCCGGCAGAGCGCGGCGACTGCGAATCGCTGGCAGTGGATGCGCAGCGACCGTGCCGGTTGGACGTGCCGCCGGATGGTGCGGCGGTGTTGCTGCGGTCGCCCGAGGGCGCATGCACATATGGTCAGCTGATCCCGCGGGCGGATTGGGTCGAATCGCGAATCGTGTGGGACGCGGCCGGCGGTGCCACGACGCTGACGACCGCGTATTTTGCCGCGCGGCTGGAAAAGGGGGTGCTGCGGCGCACACGCGTTGCGGCGCTGCTCATGCCGCGCGACCGCGACATCGAACATCTTCGGGCGTACTGGTCCGCATTGCAGCTTGCCGCGCCTCCGCTGACCGCGTGAGGAAGATCAAGGCCGATTGAGATCCATGCCTCGGCGAACTGAGTCGGTCACCGCAGGCCAAGGCCGCCATGTCCGGCGCCCGACGAGCAGCGGTCCGCTTCTGCGGGTGTTGCGTTGCGATTGGGCCCCAAGCCGGCCCCACGCGCCTTCGCGGTGGTTCAGCTCGACTCGCCGCCAAGAGCCATGGGCACAATCCAGGCGTCGTGTGCCGCGTCGGTCACCAGCGCCGCCGTCAGGTTCACCCAGGCGGGACACAGGTCCAGGATCGCGCTGTCGGCGGTGATGACCAGATCGCCGACGACCTTGAGTTCCCGATCGGGGTCGGGCACGAGCTGGGTGTCCCACGGCCACTGGGCGGCCTGGGCCAAGGTCAGCAGCCGCCGGCTCACGCGGCCGCTGTTGGACACGGGGCGGTCGAACCACCAGGTGCACCACGCGGGGTTCCAGGCCGCCAGTAGCTCGCCTACCAGGCGTATGGCCGGCTCGGTCTCTGCCACCTGGCGATAGGTGCCATGCACGCTGGCCATGTCGCGCACGCACCCGTCTCGCCCGCGCAGCAACACACCGCCGGCCAGCATCGCTTCCACGGTCGTCAGGATGTTCAGTCCATCGATGTGGACCACACGACCCGTCAGCGCCGCCAGCGGTTGACATCGGGCGGCACGTCGCTGCAGCGCCTGGTCGGAACAGGCCGAACGCTGTACGGCCCGACGCTGTCGAGCGGTGAGCCGGAATCGGTCGCCGACCAGTTTGAGGACCGAGTCCCAAGCATAGGCGCGCGTCAGCAACCACGACACATCCTGCACCGCCGCCTGCAGTAGCGGCCATTGGTCACACGCAAAGAGCACGGCGTCTTCCGGGTGAGGTCCGCGGTGCTGGCGTCGGTCGGCCATGATCAGTCACCTCCGAGCACCGTCACGACGCCGCTCAGGCAGCGTTGCGGGCCGTGCGCGGTATCGACCTGCAGTGCGCCCGATTCGTCAATGCCCTGACACGTGCCGATCGTGATCCGTTGCCCGGCCGCAACGCGCACCTGCCGGCCGGTGAGCATGCAGAAGACGGTCCAGCGACGGGCCAGGGCGGAATCGGCGCGCGCCAGGGCCGTCAGTTCGTCGGCGATATGGCGCAGCATTTGAACAAGGACCACGGTCAGATCAAACGCGTAGCCCGTCACGTCAATCAGCGACGTGGCCAGCTCGGCCACCGGTGCAGGCGCACAAGCCAGCGAGTTATTGACGTTGACGCCGACGCCGACCACCACGCGGTCCGGAGCGCGCGGCGGCACCTCCACCAGGATGCCGCCGATCTTCCGCGACCGGACATACAGGTCATTGGGCCATTTCAGGCCGAGCTCCAGGCCGGGTCGCAGCTGCTGCAGCGCCTCACCGACGGCCAGACCGGTGGTTAACGACATGCGTGTCCACCCCGCCGACAGCGGCTCGACGTGGCTCCGCGGGACCACCAGCGAAAAGGTCAGGGCACCCCGGTCCGACCACCACCGGTTCGCCCCGCGTCCTCGTCCGGCCGTCTGCAGGTCGGTCAGCACCAGGGCGGGGAGCGCCAGTCCTGGCTCCTCCGCCAGGGACAGGGCGCGAGTATTGGTCGAAGCGATGTCCCGATGGTGTTCGACACACTGGACGAACGTGTCGCGGCGGATCCGCACAAGATCATCCGGGCGAAAGCCGTGGGCGGTTACGGAGCGGTCCACGCGCCGATTTTCCCTGTCGTGGGTTGACTTACCGGCAGGCCATCTGGCAACCTCTCGAGTATGTCCGATTATTGTGCCGGGTCAACCGAAGGTGCGCCCAAGCGAGGTTTACGATGACTGGAGATTCCACGACGGCCGCGGTCGGTCCCTTGGGCATGCGCGCCGCACCGCGCAGCTGGAAGTTCGCCATCGCTGCTGCACTGACTTATCCGACGTTG
Organism: Pirellulaceae bacterium; assembly: GCA_025459265.1. Taxonomy (GTDB): domain Bacteria; phylum Planctomycetota; class Planctomycetia; order Pirellulales; family Pirellulaceae; genus JAAYDI01. Next base: position 40,005 of record JALOQX010000005.1, on the reverse strand, counting down.
TTGACGCTGGTCTACTTCGTGCTGCTGGCGGATTTTCCGGCGAGTGTCCAGCAGAGCGCGTACACGCTCGGCAAGTGTCTCCAGTTCCTGTTTCCTCTCGTGTGGGTGGTCGTGGTCTGCGGCGAGCGGCCGCGACTGCGCTGGCCGGGCATGCGGGGGGTCCCGACCGGACTTGCCTTTGGCCTGGCAGTCCTGGTGGCCACGGCGGCAGTGTATCTGGGGTGGTTCCGCGCGAGCGCGGCCCTGGCCGGGCTGGAACTGCAGGCGGTGGAGAAAGTCCGCGATCTGGGGCTCGATCGCTTCTGGAAATACGCCGCCACCGGTGTGTTCTATGCCCTGGCCCATTCGCTGCTGGAGGAGTACTACTGGCGCTGGTTCGTCTTCGGACAACTGCACCGCTACGCGCCGCTGAGCACCGCGATCGGGGTGTCGAGTCTGGGCTTCATGGCGCACCATGTCGTCCTGTTGGCGACGTTTCTCGGCTGGCAGTCGCCGCTGACCTACCTGTTTTCCTTGGCCGTGGCGGTCGGGGGGGCTGTGTGGGCGTGGCTGTACGCCTCCAGCCGGTCGCTGCTCGGGCCCTGGCTCAGCCATATGCTGGTGGATCTGGCGATTTTCGTGATTGGCTACGATCTGGTACGGGAACTCCTGACCGGCGCGGTGCCGCGCGGCGGTTGAACGGGTCTGTCCAACGAGAGCCGGCAGCACGTATACTGACCCGGGCAGACAGGGGTGGTTGGCACGAGCCGCCGCGGCATCCGGAGTCGGACGCCGACGCGTTCAGTGCGGGGCGTCTCATGACGTGGAGGGAGACGGGACGATGCGGCAAGTCAAGATCTTCAAGTCGATTGAGAGCGAACTGTGGAACATGGAAAAGGAGATCAACGCCTGGGCACAGGAGACCGGCGCGAAGATCGTCCAGGTGACCGGGAATATCGCGCCGCAGACGGGCTCGTCCACCTCGCACGGATTCTCTTCGTCGGACATCCTGGTCATCGTGCTGTACGAAACTGCGTAGTCGGGAAGCGAATGATGAAGCCGAGCTGCAAGTGGCGGATCAGCGCGCTGGTCGCGGGGTGTCTGTGGTGGAGCGGCGCGCAAGTGGCAGGACAGGAGTTGCAGTATCCGGTGGCGGCCGTTGCCGCCGCCGACGGCACGCTCTACATCGCCGATCGAGACTTCCACGGCATCTGGAAGTTCGCCGACGGAAAACTGGAGAAGTTCTTTCAAGGCGCACCCCAGTACCGTACGCCGCTCAATGCCGTCCGCTGCCTGGCGCTCGATCACGAGGGCGCGCTGTTGGCCGGCGACAGCGCGACGCGCGAGGTGTACCGATTCACGGACGGGGGTGAGCCCGTGCCGCTCACGTCGGGCAAGATCGGCATTCCCACGGCGATCGCTGTACGTCCGAACGGGGAGATCCTGGTCGCCGATCAGGAACTGGCGTGCGTCTGGAAGATCCCCGCCGCAGGCGGTGAGCCGGTCAAGCTGGCGGAGGTGAAAGGAATCGTGGGCGTGTGCCTGGATCAGGACGGTGACTTGTGGGTCACGTCGCGCCTCCAGACGCAGTTGCTCCGCATTGATGCGACCGGGGCGGTCGAAGAGCTGTTGACGGACCGCCCGTTCGTGTACCCGCAGCAGATCGCCCTGGACGGGGCCAAGACGGCCTACGTGGCGGACAACTATGCCAACGTCATCTGGAAGGTGCCTGCGGGGGGAGCGCCCCAGAAATGGGTCGAGGGTGCTCCGTTGATGAAACCGGTGGGCCTGGCGCGGGACGGCGAGTCGTTCCTGGTGACGGATCCCGGTGCGCGGGCAGTCTATCGCATCGACGCCAGCGGCCAGGTCACGCGGTTGGTTCCCGCTGCGTGACGTGCGTCCGCGCGTCAGGCGCGGGGTAACTGACGGTGAAGTTCATCCATGCCGCGGACCTGCACATCGACAGCCCCCTGCGCGGTCTGGCGGCCTATGCCGGCGCGCCATTTGAGCGGTTACAGGGGGCCACGCGGCAGGCGCTGCAAAACCTGGTGCGGGTGGCGGTCGAACAGGCGGTCGACTTCGTCGTCATCGCGGGCGACCTGTTCGACGGGAAATGGCCGGACATGCAAACCGGTCTTTGGACGGCGTCGCAGTTCCGCGTGCTGCAGCGGGCCGGAATCCGCGTGTACATCGTGCAGGGCAACCACGACGCAGCCAGCCGCGTGCCGGCGACGCTCACGTGGCCGGACAACGTGCACGTCTTCGCCGTGGACCGTCCCGAAACGGTGTTGCTGGACGACTGTCGAGTCGCGCTGCACGGCCAGGGGTTTGCACGCGAGAGCGAGACGCAGGATCTGGCCAGCGCCTACCCGGCGGCGGTGCCGGGTTACTTCAACGTGGGCATCTTGCACACCAGCCTGACGGGACACCCGGAGCACGACACGTATGCCGCGACGAGTCTGGATGTGCTCCTGCAGCGCGGCTACGACTACTGGGCGCTGGGGCATATTCACGCGCGCTCGGTCCCGCCGTTGAGCGACCGTCCCTTTGTCGCGTTTGCGGGGAATCTGCAGGGACGTCACGTCCGCGAAACGGGGGCCAAGGGTTGCCTGCTGGCCAGTGTGGAGCACGGCGAGCTGACCGACGTGACATTCGTGGAGACCGACGTGGTGCGGTGGCAGGTGGTCGAGATCAATCCGCCGCTGGACGGCGGTCGTGCGGAACTGCTGGCCGCCGTACGGCGCGCGCTCTCTGCCTGCCACGCCGCCGCGGCGGGACGCATGGTCGCGGTGCGTGTGGTGCTGCAGGGCGCGTCGGCCGTCCACCACGACCTGGTGCACGAGGCCTCCCGCGCGGAGGTGCTGGCGGAGATCCGCAACCTGGCCAACGATGTCTCGGAGGACGTGTGGGTCGAGAAGATCGTGCTGGCGACGCGCCCGCCGCTGGACTTGGACGAGTTGCTGCGCGGACGGGATATGCTGGGCGAGCTGTTGCGCTGCGCGCGGGAACTGGCGGGTGACCCGGCCCGGCTGATCGAACTGGTCGAGCCGCTCAGCACGCTGCGGGAGAAGGCCGCGTGGGAATTGCACGAATCCGACGCGGCGGTGGACGATCCCCGCCGGTTGGCGGACTGGCTGCGCCAAGCCGAGGCCTTGCTCATCGCGCGCCTCACGGAGGACGAAGCGTGAGACTCCGGGCGCTGGAGATCGAGCACTTCGGCATCTTCGCGCAGTGCCGGCTGGAGCTGCCGGGGGATGGGCTGCACGTGCTCTTCGGAGCGAACGAGGCGGGCAAGTCGACGCTGCTGCAGTTGATCCGCGAAGTGCTGTTCGGATTTCCGGTCCGCAGCGGGTACGTGTTCCCCGAACATGCCGGCGAACTGGCGGCGACGGCGACGCTCGAGCTCGCCGACGGCACGGCACTCCGTTTTCGCCGTCGCAAGGGGCGCGTGCAGGAGGTCGTTGGGGAGGTGCTGGCCACCGGCGACCCGCTGGACAAAGCGGCGCTGCAGCGCTACCTGGGACACGCCTCGGCCGAATTGTTTCAGCACGTCTTCGGTTTCTCCTTGCAGGAGCTGGCGGCGGGCGAGCAGAGCCTGCAGGATGCCCGGCTCAGTGAGGCGCTCTACGGCGGCGCGTTGGGTGCGCTGACGCGGTTCCAGGCCGTGCTGGGCGATGTGGCGCGGGAACAGGAACAGCTCTTTGCGCCGACGGCCACCAAGCGTCCGATCAACCAACTGCTCAGCGCACTGCGGAACCAGCACAAGGCTCTCAAAGCCGCCCAGGTGCGCCCCAAAGACTACGAGGCGATGGTGCAGGCGGCGGGCGAACTGGACGCGGAAATCAACCAGCTCAGGGAGTCGCGCGACGCGCTGCGGCGCGAGCACGAACAGTGCGGGCGGTTGCTGCAGGCGGTTTCCCTGTGGCGCGCGATCTGCCGCCTGCGGGCCGAACACTCGACGCTCGGGGCACGCGCCGGAGTGCCCCGCGACGCATGGGACCGCTTCCAGGCGCTCCGCACCCAGTGCGCGCGGGCCACCGCCGAATGCGCCGATCTCGAGCGCGACCGGGAGCGCCTCGCCTCCCGCTTGCGCGCGCTGGCCCCCCGCGACGAACTGCTCGCGGCCGGTCCGCGGATTGAGCATCTCTCCCAGCGTTTGGAACAGATCCGCGGCTTCCGCACCGACATCGACAAACGGCACCAGGAGTCTCAGCAGATCAAGTCGCAGGTGGCCAGTCTGCTGAGCGAACTGGACCCGTCCTGGAGTCTCAGCCACCTCGCGCAGTTTCGCACGGGGCTGGCGCGACGCTGCGCGCTGGAAGATCTGCAGCTGGAACGCGGTGCGCTGGAACGGGAGCACCGCGAGCTGCAGAGCCAGCGTCCGGCGCTGCTGGCGGACATTCAGGCGATGCGGCAGCGTGCCGAGGAGATCGCAGCGGAGCTGGCCGATCCGGCCCTGGTCGACCTGCTCGACACGGCGCCGACGTACCAGGCGCTCTGCGAACAGGTGGCGGCACTGGAGACCCAGCAGCGCGAGCTGACGCTGCGCTCCGCAGAACTCCAAGTCCAGGTTCAAGCCCCTTGGGCTGGCGTGCCGGCCGACTTGCACCAGCTGCCCGTGCCTCCACCCGCACTGGTGACCGAGCATCGTCAGCGTCTGGCCGCCCTGGACCAGTTGCTCGCGCGAGTCGGATTACGCCACGAACAGGCTGGTGCCGATTACGTTCAGCGGACGGAAGAACTGGCCCTCGCCCGCGCGGCGGCGCAGGTGGCGGACCGTGCCCAGCTGCAGGCCGCCCGCGTGCGACGCGATCACCTCTGGCAACTGCTCCGACGCCGCTACGTCCACGGCGATCGCGACGCGGACGCCGCGATCCGCCAGGGACTGGGCGCCGACGACACGTCCGTCGCCGACGCCTACGAGCGGGCGGTGGCCGCGGCCGATGGCATTGCGGACCAGCGGCAGCAGCACGCCGAGGTGGTGGCGCGTCAGGAACAGCTGGCGGCGGACGTGAACCGGCTGGAGCAGCGCCGGACGCACGCCGCGACGGCCGTGGCCGAAGCGCAACAACGTCGCGACGCGGCGTGGCAGGAGTGGCTAGCGCTCTGGGCCCCCTGCGGCATCGCGCCCCACACGCCCGAAGTGATGGTCGAGTGGCTGGGGCAATACCACTCCTGGCAGCGTGTCTGTGCGCAGCACGCGGCGCTGGCCGCTCAGCTCGCCACCGCCACCGCGTCCATCCGGGCCTTCGAAGCCGAGCTGGCGCGGCTGCTGCCCGCCGCGGCGGGCAGCGCTGCCGCACGGCTGGGTGAGGCGCGCCGCCGCGTCAAACGGAGTCAGGAGTCCGCGGCCGAACGCAAGACGTACGAGCGGCAGCTGCCGCGCAAGGAACAACAGCTCTCCGCGCTCGATCACCAGCTGGCGGAACTGGACCTGCGGCACCAGGACTGGCAGCGACGCTGGCAGACGCTCCTGACGGAATTCGAGTTCCCCGCCCACTGGGACGTGCACGTGGCGGTGAAGGTGCTGCAGGGGTTGAGCCAGGCCCGCGCCCAGCACGACCTGGCCGCCGCGCTCGATCAGCGCATCGCGGACATGCAGCAGGGACTCGACGCCTTCGAACAGGACGTCGGCACGCTCTGCCGCGACGTCGCCCCGTCGCTGCTCGACCTGCCCGCCGAACGCGCGGTCGAGGAGCTCGTCGCGGCGCTGGCGGACGCCCGCGCCGCGGCACGCGAACGGGTGCTGCTCCAGCACGAACAACAGCGCGTCGAGTCGCAGTGGGGCGCCAAGCGGCAGCAGGTGGACGAGTTGCAGCGCGGCATTGCTGCGCTGTGGGCCGCGGCCGCGGCCACCGGCGAGGACGAGTTCCGCGACGTGGCCCAGCGGGCGCAGCGCGCCTGGGAGCTCCGTGAGCAGCTGGAACGGCTCGACGCGCAGCTGCGAATCGCCCAAGGCGCCGAGGACACGGCGGCCTTCGAAGCGGCACTGCAGGCCGCCGACGCGGCGGAACTCGAGTCCCGCCGCCAGCTGCGGCAGCGCGAGTTGGAGCAGGCTGACGCCGCGTTCAACGCCGCCCTGCAGCGCAAGGGGACCCTGGACGAACAGGCCCGCCGACTCGATCTGTCCACGCAGGCCGCCGAGATCGCCCAGCAGATCGAAGACACGCGGAGCCAGCTGCGTGACGCCGTCGACCAGTGGGTCCCGCTGGTGCTGGCCCGCTACGTCATGCAGCAGGCCCTGCTGAGGTTCGAACGCGAGCACCAGCCGCAGATGCTCCGCGATGTCAGCCGGCTCTTCGCACGCATGACCCTGGGGCGCTACACGGACATCTCGCGGCGGCTGGACGAGCAAGGCACGTTGCAGGTGCGGCAGACCGACGGACGGCAGAAGACCACGCAACAGCTCAGCACCGGCACCCGCGAACAACTCTATCTCGCCATCCGGCTGGCCTACGTGCTGCACTACTGTCGCGAGGCCGAACCGCTCCCGATCGTGATGGACGACGTGCTGGTCAACTTTGACGACGAGCGCGCCGCCGCGACGCTGGACGCGTTACTCGAAGTCGCCGCCCAGGTGCAGGTGCTGCTCATGACCTGTCACCGCAGCACCGTGGCGCTCGTACGCCAACGCCTGCCCCACCTCGCGCCGCGGGCGGACAACCAGGGACTCTGCCTGTTTCACGCGTCGCCTGACGCGTAGCGTGCGGCCATGGCCTGGATCAAACGCGCCATTTCCTGGCGCGAGGACGGGGGGGCCAGCAGTTCCGCTTCCGGGCCGAGCGCCAGGACGCGGGGGATGATGTCCAGCTCGTGCGCGGCAGGCACGCTCAGCTCCACGTCGCCGTCGCGCCGCGGATGAACCTGCTGCTGGGGGTGCCAGGGATCCTCCAGCACCCACGCTGCCGCACGGGCGGAGACGCGGATCCGAAAGTGCTTCGGCGTCCCCCCCGAGAACACGCCCAGGCTGGCACCCAGATAGGCCTCCAGGTCAAACCGGGCATCCGGCGTGAACCAGCGATCCAGCAGCGTGGCCCGGTGGAAGCGGTCGAGCTTCCAGTGCCGCAACCGGTCCGCCTCGGCCGGCAGCTCGTGGGCTGCGGCAATGATGTACAGACTCGACTGGTACAGCACGATCGCATACGGCTCGATCTCGCGGCGCGCCGCGGCCCGTGCGGGCGGCGCGTAGTCCACGTCGACCACGCGGTGCTCGAGGATGGCGCGCTGCAGCGTCTTGAGCATGCCCTGTTTCGCGGCGTACGACTTGGCGGGGATGCCGAGCACGCGCAGCACGCGACGGTACTTGTCGTAGTGATCGGCCACCGACGCGGGCAGCTCATCGCGGATCCGATTCCAGAACGACTCGATGCCCTGCCAGAACGGCGTGCCGCGGAGCGGGTTGAGCAGGTCGCGGCCCAGGGACAGCGCGATCAGCTCGGTCGCGGAGGCGGTGACCGAATGGGTGCGTTTGGCGCGTGGTCCGAGCCGCCAGACTCTGCCGCGTGGCGTGGCCTGCACGGCGACGTCGAACCCGGCCGCCTGCAGGGCCTCCAGGTCGCGCCGTACGCTCCGCGGGTGCAGCGAGGTCAGCCCCAGATCGCTGACCAACTCGTCGCGGAGTTCCTCCAGCGTGCGGCCGAAACGGAAATCCTCGAGGATCTGCAGGATCTTGTGCTGGCGGATCAGCTGCTCGTTGCGTGCCATCGCCTCCTCCCGTGCGGTTGCCAGGACTAAGGGGTGCTGTCCACGTAGCGGATCGGGTCGCGCAATCCATTGTCGGCAAACCCCTGCAGCCGCAACAGGCAGGCGTCGCAGCGTCCGCAGGCGCTGCCGTCGGCGGCGGGCACATAGCAGCTGCATGTGAGGGCGTAGTCGACGCCCAAGGCCAGCCCGCGCCGAATAATCTCCCCCTTCGTGCAATCGATCAGCGGCGTGTGGATAGTGACCGGGCACGTCCGCTCCACCGCCCCCTTCGTCGCCAGATTGGCCAGCCTCTGAAACGCGACAATGTACTCGGGACGGCAGTCGGGATAGCCGCTGTAGTCGATCGCATTGACGCCGAGGAAAATGTCCCCGGTTCCCAGCGTCTCGGACCAGGCCAGCGCCAGCGAGAGGAAGACGGTATTGCGGGCCGGCACATAGGTGACGGGGATCCCGTGCGCCATCTCCTCGCGCGAGCGATGGGTGGGCACGTCCAGGTCTCCGGTCAGCGCCGAGCCGCCGAATCGTCGCAGGTCGACGTCACACACGACGTGCTCGACGGCCCCCATGCTGTGGGCAATCCGTCGAGCGGCGGCCACTTCTCCCGCATGCCGCTGACCGTACTGCACCGTCAGCGCATGCACGCGGAACCCCTCCTGGAGCGCGATGGCCAGCGTGGTGGTTGAGTCCAATCCGCCGCTGAGTAGGACGACGGCGCGCGCGGGAGTGGCAGGCATGCGAGGCACCTTTCTGCGTCAGGAGAAAAAGGACTCCCAACCCGTTGCTTCGAAAGCGTGGCGGATGTGGTCGATCACCGGCCGCCGCGCGGTGCGCGGCCAGTGAATCCCGACGACATCGAAGCGGACGGGATATTCGAGCAGGCGGTGGCGGCGCAGAAACGCGAGAGCCGCGCGCGTCATGCGCCGCTGCTTCCGCTCATCGACGGCCTGCACAGCCGGTCCGTCCAGCCGGGACTGCCGCGTCTTGACTTCCACGAACACCACGACGCCGCGATCGATCGCGACGAGGTCCAGCTCGCCGTATCCCGTCTGCACGTGCCGCGCGACGATGACACAGCCCTGGCGGCGCAGGAACTGCGCCGCGGCCGCTTCCCCGCGGGCACCGAGCGTGGCGAAGGATCGCCGGGTGAGCCAGCCCCACAGGCGGGTCCACATCCCGTCTCCTTGTCCCCGCCCTCGTTGCGCCGGTCCGGCGCGGGCCGCCTCAGGTGCGACGTTCCTTCAGCCGCACCGCCTTGCCGACGCGTCCGCGCAGGAAGAACAGCTTCGCCCGCCGCACCACGCTCGACCGCTTCACCTCGATCTGGCTGATCCGGGGCGAATGCAGGGGGAACTTGCGTTCGACCCCTTCGCCGGCCACGATCCGCCGCACGGTGAACATCTCCCGGGCTCCGCGCCCACTGCGGGCGATCACGGTGCCGGAGAAAATCTGCGTGCGTTCCTTGTCGCCTTCGAGAATCTTGGTGTGCACGTCGACCGTGTCCCCGATCTCAAAATGCGGCACCTGGGGTTTGAGATAATCCCGTTCCAGTTCGTCGATCAGTTTATCGCTCATCAGCGTATTCCCTGCGGTAAAGGGACCTTGGAGGGGCCTCACGTCGGCCCGACTTCCCCTTCCAACAAATCAGCGCGGCGCTGCCGCGTCCGTGCGCGGCTCTGTGCCGCCCGCCATTGGGCAATGGCTTCGTGATCGCCACTCAGCAGGACCTCCGGCACCGTCAGACCCCGGTAATCCCGGGGGCGTGTGTACTGGGCGCATTCCAGGAGCCGGTTCCCAGACGAGAAGGAATCGTCCACTGAACTCTCGGCATGTCCCAGCACGTGGGGCACCAGCCGCATGACCGCGTCGATCACCACCATGGCTGCCACTTCGCCCCCGTTGAGTACATAGTCGCCGATCGAGATTTCATCCGGTTGCAGCAGGTCCACCACCCGCTGGTCAAACCCCTCGTACCGTCCGCACACCAGGACCAGCCGCGGCCCGCCACTGAGCTCCTCCACCACCGGCTGCCGCAAGCGCCGCCCCTGCGGCGTCAGCAGCACGAGCCGCGCCGGCGTGACGTCGTCCCGACAAATCTGTTCCACGGCCTCCACGACCGGTCCCACCATCATCACCATCCCCGGCCCGCCCCCGAAGGGCCGGTCATCGACCTGCTGGTGCCGGCCCTGCGACCAGTCGCGCAGATTGTGCACCCGCACGTCGACCAACCCGCGGTCGATCGCCCGCTTGAGCAGGCTCTGACCGAGATAGCCCGAGAACATCTCGGGAAACAAGGTCAGCACATCGAACCGCATCACACGTTACTCACTGGCCGCCGGTCGCACCCGCATCGTCTGTCGCCGCCGGTTCGCTCGCTTCCACCGGGGCGGTGTCGGCCGGCGTACCCTCAGCCGCGTGTTCCTCGACGGCAGCTTCCTCGCTCGCCGCGGGCGGTTCGGCCTTCTTCGGGCGCGGCACCACCATCGGCGGGGGCGCCTGCGGCTTGCTGGTCTTCAACCGCTCCAAGGCCGCCTGCTGCTGGGCCAGGTGCGTTCCGTTGGTCCCGTACTTCTTGATCAACACGCGGACTTTCTCGGTGGGGAGCGCGCCGACCCCAAGCCAATAGTCGATGCGCTCGCCCTTGAGCACGGCCCGCGCATTCTCATCTTTGACCATCGGGTCGTAGTGTCCGAGTTCCTCCAGCGTCTTGCCGTCGCGCGGAGCCCGCGCGTCCATGGCACAAATCCGGTAGAAGGGCCGGTGTTTTCTCCCCAACTTCTTGAGTCGAATTCGTACTGCCACGCCATACTCCTTGTGGTAGGAAATGTCTGATTGTCTTGTCTGCGTGTGTCTGTGCGCGTGTCCCGGGCGACGGTGGGCCGGGGACCGCCCGTCAACTCTGTTCCCGATCTGCCCGCCGGCGTTTGCGCAGCTCTTTTTCCCGCATTTTCTTGAGGTGGGCCCGTTCCTGCGACGTCAGCCGCTTGCCGGTACCCTTCTTGATCCGGGGCATCCGCCCGCCTGGATCGAGCAGGCCGCTCTGCTGCATCTCGCGAATTGCCTGCAGCCGGCCGCCGATCCCCTTGCCCGCCAGGCTCTGCATGAGCGGGGCCATGGTGTCGAACTGCCGTACCAGCTGATTGACTTCGTGGGCCTGCACGCCCGCTCCGGCTGCAATCCGCTGCCGCCGGCTCTGATCGATCACCTTCGGATTGCGGCGCTCCGCGCGGGTCATCGAGTTGATGATCCCGATCATCCGCCGCATGCCCCCTTCTGCATCCTCGTTCTCCAGCGCCTTCATGGCCTCGCCCATCCCGGGCATCAGGCCCAGCATCTTCTGCATGAGCCCGGGCTTGGACATTTTCTCGAGCTGATCCTTGAAGTCGTCCAGGGTCAGCTGGCCCTCGAGCATTTTGCGCTCGAGTTCCTTCTGGTTCTTCTCGTCCACCACCCGCCGGGCTTCCAGGAACAGCTGGCGCATGTCGCCCATGCCCAGGATCCGGCTCGCCATGCCGTCCGGATGGAAGGGTTCGAGCGCATCGAGATGCTCCCCGGTGCCCACAAACTTGACGGGGACCCCCGTGACGTGCTTGACCGACAGGAGCGCGCCGCCCCGCGCATCGCCGTCCAGCTTGGTCATGATGACGCCGTCCAACTCCAACGCCTCGTTGAAGGCCTTGGCACTGTTGACCGCGTCCTGACCCGTCATCCCGTCCACGACCAGATAGACCTGGTCCGGCTGCACGCGCTGGTCAATGCGAGCCAGTTGGTCCATCAATTCCTGGTCGATGGCCAGCCGGCCGGCCGTATCGAGAATCACCACGCGCGTGCCGTCCTGGCGCGCCTGGGCGACCGCCGTCAGGCACAGCTTGACCGGATCCTTCGCGGCTTTGTCGGAAAACACCGCCACGCCCAACTGCTGCCCAATCACCTGCAGCTGGTCAATCGCGGCGGGACGCTGCAGGTCCGCCGCCACGAGCAGCGGCGGCGTTTTGTTCTCCAACAGGAGCGTTGCCAGCTTCCCGCACGTGGTCGTCTTCCCCGAACCCTGCAGGCCGCACAGCATGATGACCGTCACCTCCCCCCGCAGATGCAGCGAGGGGTCCACCGGCCCTAACAGCTGGACCAGCTCTTCGTAAACAATGCCCACGACCTGCTGCGTCGGGTCCAGTGAAAGCAGCACCCGTTGACCCGTCGCGCGGTCCGCCACACGGGCCATGAAGTCCTGGACAACGGTGTAGCTGACGTCCGCGTCGAGCAGCGACTGTTCGACCAGCTTCAGCCCTTCCCGCATGTTGCTCTCGGTAAGCTTGCCCTTACCGCGGAGCGACTTGATGGCTGCCTGCAGGTTTTCTTGCAGCGATTCAAACATCGTCTCACCACCCACACCGGACCGCCACGCGGTCCCGCGACCTCTCACGCACCTGCCCCCCGGCGAGGGGATATGCGCGGGAAAACTCGTATTCTAGCGAACGGCCCGGCCGGCTGTAAATGTGCGTAAGTATGGATTCCTCCCCATGATCGCTAAACACGCGCGCGATGGGCACGAATTGCGTTGGTCCCGCACCATGTGGTACAAAACGGGTGCGGATCGTTCGGGGGAACAGCCGAAAGAATCCGAAGTCTCAACCGATACCGCGGCACCGTGGGGTGGCGGTGGAGCGTGTGCACTGGCTGCCGGGCAGGATCGAGGGTGTCCGACGGCTCGCGCTGCAGCCGGTCGAAGCAAAAGGGGGCTCGTTGTGTTCCGCGCGTGGATCAGTGCATTTGTGCTGCTCGGACTGCTGTCGCCGGGGGCGAACGCACAATCGTGGGCACGCAAGATGTTCAAGGTGACCGAGCACGATTTTGGCACGGTCGCCAAGGGTTCCAAAGCGGAATTCGACTTCGAGCTGCAAAACATTTTCGAGGAAGATGTGCACATTTCGCATGTGCGCAGCAGTTGCGGCTGTACGGAGCCGCAGATCACCAAGCAATCGCTCAAGACGTGGGACAAGAGCGCCATTCGGGCGGTCTTCAACACCCGGTCGTTCATCGGCTCGCGCAGCGCCACGCTCACGGTTGTGATCGACCAGCCCTATTATGCCGAAGTGCAGCTCTCGGTGCGGGGGTACATTCGCGCCGATGTGTTGTTTACGCCAGGCGGTGTGTCGTTTGGCGAGATTGAACAGGGGGGAACAACGGAACAGTGGGTCTCGGTGTCGTATGCGGGGCGCTCCGATTGGTCGATCGTCGACGTGCGGAGTGCCAACGCGAACCTGGAGGTCGAGCTGACCGACCCGGAACGCCGATTCGGTCGCGTTTCGTACAAGATGCTGGTGCGACTGAAAGGGGACGCGCCGGCGGGGTATCTGCAGGACCAGTTGACGATCGTGACGAACGACTCGTACAACAGTTCGCTCGAGCTGCCCGTGGAGGGACGTGTCGTATCGCCGTTGACGGTCAGCCCGGCGTCGTTGTTCCTGGGCGTCTTGAAACCCGGCGAAACAGTCGAGAAGAAGCTCTTCGTCAAGGGCACCAAGCCGTTCCGCATTCTGAGCATCGAGTGTGACGGCGACTGCTTTAAATTCTCCACCACCGACAAGGTGACCGCCACGCATCTGATACCCATCACGTACACGGCGGGCGAGGCACCAGGCAAGATCACGCAGAAGATCGCCATCAAGACCGATCTCGGTTCCGGTGCGGTGACCACGTGCGTGGCCTCGGCCACCATTACGGACGCGGCGGCCGGCGATCCGCCCGCGACGGACGGCGAGGGAAGTTGAGTCGGCCGGGAGCAACAGTTGCGACGGGCGTCACCGCGGCATCCGGACGGGGAAGCTGCCGAGTGCGACCAGTGCGTCGCTGCCGGCGAATCCCGGGAGTCTCTCCTGCGGATGCTCGACGAAGGCCCCCAGCATCAGCAGCCGGTCCCCCGGGGCGTACAGCGTGTGAGGATCGAGGCGGCTGTAAACGCGGACCGTGCGGCGCTGGAGCGCCGCGAGCTCCAGTTCGGTGACGAACAGCTGTCCTTCCGGCTGGATACTCTTGACCGTGCCAAAGAGGAACAGGCCTTCGTTGGCGCGGGCGTGGACCTCAAGCCATTGGGCCGCCCGGTTGCCCAACGTGGCCAGTTTCTGCGGCTGCTGCCCGAACGATATGAGCAAGTCGCGGACGGCGGCGGCGTGAGCGCGAATGTCCGGTTCGCCCGGCTGGAGGAACGCCAGGACCGCGCCCAGGTGGGCGAAGGCCGCGTAGAACTCGTCGGTCAACTGCTGCCGGTGTTCGGCCGAGCGATCGGGCGACATGTCCCACGCGACGCTGGCCTGCAAGGCCCGCTCGAGCGCTTCCCGCAGATCGGTCGACGCATAACTCCGCGCCGGGATCGGCGCAGGTTCGGCGGGCGGCGCGGGCCCCCCGGGGGCAGCCGGAGCCTGGCGCTGAGCCGCCAGATCCGTCGGGGCGTCCGGCAGCGCATTGCCGGACTGCGCCCGCCCGCTGACCAAGCGATCCGAGTCGCCGGCGTTGGCCAGCGGCGTGTCATCGACCTGCGCGGCCCGGAATTTTGCCGGCACGGCCCACGGCGCGACGCGGCTGATCGTGGGACCGATCCCCAGCAGATCGCGTTTCCAGGTGTAGGGAACGCACCACCAGAGAATGAGCTGCGCGGCGGGTACGGCCAGCAGCGCGCCGCCGACAATTTTCGTGATTTCCCAGGCCACATTCGGCCGGCGCCGCGTCGCACGCCGCGGACCGCCGCGCCATTCCACCGCCGGGGGCGGCACCGTGCCGGGCGTGAAGTCGAAGGCGGGCACGTCGGCATCGAGGGCACGTCCGATGACCTCGGTGTCCTCCGCCGCCGCGTCCGGCTGGTCGCCGGAGACGACAATCAGCGCCGGGGGCAGCTGGGCGAGGAACTCACTCAGGGGACGCTCGTCGCGACACCACGGACACTGCACGACGGCCGCGACGGACGCGTCGCTGGGGACCGTGACGTGTTCGCGACAAGCGGGGCACGAGGCAACAAACATGGTGCTCTCCCATCACCCGAAATCCCGCGCGCATGCTAGGCATTTTCGTGCCCAGTGACAAGCGGCCGCCGCACGCGCCGCACCGCTCGCGCAGGGCGGCCCCGGGCAAGAGACGACCTCCAGTGTCCGCTACAGCCCCAGACTCTCCTCAATCTCCTGTGATTTCTCGTTGAAGAAGAACCGCTCACGCGGCGTCTGCGCGGCTCCTCGCGCGGCCGGCCGCAGCGGCTCGTGACTGACCTGCGCGCGGCCAGGCTCCGGCCGCCACGCGTGGCATGCCGGAAGACAGGCAGCGGCAGCTAAGACCAGGACCAGTTGCACAACGGGGAGGGCGTGCTTCATGATGGAACACACACGGTCGAGCCTCGCGTCGTGGGGGGAACGGCGCCCGGGCGGGTGCGCGGGACGACGGCGAGGTGTTGTCGCAGATTCGCACGTGCGCGTCCAGAGCATTGGGCTGCTCGGCGCTTGGGGCCAGGCGAATGACCTGACCATGGCGGACGCGCTCCCGCAAGGATGCAGGGGACGGGAACATGCGGGACAGAAAAATAAAGGACAGAAAAATCCCTCAAAGTCGATTTTTCTGTCCCCCATTTTTCTGTCCCCCCTGGGATCACATAAACCGCGAGGTGCGCCCGCTCGGGGGGCTCGCGCGCTGGCACCTCGGCACACCGATTGTCGCTGAGCGCGCGCACGGGAGTACCTCATGCTGGACTGCCTCGTGATCGCCCCGCACCCCGACGACGCGGAACTGGGTGCGGCCGGATTCATCCTGGCCCTGAAGGCCGAGGGCCGGCGCGTGGGGGTCCTGGACCTGACCAACGGCGAACCCACCCCCCGCGGGAACCCGCAGTTGCGGCAGCAGGAAACCGAGCAGGCCACACAAGTCCTGCAGCTGGACTGGCGGGACAATCTCGGCCTGCCCAACCGGCGGCTGCAGCCCACGCTCGAAGCCCGCCACCAGCTGGCGGGCGTCCTGCGGCAAGTCCGTCCGCAGTGGATCCTGGCTCCCTACTGGGTCGATGCCCATCCGGACCACGTCGCCGCCACCCAGCTGATTGAGGATGCCCGCTTCTGGGCCAAATTGACGCAAACGGACCTGCCCGGTACGCCGTTTCACCCGGCCCGGATCTTCTATTACTTCTGCATCCACCTGCGACTGGCCGTGCCGCCGGCGTTTGTCCTGGACATTTCACGCTTCTGGGAGCAGAAGGCGGCGGCCATCGCCTGCTACCGCAGCCAGTTCATCACGGGACGGGAGGCAGAGAGCCCGTCGCTGCTCGAACAGTTCCGCACCGAGGCCGCTCACTGGGGACGGCTGATCGGCACCGCCTACGGTGAACCGATGGCCACGCGCGAGCCGGTGGGCGTATCGCAGCTGGCCGGACTTCTGTAGCCGGCCGGGGCGCAAAAAATAAAGAAGCCTGGGAGTATCTGTCGATAATGCGGGCAGCACCCGCCCGTGCGCGTGGTGCGGTTGTCGTCGCGCGATGCGCCGACGATGACGGGTGAAGGGGGGAAAACTACGCCGTCCCATTGCGCCCAGCTTCACCATGCGCCGCACGATGCCTGTCATTTTGGTCTGCCTGCTGAGCTGCGGGTGCGCGGCGATTCCGGAGATTGCCCACGAGCCCCAGTATCACAATCCCTTCCCGCAGCTCCACCGCGTGGCGATTCTCCCGTTTTACAATCTCTCGGCCGATCCCACGGTGAACCAGGACGACGTGGCGTTGGCGTACTACAACGCCTTACAGCAGGTTCCCGGCTTCGAGGTGGTGCCCCCAGGGGTGGTGAAGCAGTGGCTCTTGGCCAACCGGGTCACGATCGACGCGACCACCGATTTCCAGCAGCTGGCGCGGCGGCTCGGCGTTGACGCGGTCGTGCGGGGCGCGGTGACGGAGTACACGCCCTATTACCCGCCGCGGATTGGGCTGGCCGTGGACTGGTTCGCGGCCAATCCGTCGTTTCACCCAATCCCCGCCGGCTACGGTCTACCGTGGGGCACCGACCAGGAGGAGTACATTCCCGACTCGTTGGTCTTTGAAGCCGAATTCGCGTTGGCGCGCGAGCAGCTCAAGACACAGACTCCGGACGTACCGGTGGACGAGCCCGGTGGATCGTCGGGCACGCCGGCGACGCCGGCCCGGCATCAGGCGGCTCCCGAGCCGTTGCCGACGCCTGAGGACGTGGCGGGCGCATCCGACGGCGCCCTGCCGGTGCTGGACGTACCGAACCTTCCGCCCGACTGGCCGGACCCGCGTGGTTTCGTGCCGCCCCCTCCGTCCGCGATGCGGCCGCCCGTCCGGCCGCAGTTTGAACCGGTGCTGACGCACACCCGGCTCTATCATGGGGACGATCCGCGGGTGACGGAACGGCTGGAGGATTACTACTTCTTCCGCGATGACGCCCGTGACGGAGGCTGGTACGGCTATCTCTCGCGGAGCGACGACTTTATGCGTTTCTGCTGCCACCTGCACGTCACGGAGATGCTGGCTGCGCGGGGCGGAGTCGGCAAATCCCGAGTGGTGTGGCGCTGGCCAATTGGCCGATATGACGTAGGTGCAAACGTACGCTGACGCGCCGCTCCCACCGCCGCGATTCCCCATCCGCCATCGCCCAGAGGAGAGCACCCAAGGTGACCAAGGACATAAACGTTTTAGCGTTGGTCAAGGGCCAGGAACGGTACATCTTTCTGTTCGATGACGCGCATCGCGCGGAAACGCTGCGGACCTTGGGGCGGTACGCGTCGAATCAGGAGCTGAGCTTCACCTGGTATGACGCGGCGGTGCTGAGCCAGAAGATCCGGCAGACGGTCCCCCCGCCCAGCCGCGTGGTGATGCCGCGGCGATTCGAGCTGCCGCAGGCGTCGGACCCGCTGGCGGGTGACGACTTGAGTTAAAGCCGACCCGGAAACCTCGCGGTGGTGCGGAGCTCCCGATGGGGCACGGAGTCGCGGACAGGCACGCCGTGCCGACCATGCCGGGCGGAACGGACATGCAGCGGGCGATAGCGCGATTCCTGCGTTACCTGGAAGTCGAACGCAACGCGTCGGCACTGACGATCAAGTCCTATCGCGAGGACCTGACGACGCTGGTCGAGTATTTAAGTGGGCAGGCAGAACACCTGCCGGCGCCCGGCGCGATCACGCCGGCGGATTTGCGGCAGTATGTCACGGCGCTGCACCGAGCCGGGTACGCCAAGAGCTCGGTGGCCAGACACTTGGCGACGTTGCGAAGTTTCTTTCGGTTTGCGCAGCGGGAGGGGCTCGCCGAGCAGAATCCGGCCAAGCCGTTGCGCAATCCCCGTCCAGACCGGAAGCTGCCTCACTTCCTGACCACGCAGCAGATCGCGCGACTGCTCGAGGCCCCGCCGGCCGACCAACCGCTGGGATTGCGGGACCGCGCGATGCTCGAAACGACCTACTCAGCCGGGCTGCGCGTCAGCGAGCTGGTGGCGATCAACGACGACGACCTGGATCTGGGCGGAGGCTTGGTGCGCGTGCGGGGCAAAGGGCGGCGGGAGCGGCTCGCACCGCTGGGACGGTTCGCCGTGCGGGCCATCGAGCGGTGGCGGGGAGCGCGGCCCGCGCCGACGGGCCCCGGGACTGAGCGCCCGCTGTTTCTCAACCGCTTCGGCCGCCGCCTGACGACGCGCAGTGTCGCGCGGATGTTGGACAAGTACCTCCGACAGACAGGACTGGACCAACGCACGTCGCCTCACACGTTGCGGCACAGCTTCGCCACCCATCTGCTCGACCGCGGCGCCGACATTCGCAGCGTCCAGGAGCTGCTGGGCCACAAGAGTCTGGTCACGACGCAGATCTACACGCACATCAGCGTGGCGAGTCTGCGGGCCACGTACGACAAGGCGCATCCGCGCGCCAGGTCGTGAGCACCGCCCGATCCGCGGGCTCACACGAGCCCCTTCTTGATCGCCCACACGGCGGCCTGCGTGCGGTCGGCGACGTCGATCTTGCGCAGAATGTTCTGCACGTGCTCTTTGACCGTCTCGATGCTGATCCCCAGCGACCGGCCGATCTCCCGGTTGCTTAAACCCAGCGCGACGTGCCGGAGTACCTGCAGTTCGCGATTGGTCAGCGGAATCTCGCTGCGATCCACGCGTTCCCGGCGACGGCTCATCGTCTCCTTGACACGCTGCAGGATGCTGTCCTGCGAGGGGGATTCGCCCGACGCCGCCCGCGTGATCGCCGCGATCAGTTCCTCGCGGCTGGAGTCCTTCAAGACGTAGTCGGCGGCGCCCAGGGCGACGCTCCGCGCCACATAGGTCGGGTTGTCGTAGGTGGACAGCATCACGATGCGGACTTCCGGCTTCTTCTTCCGGATCTTCTCCAGGGCCGCCAGACCGTCGCTGTCGGGCATCCGGATGTCCATCAGCACGACGTCCGGATTGTGCTTCATCGTCTGTTCGACGGCCTGCTCACCATTCTCGGCCTCACCGACAATAGTGATGTCCGAATCTTCCAACAGCCGTGCCAACCCGGTCCGTACGACTTCGTGATCATCAGCAACCAGCACGGTAATGGCCATGCGCCACTCCTTCTTCGACAGGTGAGTTGTTCGAAGTTGGGACGCCTCACCGTTGTTAGTCTACCCCCCGACGGCACCATGCGGCTAGGGGCACACGCGGCAGAATCAGCAGAATTCTCGCCGGTCCGGGGCACGTGCCGCGGCCGTCCGTAGCGGTTGTGCGGCTCGATGCGGTGCTGCGCGGCGCTCGCGGATTCCGAGCAATGTGCCGGTGATGCGGCCTGGTGGCGCATCGGGAATTTCGCGGGGCGGCAAACGGAAACAGGCGAGATTTGAGCTACGTTTGAGTGAGAAAACGCAACATGCCCCGCAGCCTGCGGGGCGGGCCCCGCCACTTACGCAGCCATCCAGGTCCTCGCTCCATGAGCAAAGCTTCGCTACTGCTGGTAGACGACGATCGCCACGTACTCGAGTCCATGGCCGGCTGGCTCCGGGAACAGGGCTACACCGTCGCGGAGGCCCCCTCGTATCGCCAGGCGATCGCGCGACTTGATGCGCATCCGCCGGCGCTGCTGCTGGCCGACGTGCGGCTGCCGGACGGCGACGGGTTCGATCTGCTGGCTTACGCGCGGCGCCGACACCCGAACATCCCCGTGATTCTGATCACGGGGTACGGAACGATCGAGACCGGCGTCGAGGCCATTCGTGCCGGCGCGTTCGATCTGCTCACCAAGCCGTTGATCGACCAGGAGCTGGAGATTTCTATCGAGCGTGCGCTGGCGCAGCGCCACGTCATTGAAGAAAACGAACAGCTGAAGGTCCAGTTGGACCTGCGTTACGGACTGGACGGCATCGTGGGACACGATCGCCGGATGCAGCGGATTTTCGACATCGTGGACAGCGTTGCCGACACGCGGGCCACGATCCTGATCACGGGCGAGAGCGGCACCGGCAAGTCGATGGTGGCGCGGGCGATTCACCGCCGCAGCAGCCGCCGCGACCGGCCGTTTGTGGAGGTGCCCTGCGGGGCGCTGCCCGAGTCGCTCCTGGAAAGCGAGTTGTTCGGGCACGTGGCGGGCGCGTTCACCGGGGCCACGTCGGACAAGATCGGCAAGTTCCAGCAGGCCGACGGGGGGACGATTTTCCTGGATGAGATCGCAACCGCCTCGCCCGGCATGCAGGTCAAGATGCTGCGCGTGCTCCAGGAGTTCGCGTTTGAGCCGGTCGGGAGCACGCGGACGTGCCACGTCGACACCCGGGTCGTGCTGGCCACCAACGAGAACCTGGCCCAGGCGGTGGCGGCCGGGCGGTTTCGCCAGGACCTCTACTACCGCGTCAACGTGATCAACATCGAGCTGCCTCCGTTGCGGGAACGTGTCGCGGACATCCCGCTCTTGGCGGAGCACTTCCTGCGGGAGGTCTGCGAGGAAGCGCGGCGGGACGTCACGGGCTTCAGTGATGAGGCGATGGAGGTGCTGCAGCACTACGTGTGGCCGGGCAACGTACGCGAGCTGCAGAATGCGGTGGAGCGCGCCGTGCTGCTGGGCAAGGGGCCGATCCTCACCGTGTCGGACTTCCCAGAGCACGTGCTCTCGGGCGCGGCGATCCCCGCGTCGAGTATCGCCCATCGAACACTCAAGGAGGCCCTGGCCGGTCCCGAACGGCAGATCATTCTGGGCGTGCTGCGGGCCAACAACTGGAACCGCAACCTGACAGCCGACACGCTGGGGATCAACCGCACGACGCTCTACAAGAAGATGAAGCGCCTGGGCCTGGACGACCCGGTCGACACATCCACCTCCGGCGCGGGACGCTAACGACCCATCCGCTCCCGCAACTCACGGCCATCGACCGACGCCGCTTGCCAGAGGCATGACGCGGTCCTACAATCGCCTCCGACTCGTGACCGGGCCACAGCCAGGCCGTGGAGGAGACGCAGGTGAAGATCCACGAATTCCAGGCGAAACATCTGCTCCGCGAGGCCGGGGTCAGCGTGCTGCCGGGCCTCGTGGTCCGCCAGCCGGACGAGGCGGCAGCGGCCTTTCACGAAGTGGGGGGCCACGTGGCGGTCGTCAAGGCCCAAATCCACGCCGGCGGGCGCGGCAAAGGAACCTTGCTCGGTGACGACGCGCAGCGGGGTGTGCAGCTGGTGCACTCGGCCACCGAAGCCGTGCAGGTCGCCCGCCGGCTGCTGGGACACAAACTCGTCACCGTCCAGACCGGTCCCGAGGGACAACCGGTGCGGCAGATCCTGGTCGAGAAGGGTTGTTCCATTGCGCGGGAACTCTACCTGGGCATTGTGCTGGACCGCGCCGCGGCCCGGCCGGTCGTCATGGTTTCGAGCGAAGGGGGCGTCGAGATCGAGCAGGTGGCGGCGCGCACACCGGAGCGGATTTTCCGGGAACACTTCGATCCCGTCGTCGGCCTGCACAGCTTTCAGGTGCGCAAGCTCTGTGCCAAACTCGGCCTGACCGGGCCGACGGTGCGGTCGGCTGAGCGGTTCTTCAAGTCGCTCTGCCATGTGTTTGCCCGGTACGACTGCAGTCTGGTCGAAATCAACCCGCTGGTGGTGACCACCGACGGAGAGCTGGTCGCGCTGGATGCCAAGATGACGTTCGACGACAACGGCCTGTTCCGCCATCCCGAGATTGCGCGCCTGCGAGATCTGGACGAAGAGGAGCCGGCGGAAGTGCGGGCCGCCGCCGCCGGGCTCAGTTACGTGAAACTCACCGGCAACATCGGGTGCCTGGTCAATGGGGCCGGGCTGGCCATGAGCACGATGGACCTGATCAAGCTGCACGGCGGCGAGCCGGCCAATTTCCTGGACGTCGGCGGCGGGGCCGACACGCAGCAGGTCACGGAAGCCTTCCGCATCCTGCTGGACGACCCCCACGTACAAGGCGTGCTCGTCAATATCTTCGGCGGGATCGCCCGCTGCACGACCATTGCGGCCGCGCTGTTGGAGGCGTCGCGGCAGATCGGTTTTCGCGTCCCCCTGGTTGTGCGACTCGAAGGAACGGAAGTCGAAGAAGGACGTCGCATGCTGGCCGAGAGCGGACTCAATATTGTGACGGCCGACAGCCTGACCGATGCCGCACAGAAAATCGTGGCGGCAGTGGCCGCTCAGGCCTGATCCCACTCCCGTCCCGCCGGGTTTCCCCCGCGCGGGGCCACACGCGTGCAAGGATCATCCTTCCATGAGCATCCTGGTTGACCAGCAGACACGGGTGATCTGTCAGGGGATCACCGGCACGGCGGGCCGGTTTCACACGCGCGGCTGCCTGGCCTACGGCACCCGCATGGTCGGTGGCGTGACGCCGGGCAAAGGCGGCACCGAGGTCGAGGGACTGCCGGTCTTCGATACTGTCGAGGCGGCGGTTGCCCACACCGGCGCGAACGCGACGATGATCTTCGTCCCCGCCCCATTCACGGCCGATGCAATTTACGAAGCGCTGGATGCCGGGATCGAGATCATCGCCGCCATCACCGAAGGCGTCCCGGCGTTGGATATGGTCGGCGTGTACGCCGCGGTGCACCGGCGGCGGGCCCGCCTGATCGGTCCGAACTGCCCCGGCCTCATCACGCCCGGCGCCTGCAAGATCGGCATCATGCCGGGCTACATCCACCAGCCCGGCTCGGTGGGCGTGATCAGCCGCAGCGGCACGCTGACCTACGAGGCGGTCTGGCAGACCACGCGCGCAGGACTTGGCCAGAGCACCTGCGTCGGGCTCGGCGGCGACCCGATCGTGGGCACGTCGTTTGTGGAGCTGCTGGAGCTGTTCGAGGCGGACCCGCAGACCGAAGCGGTGCTGCTGATCGGAGAGATTGGCGGGGGTGCGGAAGAGGAGGCCGCCGCCTACGTGCGGCAGTACGTCACCAAGCCCGTGGCCGCGTTCATCGCCGGCCGCACGGCGCCGCCCGGCAAACGCATGGGCCATGCGGGCGCGATCATCGCGGGAGGCAAGGGCACCGCCGGTGAGAAGATCGAAGCCCTTCAGGAGGCGGGAATCGAAGTGGCCGACAGCCCGGCCGACATGGCCCAGGCCGTTCTGCGGGCCATCTCCCGCCGCCGCGACCGGTGAGGCGGTGCACGGCTTCTTCCTGCCCGAAACCGAACGCCCCGCCCCGCGCACCGGAGCGCTACGCAGTGGGCAGCACACCGCGCCAGGCGGTCAGAAGTCGAATCCCGCGCGGAGCAGAATCGTGTCGGCCAGCTGGCGATCGCCCTGGCCGGACGCGAACTCGATTTCCCGGCCGAACACGTAGCCCCCCTCCAGCCGCAGCGAGCCGCCGCCGGGCCTCTTGCGCTCGAACCCCACAAAGACGCGCCAGTCCAGCAGTTCCAGCATGTCCCAGGACTCCAGACCGCGCCGGATCGAATACGTGTCACCGCCAAACTCGCCCGCCACATAAACCCAGTCTTCGTGCAGCGTCGAAGCGGCCCAGCGATAGGCAGCCTTGGGACGCGGAAAGAGCAGCTCCAGATGCAGGTCGTCGTGGGGATCCCACACGATTCCGCCGGCCGGCAACAGGTTGACCGAAAAGCGATGCAAGTACAGGATGCCCGCCAGCACCTGCACGCGGCCGGGCACCCAGTCGTAGCGTACCAGCCCCTTCGCTTTGATGCGCAGGGCATCCTCCTGCACGGCATCGAAATCACTGTACACGCCCGGTGCGATCGACAGGATGCCCAGCCAACGTTCGTTGAGCTTGGGCAGCCACATGCCGTCCAGGTACGCGGCGTACAGTTGCGGGGGCAAGTCGGGCGATGCCGGGCCGTCGAGCGAAGTCACGTCAAATCCGGGCGTAATCAACAGGGGGAAGTCACGCGTCGGTAACGGCACCGCCACCGTCACGAACGTGCGGATCTCCACGAGGCCGAGCCCCTGCTCATCGTTGCTCGGCAACCAGGCACCGGTCAACGCCAGTTTCTGAAAGAACCCGTTCCGGTGCGATGCCAGGCGGCCGGTCTCGAGCGTCAGTTCGTCGCCCGGATCGAGCGGTTCAGACTCCGGCGAACTCCCCAGTGTCGCACCCAGGCTGGCGAACTCCGCCGCCACCCAGCCCGGCGGCGGCGGAAGCATCGCGCTGTCGTCGGCGCGCCAGTCGCGGTCGGGGAAACGCACGTGCGGCGAGGCCGGGTCGCTCGGTGGCCCACTGGCCACAGGCTGTGAGTCCGGGACCTCGCGCAGCGGATCTTGGGCCGTCGCGCCGTGCGCGGCGGCCCACAGCACCACGACACCCAGTGCCCAGACCAACGACCCGGGCAGGCCGGAGCACCGCCGCGCGGGCGGCGCACGACGGCCTGCCCTGCACCATGCCGTTGGCCAATTGTCACGCGGCAGACTGCGCAGCGCCATCTAGTAGTTCCAGCCAGCCCGCAACATGAACGAGTCGTTGAGCGACGACGTTTCCGCGGGATTGATGACGTACACGACTTCGCGACTGGTGACCCAACCCACTTCAAAGAATCCCGTCCGGCGTCCCTGCTGCAGCAGCGCCGACTGGCCGAACTCGAGCCCCAACGTGACCCGGATGTCATTGATGTCGATCCGGTCGCTGTACCCGGCTGCGCGTTCCACCGTCCAGGCACCGCCGCCGTACTCACCGCCGACATACCACCACAGGTCCTGATTTCCCACGGTCGTCAGGTGTTGCGCCAGCTTCGGGTGCGGGAAAAAGATGTCGAATCGCGTCTGCGGATTGGGTGTCCACAGAATGCCGAAGGCCGGGAGGAGCTTCAAATCGTTGCGATCGATGTAGATCACGCCGCCGCGCAGTGCCGTGGCCGGCGTAGTCTGGATTCGGAAAAACCCTTGCCCCATCCACCGCCAGCTGTACGTCGTAAACGTGTTGAAGTCGCTGAAAACGCCGGGCCGAAAGCCGACCTCGCCACTGATCGGCTTGGTCGGGTCGGTGGACCAGCCGAAGTCGAGGAAGCCGCTGTACGCGTTGGGCGGCAGATCCCCCGCCGCACCGCTCGGGCCTTGCCACAAGTGCAGGGAAAACGACGGGGCGACGTACAGCGGCTGCGTGCTGAAGAGGAAATTCGGAAATGCCGCCACCACCGAGAAGTCGAAGTCGTTGATGCCCAAATCGTCGAAGGCGTTCCCGCCATCCACCCACGAGTAGCGAATGCGCGGTGTGAGGAACCGCGTGGCCGTGCCACCCCAGGGAACCGCCAGGGCCTTGGGGTCCCAGAGACTGCCGGTGCCGAACCCGTTGGGATAGAGCGACGGCGGGGTGCCCGGCGGCACGCTGCCCGGCGGCACGTTGCCCGGCGGCACGTTGCCCGGCGGCACGTTGCCCGGCGGATAGACACCCCAGGGCTGACCAGACGTTGACCCGTACGGGGCTGTGCTCAAGCCGCTGCCCAGTGAGCCCGGGTAAGGAGGCGGGGTCCCGGGAGCCGGGCCCGCGCCGGGCGGCAATGGCGTGCCGTACCCCGCGGGCGGCGCCGTGAGCGAAGGAGGGATCGACGCGGCACCGGGGGTGGCGGAGTAGGGGTCGAAGGCGGGCGCGCTCAGCCCCGGAGTGACACCCGGTGCGGGCGCCGTGCTCAGCGGTGCCGTCAGGCCCGGCGTCTGGGGGGGATACACGCCCGGCTGATATGCCGTCGTCGTGTCACTCGGAAGACGCACGACCGGCTGCGCCGCTGCCGGCATCACGCATAGCGCGACCGTCATCGCGATCGAGAGTACCAGGAGCTTGGCGGTGTATTTCACGATGAGTCCACGCAGACTGAGCGCGTATGCAGCACCAGCTGGCAAAGGAGGTGGAGTTCAATACCAGAGCGGGGCACCGCGGTCAAGAGAAACTGGCCGGCTCACGGAAACTGGATGACGCTGAACACCGGCCGATTGCCCAGCCGCCGGGCGCCCTCGAGTGCCAGGAGTTCGACGGCAAAGGCGCAGCCCACGACCTCGGCCCCGCCCTTGGCCAGCAGCTGGCAGCAGGCTTCGACCGTCCCACCGGTCGCCAGCAGGTCATCCACGACCAGCACACGCTGGCCCGGTGCCACGCCGTCGATGTGCATTTCAAGCGTATCGCTGCCGTATTCCAGCTCGTAGCGGTGCGTGTGCGTCGGGAAGGGGAGTTTGCCTGGTTTGCGGACGGGCACGAAGGGAGCATCGAGCTCGAGGGCCAGCGGAGCCGCGAAGATGAACCCGCGCGCCTCCGCCGCCACAATGGCTTCCACGCCCAGCGGCCGGTGGTGATCAGCCAGCACCTGGATGCATTGCCGAAACGCCCGCGGCGCAGCCAGGAGCGGCGTGATGTCGCGAAACAGAATGCCCGGCTTGGGGAAGTCCGGCACGTCGCGGATGAATTGTCGCAGGTCGAGCGAGTTGGCTGGCATGGTTGGTCTGCGGGAGACGCGGGCGCTCTGCGGCGGGCTCGGTGATCGATCGCGCGCAGCACACCCGCGTGCGGCACGGCCACCGCTCCCCACCACGATCTCACTCGGCCAACAGGTTCTGGAACCGCCGATCGCGCGGGTCCTTGAGGCTGTCGGCCAGCTTGTTGAGTGCTTCGGTTTCGATCTGCCGGACGCGTTCACGGGTCAGGCCGAGGCGCTGGCCGATTTCTTTGAGCGTATGCGGCTCGGAGTCGTCCAGGCCAAATCGCATCCGCAGGACGGTCGCTTCGCGCTGGTCCATGGTCTGGATCATTTCCAGCACGTGCTTGAGCGCATCGTGCTCGACCAACTCATCCTCCGGCGTCTTCATCCGCTCGTCCATGATCATATCACCCAGGGACCAGCCGGCTTCCGCCTGGTCGGTCTGCGGCGTCGAGTTGTAGATGCGGATGGCTTTCTTGATGATCGGGAGCTTTTTTCGGGGCAGACCCAGCACGCGGGCGATTTCTTCAGGGGTGGGGGTGCGGCCCAGTTCTTCCGTCAGGCGGGCGTTGGCACGCCGCCATTTCGACAGCAGCTCGACCATGTAGGCCGGGATCCGGATGGTCTTGGCGGAATTGATGAGCGCACGTTTGATGGACTGTTTGATCCAGTAACTGGCATAGGTGCTGAACCGCGTCCCCACGGCGGGATCGAAGCCTTCCACGGCGCGGAGCAGTCCCAGGTTGCCCTCTTCGATCAGGTCCTGCAGACTCAGGCCTTTGCCGGTATAACCGCGGGCGATATTGACGACCAGGCGCAGATTGGCGCGGACCATGCGATCCCGCGCACGCACGTCGCCTTCGCCGATGCGGTCGGCCAACTGCTGCTCGTCCTCGGCCGACAACAGCGCGGTCTCATTGATCTCGCGCAGGTAGGTTTCCAGCGGTGTCTGCAGGCTGCTGGCGGACCGTCGCCCGCGCCGCGCAGGTGGCACTGGTGGCTGGCTGTCTTCGCAGAAATCCGCAGCGGCAGGGTTGGTCGGCATGATGGTCGTGCGTGGCAGGGTTTCGTCGGCAGGGGAACTCCAGCACGAATGACTATCGACGAGCGCTTCCGCGCCACTGCAGGCAACCACGGCAGCGTCGGCGTGCGCCAGCTGTACACGCGTTTCGGAAAGTAGGGAAAACAACGACGGTCGAGCGGCCCGGGCCCGGGGCACACCGCACGATCGCCGGCCGCGAGGTGGGGCGTCTCCACACGCAACCCGCAGGATTGGCGTGACCGGCTTAATTGACGCGATCGGCGGTCGTTCCGTCAGCTGTGCGTGCCCGCGTCCGTGGCATCGGTGTCTTTGGGCTTGATCAACGGCCCGGCATCGCCCAAGCCGCCCTTGAGTTCCTGGCGCGGCCTTTCGCGTCCGCCGCCACCGTGGTGTCCCGCCGACGGCTCCTCTTCCTCTGCCCATTCGACCCGCTTGCGGGAGAGCCCGATCTTGCGGTCTTCCGTGTCGACGCGAAGAATCTTGACCTCGATTTCCTCACCGACCTTCACAATCTCTTCCGGGTTCTCCACCTTGTGGTCCGCCAGCTCGGAGATGTGCAGCAGACCTTCCAGACCGTCTTCCAGACCGACGAACACGCCGAAGTTGGTGATCTTCGTGACGGTGCCGCGGACGACCTGGCCGGGCTGGTACTTGGTGGGAATGTCATGCGCCCAGGGGTCCTGGTCCAGCTGTTTCAGCCCCAGGGCAATCCGCCGCCGCTCCTGATCGACCGAGAGCACCTTGCACTCCACAAGCTGGCTCTTCTCCAGCATTTCGCTGGGGTGGCTGATCTTGCGCGTCCAGGACATGTCGGACACGTGCAGCAGGCCGTCGATCCCCTCCTCCAGTTCGATGAACGCGCCGTAGTTGGTGAGGTTGCGCACGCGGCCCCGCACGATGCTGTCGAGCGGATAGCGATCGCCTACGGTGGTCCAGGGGTTCTCCTGCGTCTGTTTCATCCCCAGCGACAGTTGCTGGCCGTTCCGATCGACCGCCAGGATGACCACCTCGATCTCGTCGCCGATCTGGACCAGTTCGCTGGGATGATTCACGCGTTTGGTCCAGGACATTTCGCTGATATGGACCAGTCCTTCGATGCCGGGTTCGAGTTTGACGAACGCCCCGTAGCTCATCACGTTAACCACGGTGCCGCGGACCTTGCTCCCGACCGGATAGTTGGCCTCGACGTGATCCCACGGGTTGGCCTGTTTCTGTTTCAGGCCGAGCGCGATCTTCTGTTTCTCGCGGTCGATGTGCAGGATCATGACCTCGATTTCCTGATCGATGGCCACCATTTCCGACGGATGGCCGATCCGCTCCCAGCTCATGTCGGTGATGTGCAAGAGGCCGTCGATGCCGCCCAGATCGACGAACGCGCCGAAATCCGCGATGTTTTTGACGACGCCTTTGCGGAGCTGGCCGACTTCCAGTTCACCCAGCAGGTGTTCGCGATCCTCCTCACGCTGTTTTTCAATCAGCGAACGCCGGCTGACCACGATATTCCGGCGGGCTTCGTCGATCTTGAGCACTTCGCACTGGACGACACGCCCGATGTAGTCGCCGATATCGCCCGGCCGCCGGATATCAACCTGGCTCGCCGGCAGGAACACATTCACGCCGATATCGACCAGCAGTCCGCCTTTGATCTTCCGGGTGACCGTGCCCGTCACGACCTGGCCTTCCTGCACGGTCTTCATCATCTTTTCCCACTGCAGGATCTTCTCGGCCTTGCGTTTGCTCAGCCGCACCATGCCGTAGGGGTCGTCCGCCATGCCGGACTCGTCCTCCACCTCTTCGATGAGCACCTGGAGGGACTGGCCCACCTCGGGTGGCGGCTCATGTTCATCCCATTCATCGCGGGCGATCGTCCCCTCGCTTTTGTAGCCGACATCCACCAGGACGGAGTCGCTGTCGATCCGCACGATCCGGCCTTCGACGATCTTGTTCACGTCGAAATCCGACTCGTTTTCGATGTCGGTCACGATCGTGTCGGTCGCATCTTCCAAGGCGGCCTGAAACAGGGCCTTCAGACCGGGGTCATTTTCGAGCTTGCGAATGAGATTTCGGTTGACCATGGTACACTCGATCCGTCTGCCGCCACCTGCGACAGATCCCTTGCCGTCTCGCCGCGTCCCGCATCGGCAGGAGCACTTTCCCGCACGCGACGTCCCGCATTAATGGGGGAGACACACTCGCGCGAGCCCGGGCCACCACGCTGGCAGCCGCCACGTCGACCCGACGCGAAGCACGTCACTCTATCAGATCGTCTCCGGGCCGACAATGCGGAGCGGCCCATGTCGCGTTGACGCTCGGGCACGCCCGTGTTACACCATGGCAAACAGCCCCGGCGTCGCGGCTGGCGTTGGGCGGCGGATCCGGTACGACGAGGACGAGCAGGGGAAACGAGCGTGGGTTCCATCGAACGCAAGAAAGAGTTGAAGCGGCGTCGGCATCGGCGCAGCAAGATCACGCGGTTGCAGCGGCGCGCTGACAAGGCGACCGCCTCGGAAAAAGCCGTCATCGCCGACAAGTTGCGGCGGCTGAGTCCGGGCGGTCAGGAGATCGCGACCCGCTGGGGGCTTGACGTCACCTGAGCGGTCGCGGGACGCGTCAGTCCTTCACTTCGAACTCGGCGTCAATCGCGTCGTCGTCGCTCGCCCGCCCACTGCCGCGCTCGGCGGCCTCGGGCGACGGTCCGGCGGACGTCGACTCCGTCGCCGTCGCGCTCTGAGCCCGCTCGTAGAGCGTCTTGCTAAACGCCTGCGAGGCCTGTTCCAGCTCGCTGATGGCGGAGCGAATGGCGGGCGTGTCCTGCCCCTTGGCCACGTCCCGCGTCTTCTGGATGGCTTTCTCCAGCGGTGCGCGGTCGGCCGCTCCGAGCTTGTCGGCATGCTCGCGCATCAGCTTCTCGAGCTGGTAACACATCTGGTCCGCCTGGTTGCGTGCTTCGACCAACTCGAACTGCCGGCGGTCCTCTTCAGCATGCGATTCGGCGTCGCGCCGCATCCGTTCGATTTCGTCGTCCGACAGCCCGGCCGATTGTTCAATGCGGATCTTCGCCTCTTTCTGCGTGGCCAGGTCGCGGGCGGCCACGTTGAGAATGCCGTTCTGGTCGATGTCGAACTTGACCTCGATCTGCGGCACCCCGCGCGGCGCCGGCGGGATGCCCTCCAAATTGAACTCACCCAGCAGCCGATTGTGGGACGCCATCTTCCGCTCGCCCTGATAAACCCTGACGGTGACCGCCGTCTGCATGTCCGCCGCCGTGCTGAAGATGTTCTTCTTCTCGACGGGGATCGTCGTGTTGCGTTCGACCAGCGCGGTCATGATGCCCCCCTCGGTCTCAATCCCGAGTGTCAACGGGGTCACGTCCAGCAGCAGCAGGTCGCGGCGATCACCCGCCAGCACGCTCCCCTGAATCGCCGCACCGACTGCCACCACCTCGTCCGGGTTGACGCCCTGGTGCGGTTCCTTGCGAAAGATGTCCCGCACCATCTGCCGGACTTTCGGCACGCGCGTCGAGCCGCCTACCAGCACGATCTCGTCAATGTCGCCCGGCTTGAGATTCGCGTCCTGCAAGGCCTGCGTGAGCGGCCCGCGACAACGCTCGACCAGAGGGTCAATCAATTCCTCAAACTTGGACCGCACGATGGTCATCTGCAGGTGCTTGGGACCGCTCGCGTCGGCCGTGATGAACGGCAAGTTGATATCGGTCTGCGGCAGCGAACTCAGCTCCTTCTTGGCCTTTTCGCAGGCTTCCTGGAGCCGCTGCAGGGCCATGGTGTCCTTCCGCAGATCGATGCCGTGCTCGCGTTTGAATTCCCCCGCCACGTGGTTGATCAGTTCCTCGTCAAAGTCGTCGCCCCCCAGGTGCGTGTCGCCGCTGGTGCTGATGACCTGAAACACCTTGCTCGAACTCTCGTCGTCCGACGCGTCGGCCACCTCCAGCACCGAGACGTCGAATGTGCCGCCACCCAGGTCAAAAACGACAATCTTCTCGTCCTTCTTGCGGTCCATGCCGTAGGCTAACGCGGCAGCTGTCGGCTCGTTGATGATCCGGGCGACTTCCAGTCCCGCAATCTGCCCGGCATCCTTGGTCGCCTGCCGCTGCGCGTCGTTAAAGTAGGCCGGCACGGTGATGACGGCCTTGTTCACCTTGTGGCCCAGATAGGATTCGGCGGCCTCCTTCAACTTGCGCAGCGTCTTGGCCGAGACCTCCTGCGGCGTATACAGCGCGTCACCCACCTGGATCTTCACATAGTCCGTGGGGTCTCCCACGACCTTGTACGGCACCATCTTCTCTTCCGTGGCCACCTCGTTGTGCCGCCGCCCCATGAACCGCTTCACCGAATAGACGGTCCGCGTCGGATTGGTGACCGCCTGCCGGCGGGCCGGCTCGCCCACCAGCACTTCACCCTTTTCCGTGTAGGCCACGACGCTCGGCGTAAGGCGGTTCCCCTCGGCATTGGGAATCACCTTCGGCTCACTCCCTTCCATGACCGCCACTACCGAATTGGTCGTTCCCAAATCGATCCCGATGATCTTCTCGCCTTCCGCCATTGCAGTCCCCTCGTCCAGGTCGTCCAGCGTCGCACCCCCGGGGGTCGGCCCACCACCACCGGGCCAGCCACTCTCCGTTCGCCCCGCAGACCAGTCGGCGCAGGGTGCGCCATGTCAGCAGCGGGGTTGACTGGCAAGGGAGAGCAAAGACTATGCCAGCTTTGCGATTGCGTGCCAGGACCAAGATCTAACTTATTTCAAGATAAGCAGTTGCGTGTTAAGGGCCAAAAGCGCGCCGCGCGTCTGCCCGGTGCCACCACATGCCGCCTGTCATTTTGGCAGCTGATTGGTTGACACGCGGGAGCCCGAGCGGTAGAAGGACGAGGCACACGGGTCCGCGGCACCCGGATGGATGTCCGCGGCGGCCCTCCGCATGCGCGTTCTTTTTGTGCTGCTTGCGGTTACGAGTACCCAACGACCATGCCCAAGAAACGTCCAGCGAACTCCTCAGCGCGCCGTGAACTGCGGGCCGAGCGCGGCGGTGCCGGTGCGCACGAGAGACAATTGGCGCGGCTTGACCGTGCGCTGATCAAGCTCATGAACCAGCGGGCTGCCCTGTACCGCGAGTGGGTCCAGCGGGCCAGCGTCGGCGAATCGGTGTCCGATGCGTTGCTGGCGGACGAAGCGTGTATCGGACAAGTGCGGGAGATGAATCCGGGGCCCCTGAGTGAGGACGTCGTGCGGGCCGTATACCGGGAGCTTTTGAGCGGCACCCGCGCGCTGGTGCGTCGGTTGCGTGTCGTGTACCTGGGCCCGGAGCACAGCTACAGCCATTTGGCGGCGATCGAGCGGTTTGGGAGCAGCACCGAGCTGGTCCCGGTGGCCACGATCGCGGCGGTGTTCGACGCGGTCTCGCGCCGCCAGGCCGACTTCGGTCTGGTGCCGGTGGAGAACTCCACGGACGGGCGCGTGACCGACACGCTCGACATGTTCGCCCGCCAGCCGCTGAAAGTATGCGGTGAGGTGCAGTTGCGGATCCACCATTGCCTGTTGGGCCGGTGCGGCCGACAAGACATCTTGGAGGTCTACAGCAAACCGCAGGCGCTGTCGCAGTGTCGGACCTGGCTGGCCCGCCACCTGCCCGACGCGCGGATGGTGGAAATGGCCAGCACGGCGGCGGCCGCCCGCCTGGCCGCCGACAAGCCCGGAGCCGCCGCGATCGCCAGCCGGCAGGCGGGGCTCCACTACGGCCTGGACGTGATTGTGGCCGATATCGAGGACAATCGTCACAACGTCACGCGCTTCGCCGTCATCGGGGACCATACCCCGCGGCGGACCGGCAACGACAAGACGGCGCTGATGTTCGAGCTGCCGCACCAGCCCGGCGCGCTGGCCGATGCCACGGCCGTCTTCAAACGCAACCGCCTCAACCTCACCTGGATCGAGTCCTTCCCTATGCCGGATACGCCCAACGAGTATCTGTTCTTTGTCGAGTTCCAGGGGCATCCCGGTGACGCCCGTGCGCAGCG
Organism: Pirellulaceae bacterium; assembly: GCA_025459265.1. Taxonomy (GTDB): domain Bacteria; phylum Planctomycetota; class Planctomycetia; order Pirellulales; family Pirellulaceae; genus JAAYDI01. Next base: position 6,415 of record JALOQX010000005.1, on the reverse strand, counting down.
GGCGCTGGCCTCCCTGGCCCGCAAGACCGTGCGGCTCGAAGTCCTCGGCTCCTACCCGGCCACCGCGCCGGTGGAGTGACGCGCGGTCCCGCGCAGGCGGACGAGGCACGTCCTCGCGCTGTTGGCCTCCGGCCACCGCCGGCGGCGCGGCGGCCCCAGCCCCCGGACCGCCCGTCGGGGCAGTTGCCGAACCGGGCACGGTCGTTTAGACTGCGCGGTCCCGCGGGTGGCGACTCGCGGGGGAACCGCCGTGGCGTATCGGATTCCCTCTCCTCCTCGGGCTGTCCGCCGTGATCGTGATCCTCAAACCCGACGTGGCTGACGAGCAGATTCAGCACGTGGTCGAGCGAATTCAGTCGTTGGGGCTCCAGGCGCACCTGAGCCGCGGCACGTACCGCACGATCATCGGGATCATCGGTGATGAAGAGCGGGTGCAGTTCGAGCCGTTGCGGGCGCTGCCAGGCGTGCAGGACGTCATCCCGGTATTGCCCCCCTACAAACTCGCCAGTCGGGAAGCGCATCCCCGGCCGAGCATTGTGGAGGTCGGCGGCGTGAAGATCGGCGGCGGTCACCTCGCGCTGATTGCCGGTCCGTGCGCCGTGGAGAGCCACGACCAGATGCGGCGGATCGCGGCCGCGGTCCATGCCGCCGGGGCGCACCTTCTCCGCGGCGGCGCCTTCAAGCCGCGGACCAGTCCCTATTCGTTCCAAGGCCTGGAAGAGGACGGCTTGCGGCTGTTGCGCGAGGCCGGTGACGCGCACCAGATGCCGGTGGTGACCGAAGTGACCGACCCGCGGTGTGTCGAACTGGTCGACCGATATGCCGACATGCTGCAGGTCGGCGCCCGCAACATGCAGAACTTCGTGCTGCTCAAGGAAGTGGGCCGAGTGCAGAAACCGGTGCTGCTCAAGCGCGGCATGAGCGCCACGGTGACCGATCTGCTGATGAGTGCGGAGTACATTCTCTCGCAAGGCAATCCGCGGGTCGTGTTGTGCGAGCGCGGGGTCCGCGGGTTTGACGTGCAGATCGCGCGGAATCTGTTCGACGTGGCGACCGTCGCCGCCGTCAAACAGCTGTCGCATCTGCCGATTATCGTCGACCCCAGCCATGCCACCGGGCAGCCCGCGCTGATCCCGCCCTGCGCTCTGGCCGGTGTCGCCGCGGGCGCCGATGGTGTGCACATCGAGGTGCATGACCGGCCCGAGGAGGCGAAATCCGACGGGGCGCAGGCGCTGCTTCCGGCACAGTACGCCGATCTCGTCGTCCAGATCCGCCGGCTCGCCGCGGTGATGGGAACCACGCTTGACTCGCAACAGGAGACCCACTCGTGAGACGCCCTCTGGTCGCAGGCAACTGGAAGATGCACCTGACCCGGCGCGAGGCCGTGGCGCTGGCCCAGAGCATCGTGGACGGAGCCGCGCGGATCGCCCACGCGGACCTGGCCGTCTGCCCTCCCAGTGTGTACTTGGACGCGGTGAGTGCCGTCGTGCGCGACACGTCCGTCGCGCTCGGTGCGCAAAACATGTACTTCGAGCCGCTGGGCGCGTTTACCGGGGAGATCAGCGCGAGCATGCTCGTCGACCTGCGCTGCCAGTACGTCATTCTGGGGCACAGTGAACGGCGGCACATCCTGGGGGAAACCGATGCCGAGATCAACCGCAAGGTGCTGGCGGCGCTCCAGGCGGGACTCACGCCGATTGTCTGCGTGGGCGAGACGCTGGCGCAGCGGGAGGCGGGACAGACCGGGAGCGTGGTCGAAGGGCAATGTGCCGGATCCCTGGCCGGCCTGTCGGCCGACCAGATGCAGCGGATCGTGATCGCCTACGAGCCGGTCTGGGCGATCGGCACCGGCAGGGTCGCCACACCTGAGCAGGCGGAGGCGGTCCATGCCGACCTTCGCAGGCTGCTGGCCACCCGCTACAATGCCGCCGTCGCGGAAGCGGTGCGGATCCAGTATGGTGGGAGTGTCAAGCCCGACAACGCGGCGGCGCTGTTGTCGCAACCGAATATCGACGGCGCACTGGTCGGCGGCGCATCGCTGCAAGCCGCGAGTTTTCTCGGGATTGCCGCGGGGGCCCCACGGTCGTAGCGGCCGCTGCGCCCCTGGCCCGGAGGCGCAACGCGGAGTTCCGCCGAGGGTGGGTGAAGGAAGTATCGTGCCATGAACGCCTTCTGGTCCGTATTGTTCGGTGTCCTGCTTTTCAGCATCGCCTTGTTCCTGATTCTGCTGATCCTGGTTCAGCGCGGGCGCGGCGGCGGCCTGTCCGGCGCCCTGGGAGGCATGGGGGGACAGAGCGCGTTCGGAACCAAAGCGGGCGACCTGTTCACCCGCATCACGATCGTCGTCGCCACCGTGTGGATCCTGCTCTGCCTGCTCGCCATCCTGGTCATGAATCCGCAATCCAGCAGTGCCCGAAGCGGCGGAAGTGGCGGTGGCGAAGGCACCGAGTTCACCACGCGGTCGAGCGATTCGAGCACAGCCAAGTCAGGTGGTGAGACGACACCGACCACCCCGCAGGACCTGCCGGCTGCCAAAGGGGCCACCGACGCAACCGCTCCCGGCACGACGCCCGGCAGCACAACACCCGGTGGTCCCGCAGCCCCGCCGGCGTCCGATCCACCGGCCGAAGCGCCCCAGTAGCCGTCCGGGCGGTTCCCCGACCGACTCGCCCCGGAACCGCCTGTCGCGGGCGGCGCCCACGGGCCGGCGGGCCACCGTTCTCCTAATCCAAGGAGTGCAGCAGCCTTGCTCTTAAGCATGACCGGCCAAGGTGATGCTCAGTGGCACGCGCACAATGTGGCCGTTTCCGTCGAGCTGCGCACACTGAACAGCCGCTACTTCAAGCTGACCATGCGGGGCAGCGAGGGCTGCCTGACCTGGGAACCGCGGATCGAAGCCGTCGTGCGGGAACGCATCCGCCGCGGCACGGTCCAGGTGTCGGTGCAGATCGACCGCGAGATCGCGCCCGATCGGTACCGCCTCAATACCACGGTGCTTGACGCCTACTGCCGGCAACTCGAGGCGTTTCGCCTGGCGCAGGCGACGGCGGCGCCGCTGCAGCTCGAGACCCTCTTGCCTCTGCCCGGCGTGATCAGCGAGCAGGCCTTGAACCCGGCGGACGCCGAGGCCGATTGGGAGGTGTGTCGGCAGGCGCTGCTGCAGGCCCTGGACCGCCTCGATGTCATGCGGCGAGACGAGGGGCAGGCCATGGCCGCCGACCTCTGCCGCAACTGCCAGCTGATCCGCGACCAGCTGGATCGCATCGCCGAGCGCGCCCCGCAGGTCGCCGAAGCCTATCGCACGCGACTCACCGAGCGGCTCAATAAGCTGCTGGGCGAATACGACACCCAAGTGGAACCGGCCGAGGTGATCCGCGAGGTCGCGACCTTCGCCGAGCGGAGCGATATTTCCGAAGAGCTCTTCCGCCTGCGAACCCATCTCGACCAGTTCCTCGGGTTCACCGACGCACCCGACAGCACCGGCCGCAAGCTGGATTTCCTGACGCAAGAGATGTTCCGGGAGGCCAATACGATCGGGTCCAAGGCCAATGACGCCGCGATCGCCGGGCACGTCGTGGAGATCAAGGCGCTGATCGAACGCATGCGGGAGATGATTCAGAACATCGAATGAGCGCGGAAGTCGGCAAATTGGTCATCCTGTCCGGTCCGTCCGGGGCCGGCAAATCGACTGTCGTCCAGCGGTTGCTGGCGGATTGCCCGCTCCCGCTGCAGCGAAGCGTCTCGGCCACCACGCGGCGGCCTCGTCCCGGCGAGCAGAACGGCGTGCACTACTACTTCCTGTCTCACGACGAGTTCGCCCGGCTGCGGGCGGAGGACGCGTTCCTGGAGTGCAAGGAAGTCTTCGGACGCGGCGACTGGTATGGCACCCTGCGCAGCGAAGTCGCCACTGGTCAGCAAGCGGGCAAATGGGTACTGTTGGAAATCGACGTGGAAGGTGCCCGAGCCGTGGTGGACCAAGTGCCGGACGCCGTGACGATCTTTCTCCATCCCGGATCGTGGGAGGAACTCGAGCGGCGGCTGCGGGCACGCGGCACGGAGACCGATGAGTCGTATCGGCGCCGCCTGGACGTGGCCCAAGCCGAAATGCGCTGCCGGGCACGCTACCAGTACGAAGTGATCAACGATACGGTCGAACGGGCCGTGGCGGAAATCTGTGCCATTTTGCGACGTTGCGGAGAATAGCCTGATGCTCGAAGAGCTCAAAGAAGAAGCCATCGTCAACAAGGTCGGCGGTCGGTTCAAACTCTCAACTTTGATCCAGAAACGCCTGGTCCAACTCAACGCCGGCAGCCGGGCGCTGGTCGACCTCGACACCAGCGACAAGATGGCCGTGGTCTTGCAGGAAATCGTCCAGGACAAAATCTACCTGGATACGTCGAACGAGGTAAAGATCACCGGTGAGCTGCCGGAAGGGGGCGGGGCGCCCGAGTTCAATCCGATGGACATCTGAGCCAGTGCAAGTGCGTCCATGAAAGACCGCGAAGTGCTCATCGCCATCACCGGCGGCATTGCGGCGTACAAAACCGCCGCGCTGGTCAGCCAACTGGTCCAGGCCGGCGCCCGCGTGAGCGTCGCCATGACCCGCGCCGCCCAAGCGTTCGTCGGCCCCGCGACGCTCGCGGCGCTCACCGGTCGGCCGGTCGCCACCGACGTCTTTCAGTCCGATCTGTTTCCCCTGGGCGCACATATCGTGCTGGCCCAGCGCGCGGAATTGCTCTGTGTGGCCCCCGCCACGGCCGACTTCCTGGCGAAAGCCGCCCACGGCCTGGCGGACGATCTCGTGTCCACTCTCTATCTCTCGTTCGCCGGCCCGGTCCTGGTCGCCCCGGCCATGAATCCCGACATGTGGGCCAAACCCGTTGTCCAGCGCAACGTCGCCCAGCTGCGCGACGACGGAGTCACCATTCTCGTGCCCGATGATGGCTGGCTCAGCTGCCGCCGCCAGGGACCGGGACGTATGGCTGAGCCGGATCGCATACAACACGCCATCGAGACGGCTCTGGGTGCGATGCACTGAGACGTCACCGCCCAGACCACGTCACGGACCCGCCACGTATGGCCCGCATCCTCATTACGTCCGGTCCAACCCGTGAGTACCTCGATCCCGTGCGTTTCCTGACCAACGCGTCGAGCGGGCGGATGGGTTGTGCCCTCGCCGACGCAACGCTGGCGGCCGGCCACGACGTCGTAATCGTGTCGGGCCCCGTCCATATCCGCTATCCCGCAGCCGCACGCGTCGTCCCCGTAGTCACCACGCGCGAGATGCTCGAAGCGTGCCAGGCGGAATTCCCGTCCTGCGACGGCATCATCGCCACCGCCGCACCGTGTGACTACCGCCCGGAGCGCATCCGCCGAGAGAAAATCAGCAAAACAGGTCAGCCGCTGCGTCTTGAGCTGGTCGAAACCCCCGATATCGTCGCGACCCTCGCCGCCACCAAACGGCCCGCCCAGTGGATCGTCGGCTTCGCTCTGGAAACCTCGGATCGACATATCCGGGCCCTGGTCAAACTCGAGCGCAAGAGCTGCAATCTCATCGTCCTGAACGGTCCGCAGGCCATCGACACCGCTGATGCCAGCGTGGAAATCCTCGATCGCAGCGGCACCATACGACTGCGGCGCGAAGGTCCGAAAACCGCCCTGGCCCAGGATATTCTGGCGATCATCCAGCGCGATCTGATGGACCAGCCTCACCCTCCGCCTCCCCGCTCGCCCGCCCCCCCTCTGCCGGGTTAGCTCGCCCGGTGCACGCGCTCCCACGACCGGCGCGTGACCTATCCTTGAGTATTGAGAGGAGCCTGAAATGGAACAGACGATCGTCCAGGTGTGGGACTACGTGGTGGAAGAGGTGAGCGGGACTGAGCCGCTGCGCGTGCTGTTGTCCCGCTTGGGTGCCGAGGGTTGGGAGTTGGTACATCTGTCGCGCGAAGCGAGCGGTGACGCGGCGGCACCGGTCAAGACATTGCGCGCGCGGCGCGGGGCCGACTACTGCGCGGTCTTGAAACGCCCACGGGGATGACTTCGGATCGAGGGCCGTGCGCGCGCCAGGTGTCGCACTTCCCCGCGGAATCTCGGCACACGGCCCGTCTCGTTTCCGTCGTGCGATGCGCTCGGACCTGGCAGCTCGCCGCGTCACGGCCGCGTTTCACGGCGGTCAGCTGCTCGCGCCTTAGCCCGCGGCTTCGGGCAGGGTTGTGGCCTGTGGATCGGCGGGGGGCGGGGTGAGTTTCATGAACTGTGGGGCGGACACTCCCATTGATACGTAGATGCTCATCAGTCCGTCGACCGACATTTCTGCGGACTGCACGCAGTCGGCGGGCACCAGCAGCAACGCGCCGCCGAACGGAACGGGTGCCGTCGGTACCATGACGATCTGACACGCGCGCCCCTGCACGTC
>JALOQX010000100.1 GCA_025459265.1 Pirellulaceae bacterium | reverse complement strand
CTGCCGAACGTGCCGATCACGTTGTCGGGCACGGTCAGCAGTGTTCAACTGACGCGCGCGGATGGTTCCTACTCATTCGGATATCTGCCGCCGGGCACGTACGATCTGGCGGAAACGCAACCAGGTGCCTTCATCGATGGCATGGACACGGCCGTGGAACCCTACAGCGGCTGCGTGGAGAACGACCAGGCCCACGGCCTGCAGCTGCAGCCGGGTGCCACCGCGCGCTGCGACTTCGGCGAGGTAGGCCTGCAGGCCTACCTGATCAGCAAGCGCCTGTATCTGGCCTCGTCGCCGTCATCGCTGGTGATGATCCACGACATGCTGGTCAGCGGCAACGAATGGATCGGATTCCGCGCCGACCAGAGCGGCACGTTGCGGGCCACGCTGCCGGTCGCGGCCGGCGAGTCGACCTTGGAACTCTATACCGGCGCGTTTCTCCCCGTCGTCGTTGGTCCCGGCAAGCATGCGCTGGACGCGCCGATCACCGCGCACCAGATCTACGTGCTGCACGCGGCGTGCCCCACGCCCTCGGCGTTGGAGATTGAAGTGACGGACACCGCTGCCCCCGCCACACCGCCGGTCTTGGATGTCAACTCCGATGCATACATCACCCCCATCGATGCGCTGCTGGTCATCAATCAACTCAACAGCGGGGGAACTGGACCGGCCGGCCCGCGCGTGCACCTGGACGTCAATCGCGACGGCATCATCTCACCGCTCGACGCGCTGCTGGTGATCAATCAACTCAACCGCCAGAGCGACGACTCGGGTGAAGGGGAATTCGCCCCAGGTGGTGGCGATGCGAGTGCCATCGTGCCGCCGGCGCTTTGCAGCTCCTGCACGATCCATGTCGGGCGGACGGACGTCTCGGACCGCTGGTTGTCCGAAGTGCGTAGTCCTCGCCGGGGCAGGGCGGGTATCGAATCGCTGTGGCAGTGGGACGAACTGGACGACCTGTTTGTGGCTCAGTTGGAACAGACGGGCACGGCCACGCTCGACGATGCCTGGGCGCGACTGAGACCTCGCCATCGCCGGCCGATCGATGAGGAACTTGAGGACATCCTGGAGGATATCGCGGCGGCGATCGACGCGTCGTGGAAGCGGCAATAACACGCCCCAGGCCGTTGGTCTGGGCTGACATAGAGCCGCCGCTCCGCGGCCCAGTGCACCGTCGACCGGCGTGCCACACCCGTGACGTATTGGGAGAGGTGTCCCACGCAGACCCAGCAGGAAAGGTGGGGTGCGTCGCGCCCTGTCGTAGAGCGAAACGAACGTGGACGTCATCGGGATCCTGCCCGCGCCGGATGAAGTGCGTGCTATTCTGGCCGATGCTGATCCGCCGATACGCGCCAAGCTGATCGACCGATTGCTCGCGCGGCACGAATCTGCCGACTACTGGGCGCTCAAGTGGGGCGGCCTGTCGCGGATCACGAGCGAGTATCAAAGCGCTTGCATGACGAAGCTCGCTGCCGGCGCAATCACGCCTCCTCACAGGTGAATCCACTCCATGTTCGACCGCCCCAGCACGCATGCCGACCGTCGCGGCCTCCTCGAGGATCAGAGCAGACGCCATGCCAGCGCCATGCAGACACTCTGATTCCCCTTGGTTCGGGGCTTCATGCTACCAGCTGCTGCCAAGCCTTTTTTCGCGTTGCGTCGCCATCCCACTGGACTTCGCGGACGAGTCCTCTACGATGGAAGCGTCCGAAGGCGACGTGACCGCGGCCCATCAGACCTGGATCGCCGCGCGCCGCGCAGGAGACTGCGATAGGCCGCGAGCGGAGCGACCAGGCCAGGATGGCAATCATGGTGGCCTCTGCCCGTCGCAGACTGCTGGGCGACCCGCGCCAGGCAGTCTTTCCTTGCTGGAACGCTGTGTGCGGCGCGCGTTTCTGTGCGGCCGCGACCCCCGCACGAAACGCGACGACTCCCATCGTCGAAGCTGAATCATCGGTCGGGAAGAACAACGGGCCAGCCTGTTCGCGATCGACCCGCGAAAGTAGCGCTACTTTCGCGGAGCGAAAGGCGACTTTGGCGGCCCGTGAACGGTTACGCCTACCCCCAGCATCTGCATTGGCTCTGCTTCAGCCCCGACGAAACCCAACTGGCTGCGGCAGCGGAGACCGGGCACATCCAACTCTGGGACTTGCGGGCCATCCGAACGCAACTGGCCGACATGGGGCTCGACTGGGACCTGCCGCCGTATCCCCCGGCGCCCGCAAAGGGCGCACCCGAGCCCCGTTTGGTCAAAGTCGTGTTCAACGAGTAACGCGCCGTGACGGGCATGGCGGATCCAGGGACGATGGGTGCCCGGATCTACTGGGCCATGCCGTCCGTGAAAGTCGCCGTGGTCAAGGACATGCCGGTCAGGTGGTCGTTGACCCACTTGATGCCTGCGCTGCAGGCGCCGAGCAGGTGGGGCGCCGGGGCGGTCAGTGGCAGGATGCTGTCTTCCGCCTCGCTGTAGAGAGGCATGATGTCGCCGCCGTTGATCGCGCAGAACCGGTCGCCGGCTCCAATGGCCAGCAGCATCTTGGCGTAGCTCTCCAGGTTGACTTCGCCTTCGCCATGACCGCAGAACTGGTGGCCGCGCTGCGGCCAGTCCTCGCTGATCATGAGGGTCGAGGCGCCCTCCAGGAACTTGAAATTCTTGGCGTGGCTCCCGATCACCCGCGGGGCGACGAACGGACTGGTGAAACGCCGCGTCCAAGTCTCCCCAGCCCAGCAATGGCTCGGGTCCCCCCAGACACACAGGGACCGGTCGTAGTCGGTGGCCATGAGCAGCAGGGCGAAGTCGCGCGAGCAGATGGCGCCCGTGCCGGGGTGGATTTCGTGGGCGAAGTAGGCGCCCAATTGGTTGGCCTTGGCGCGAATCTTGGCTGTCCGGTCGCGGAATCGCTCCAGCCCTGCCGCCATCATTCCCTCCCACCCGAAGACCCAGGGATACCCGCTGTGCAGCACGGGATGGCCCCACAGGCCCCAGAACCAGCCGTAAATGTGGATGCCCGCGGCCGTACCGGTTTCCAGCAAGCCGAGGATGTACTCTTCCGACCAGTCCTCGACATATTGCGCTCCCTTGGCCAGGACGGCGCCGGGCACGAACTTCTCGGCGTACTCCAGACCCCAATGCGCGCTCAGATGCGCGTAGGCGGCACAATGCGCGCTGATCGTGGGGGCCACGATGCCGGCTGCTGACAGAACTTGCCGCACCTCCTGGGGTTGCCGGAACACGATCCTGCCGTTGTCACCGTGGCCCGGTCCGTGCAACAGATAGTTGGAGATCATGAGGGAGCGGGCGCCGCAGCCGGTAGCGTACTGCGCTACGCCTTCGAGCGTCTTCAGAGCGCCCACCAGCTGCCCGGTCTCAACCCCCGCGACAAGGCTGACCTGCCGGCCGCACCCGACATTCAACCGCGCGCGATTCGGATCGAAGTATGCATTGAGTTCTTTGAAGAACAACGGATTCATGGTCTTCTCCTTGAAACGAGATTTCGGGAACGTCAATCTATATTGCCGGGATCTGTTGGCCATGTCGATCCGGCCAAATTCGTTTTCCTGGTTTCATGGTCAACGTGGGCTTGGTCTGAAGTCAGTGTCTCGAGCCTCTCCAAGAACCCCTCACCCCTGCCCCTCTCCCCTTGGGAAGGGGAGAGGGGACGGCGCGTGCGGAAATGCTCCTAGTCCGCGTTGAGCCAGCGGGTGGCCGGGTTCGCGGCGGCGATGACTTCCAGCATCGCCAGCACGTTGGCGACCGGCACGTCGTCCGTCAGCGTGTGCGACGGGGAAAAAATGAAGCCGCTGCCGGCGCCGATCTGCTCAAGCAGCCAGCGGGACTGAGCGCGAACCTCGTCGGGCGTGCCAAAGGGCAAGGTGCGCTGCACGCTCATCCCGCCCAGAAAGGCCAGGTCGCGCCCGTATTCCCGTTTGACGGCGGCCAGGTCCATCACTTCCGGCTGGAACGGGTTCACCACCTGCACGCCGGCCTCGATCAGGTCCGGCAGCAACTCGACGACGTCGCCGCAGCTGTGAATGATGACGATCCAGCCCCGGCTGCGCGCAAACTCATACATCCGCCGGGCGCGGGGCAGGATGAACCGGCGCCACAATGCCCTTCCCATGATCAGCCCGCGCTGCTGGCCCCAGTCGTCCCCGATCCAGACGCCGTCCCAGGGCAGGTGCGCCACGGCGCGCATCACCGACAGGTTGTGTTCGACAAGCCGGTCCAGTAAGTCGTCCACAAAGGACGGCTCGTCCAGCATGTCGATCATCAACGCCTCCATGCCGCGCAGCGCCCAGGCCCGCTCGAAGAGCGACAGCGCCAGGCCGAAGCAGCAGAACCGGCCCGCGGCGCGGGTGCGCTCGACAAAGGCCTCCACGCCGATGAGTCGGCCAGCGCTCTCGGCCGTCGGCCACTGGACTTGGCTCAGATCCGGTGTTGTCATCACCGGTGTCGGAACGCCAATGTCGCGGTCCGCCGTGCGGTCCCACACCACTCCGAAGTCGTCGCGGACGAATCCCGGACGGATTTCCTCCCATCTTCCCCGCGTCGAATAGCGGGACAAGTGATCGCCGGTCGCCCCCTCCAGATCCTCGGTGCCCAAGGCCTCCATCATCGCGGCCTTGATGCCAGTGCAATACTCGATGTGGTAGGGCACGAAATCCACTGCCCGATGTGTGGCAGCGGCGATCAGTCGCTCCCGTGGTGTCATTGGGCCTCCCAGAGAGGCGCGGGGGAGTTGGCCTCCCGACGGGCCCGCGCTTCACAGCCTCGCCCGCGGCCGTCATGGTTCTAACACTTCGAGAACGGCCAATCAACGCCAGGCGCGCAGGTGCCGGAACCTGACCATCTCCCGGGCGTTTGTCATGAACGGTCCTGTGCCGCATTTTCAACTTTCGGTACAATAGAGCCAGTTTCAGCAGGCGATCAGACTGGGGGACGGATGTGTCTGCGACAACCAGAATGAGCGTCGAACAGTTCGTCGCGCATCCACCGCAGGGTCGTTGCGAGCTGGTACGCGGGGAGTTGCGTATGATGTCGCCCGCTGGCGGAGAGCATGGCTGGGTGATCATGAACGTCGCGGTCCCCCTGGCGGTGTTCGTCAAGCAGCAACGGCTCGGGTACGTGTTGGGGGCCGAGACGGGCTTCGTCATCCATCACGAGCCGGATTCGGTCCGCGCGCCGGATGTGGCCTTCCTGTGCCGGGAACGGATTCAAGGCGAAGTCCCGGCGGGCTTTCTGGAGGGGGCACCCGACATTGCGGTCGAGGTCTTGTCACCTTCGGATACCGCGTCGGAAGTCTTGGAGAAGGCAGAAGACTGGCTGACCGCCGGCTGTGATGAAGTCTGGCTCGTCGATCCGCGCCGCCGGTCCGTGTCCATCTGCACGTGGGTGGATGGGGCTATGGTGCGCCGGACCGTTGGCGCGCTGTCTTCGCGGCTGCTGCCAGGATTCCACCTGCCCACCGAACAGCTGTTTGTGCGCGCCGATGGCTGATTCTCGCGGCGTGCGGGGTGGCACGCGACATGACCTCGCGTAATCCTTGCCCGCCGCGGAAAATGTCCCCGCGGCCGGCGTCATAAGGGTGATGCATCCCAGGCTGATCTGAACGAACGAAAGCGGGTACGGGTCCATGGCCGAGCCGATCGACCCCGCGGAGCTGGAACAGCTGATCGGCGCGCACAGTGCCGCGCTGGAGCTGTTCGCGGCGCAGTGGACGACGCTGCCGGAGGACTGCGTGCAGGAAGCGTTCGTCAGGCTGGCCGGGCAGGTGCCGCCCCCAGACCAGCCGTTGCCGTGGTTGTATCGCGTGGTGCGGAACCGGGCGATCAGTCTGCGGCGGGCGGCGGAGCGGCGGCGGCGGCGCGAATCGGAGGCGGCGGCCCAACGGCCGCAGTGGTTTGTCGCGACGCGCTGGTCGGCTGCCGAACTGCAGGAGGTGACCGAGGCCCTGGCGGCGATCGATGCGCAGCTACGTGAGGTGTTGGTAGCACGCATCTGGGGCGGCTTGTCGTTCGAACAGCTGGCAGCGGTGCTGGCGGTGTCGACCAGCACGGCTCATCGGCGCTACGAGGCCGGACTGTTGCGCTTACGTGAGAGGTTGGGAGTCCCATGGACCCAGGCACGAACCATGTCGGCGACGAACTGAGGGCTCTGGAACGGACCTTGGGCGAACTGGTGCCGTCCGCGGCACGGCTGGACATCGCGCAGACCATGTATCGGGCGGGCCAGGCGTCGGCCCGGGCGCACCGTCCTGCCAGCCGGCTCTGGCCGGTTGCCACCAGCGCGCTGGCGATTGTTTCGCTGACGCTGGCAGCGCTGCTCGCCATCCCCAAGCAGCCACAGATCGTCTACGTGCCGCGCGCGCTGAGCGAACCGGCGAGTGCTGCACGGATTGCGCAGGACGACCCAACGCAGCGCGAGCATGGTGTCGCTGGAGAGACCGGAACAGCTCGTCCACAGCAGATGGTCCCCGAACAGCCCGCGGCCGACGCGGTCTGGCTGAGCGCACGAAGCCGAATGCGGGCCGACGAGCTGACCGTCAGCAGTCTCTGGTCGTTGACGCCGACCGTGCAGTCCAGCGGCGCGACGCGTCCGGCGTACTGTGCGCGCGATTGGCGTCTGTTGCTGAATGACTTGGCTGCGCTGGAACACACCGGCGAGTCCGCCGACGGAGTTGGCTCGCAGCCAGACCACAATGCAATCCCGCAAATAGAGAGTCTCTGATCATGATGACCGTTTCACGCTTCTCGCGCATAGCTACTGCACTGCTGGTCGTCGGATGTCTGCCAAGCGCGCTGGGGCGCGCGCAGGAGGCGGCTGCCGCGCCGGCTGCCGGCAACGAACTCCCCGTCAGGAAACTTGTCGTGGTCCCGGCGGCGGAGCCCGACCCGCCGCTCCGTGACCTCGTAACGCCGGCATTCGCAGACCTGCAGCCGGGGAACGCGGCCGCCAACTACTATCGCGCCGTGACGCTGCTCCCCAAGGACGCTGCGGTTCAGTTTGGAGACACCCAGCAGAGCTGGGTCGACCTGCCGCTGGCCGAGCTGCCGCGGGAAGAAGTGCACAAGTGGTTGGCCCACTACCGCACGTCGCTGGAGGAAGTGCGCGTGGCCACGTTCCGCGAAACCTGTGACTGGAACCATCGCGTGCGCGAGCTGACAGGACTCGATCCGCTCACGTTCCTCTTGCCTGAGCTGCAGGAGATGCGCACGATCAGCCGCGTGCTGCGCGTGAAGGCCCGGCTGGAGATTGCCGAAGGCCGCTTCGACGACGCGCGGGCCACCTTGACGATGGGTTACCGTTTGGCTGTGAATGTGACCCAATCGCCGATCCTGATCAGCCAGCTTGTCGGCGTGGCGATTGGGGCCACGATGAACGCGTGTGTCGTCGATTGGATCGAAGCGGGCGGTCCGAACCTGTACTGGGCGCTGGCGGACTTGCCCACGCCGCTGGTCGACCTCCGCCCCGCGTTGCAGCAGGAGATGAACCTGCCGCTGCAGATGTTCCCGTTCCTGAAGGACCCCGAACACGCCGATTACTCGGCGGAGCAATGGCGGAAACTCCTGGCCGAATCGATGCAGCAGCTGAGGCAGATCACGAGCGACAACAGTGCGACGACGAATTTCGCAGTGCAGTGGCTGGCCACCGGCCTGATCCTCGCCGAGTATCCGCGTGCCAAACAGCAATTGATCGAGAGCGGGATGGACGCGGCCGCGGTGGAGGCGATGCCGGTGGGGCAGGTCGTTGCCATTCAATCGGCCCGCGCCTATCGCAAGGTCTACCAGGAGTCGCTGAAGTGGACGTTGCTCCCTTACTGGCAGGCCCGCGAGCCGATGCGCGCCGCGTTTGCGCAGCTGGAGTCGCAGGGGTTGCTCAAAACGCCCGGGAGGATTCCCTGCGCGCTGCCGATCGCGCCGTTCTTGCTGCCGGCGATCTCAGCCGCATCGCTGGCGCCGATTCGCGTGCAGCGGGAGCTGGCCACGTTGCAGACGATCGAGGCACTCCGCATGGCGGCGGCGCGTGGCGGCGCGAACTGGCCGCAGGCGCTCCAAGACTTGTCCCCGTTTGCCCCGGCCCCGCTCGACCCGTTGACCGGCGAGACGCTGGACTACACGCTCTGCGAGTCAGGCAAAGCCGTGTTGACGCTCGCGCCGCCGCCAGGTCAGTCTCCTCAGCCATACGCGGGCATGCGCTACGAAATCGAGTTGAAGAAATAACCCCTTGGTCCTCAGGAGCAGCCGCATGTTGTACCGTTCGCAATTCCGTCGTTGTGTGGGCCTGGTGGTGATGCTGGCGGCGTGGCCGGCGCTGGGAGTGCGGGCCGCCGAGCAGGCTTTCGCGCCGGCCATGCCCTTGGTGGATGCCGAGACGTTTCTATTAGGCCGGCTGGACGTCGAACAAGTGTCGATCCCGGAGATCCACACGCGGATGGCCGCCATCCTGCAGAAGGTGACCGGGGATGCCAGCGTGGCGCAGGCCCTTGCGCCGCTGGCGCAGCAGGCAACGCAGCTGCGCGACGCGTTCGTGCAGGCGGGCGGGCGGGAGGTCCTTGCCGTGCTCAGTACGGCCGATATTCCGGCCGGCCCTCCGCTGTTCGTGCTCACATGCGGCGATGCAGCCAGGCGGGATGGATTGCAGGCTTTCGTGGCCCAGTTGGTGTCCGCTGCGCCGGAGAAGCTCGAGGTGCGCAAACACGGCGATCTCCTGTTGCTGGTCGGCACACCGCGTACACTGGACCGAGTTGCGGCGTTGAAGGCCGTGCCGCGCGCGGAGGTGTCGGCGGCAGCGGCTGCCAGCAGCGCCGCGCCGCTGCAGCTGCTGATCGTCCCAAGCGCGAACCAACGGCGCGCGCTCCTGGAAACCATGCCCAACTTCCCACCTCCCTGGGATCAGGTCACGGGACAGGTGGTCAGCGACGGAGTGCAGTGGGGCGTCGCGTCATTCGAAGCCAGTCCGACGCTGAAGGTCCAGCTGCGGATCGAGTCCAAGGACGCGGCAGCGGCGGAACAACTGAAGTCGGTTGTCGCCGCGTCGCTCGATGCGCTCAGCCAGCTGCCGCCTGTGCGCGCGGCGGTGCCCCACGCCGATCAGCTGCTGAAGCTGCTCGTGCCCGGTGTGCAAGGCAAACAGCTGACCGTTGCTTTCAGCGAAGATGCAGAAACTCTGCAGGTGGTCGGCACGCCCCTGTTCTCGGCGATCCAGGCGGCCCGCAGCAGAGCGCGGCAGATGCAGTCGATGAACAACCTCAAGCAGATTGCGCTCGCCATGCACCTGTACTACGACAAGTACAAGCAGTTTCCCGCGGCGGCCAGCTACGACGCGTCTGGCAAACCGTTGCTGAGCTGGCGTGTACACCTGTTGCCCTTCCTCGAACAGCAGGCCCTCTATACACAGTTCAAGCTCGATGAACCGTGGGACAGCCCCCACAACCGGAAGCTGGCTGACACGGTGGTGCCCACCTATGTCGACCCGTCCGCGAGTTTGAAGCCGGGCATGACGACGTACGTGCTGCCGATCGGGCCAGGGACCATCTTCGGAGGCAAGACACCGCTGAAGATTCAGGAGGTCGCGGACGGGACCAGCAATACGTTGCTGATGGTCACCGTCGTACCGGAGCGGGCGGTGCTCTGGACGAAGCCGGACGACCTGGAAGTCAAGGAGGCGGCGCCACTGGACGGGCTGGTCTCCGCGGCGCGCAAGACGTTCGTGGCCGCGTTCTGTGACGGCAGCGTTCACGTGCTCTCCGACGCCATGGACCCGAAGACCATGTGGCTGCTGCTGCAGGCCGACGACCGCACGCCGATCGACATGGAAGCCGTCCGCTAAGGGCGGGCACAGAAACAAGTCATCGTCGCACGGCTCTCCGAGCCGTGCATGCTCGACTCGGAGAGTCGAGCGACGGACAGCATCGTCGCACGGCTCTCCGAGCCGTGCGTTCCCGAACCTCGCCTGCTTGGGCCTTCGTCAGCCTGATGCTTGGGGGAATCCTGCATGCAAATACGCTATTGCGCCCTGGTGATTGCCGCTGCTGCGTGCGGGATGCCGCGCGTGACGATCGCAGATGTCGCGTGTGCCGACGCAGGAGCCCGGCACCCGGAGCTGGTCTTCTGTTGCCGCGCAGACAACGATCTGTATCAGGCCGTCACGGCCGGCGGGGGCCGCTTTCCGCGTTGCGATAGGCCGCGCGAAGCGGTCCGGCAGGCGCGCGGGGGTGCCGGCGTCTTGATACTGGCGGACGGCTACCCCGCGCAGACGACTCCGCTTGACACGGATGTCTTCGAGGAGGCCGCGGCGCGCGAGCTGAGGCTGTTTGTGGAGTATCCTGCCTGCTTGCCGGGCATCGTGTTGGGCTCACCAGCCGCGCCGCGGCAGGGCGAATGGGGGCAATTGTTCGACCGGGTGGTGGTCGCGTCCGACGCGTTCGGTACAGCGCTGGAGCCCATGCGGATCCTGATGGTCAACGACTGCCACTACGTGCCCGCGCAGGCGTCTGAGCCCCACCTGGTGCTGGCACAGGTTACCGGTTTCGACACAGCGCGTTTCGGTCTGCCGCAGCGGGATGTGCACCCGATCCTGTTTGAGCATCCGCGGGGCGACATTCTCGTGTCGACGACCAAGCTGAGCCAGTTTGTCACGGCCCGTTATGCGCCGACGGACGCCTGGCAGCCGGTGTGGCGGATGATCCTCAGTTGGCTGCAGCCGGGGGCGGACATGCCCGCGCTGGTGTGGACACCGTCGGTGCGACCGACGTACGGGCCCACGGAGGACCTGCCACGCGACGTCGAACGACAAGCCATTGGGCGTGGGACGGAGTGGTTCATCAAGTCGCGGTTGCTGGTTCACGCGTCGTGGCAGGACCTCTACGATCGGCCGGCGAACATGGGACCGCCCACGGCAGATTGGCCGTGGGGACATCGCATCGCCATGGGGCCTGCTGCGGATTGGCCCGTGGGCGATGGCAGCCTGGGGATGCTGGAGGGATTTCGTTCGCGGATTTTCGTGGATGGATCGCAGCCGGTCCTGTGGTGGCGGCGACACGATAACCACGGTGAAGTGGCTGCGGCGATGGCCCTGGCGGGGACGCTGCTCGGAGAGGACCGGTACCGGCAGATCGGAGCCAGGTTGGCCGATTGGGTCTACACGCAGTCGCTGCTCACGGGCGGCGACCGCGCGGACCGGGACAACGGCGCATTTGGTCTGGCCGGTTGGAATGACGTGCCGGCGTACTACGGGACGCTGCACGGCTACGACGTGTACTATGCCGACGACAACGCGCGCGGCATGCTGGGCATGATCACAGCGGCGGCCGCTCTGCAGACCGATCGGTGGGACGAGCGGCTTGCGCAATGTCTGCTGGCCAACCTGCGCATGACCAGCCGGCTGGGGTTCTCGCCTGAGCGCGTCAACGGTCCGCTGCCGCCGGATGCCTGGCGAGAACGCTTCGCGAGCGAGTTCACGTTCTTCTGCCCGCACCACCAGGCGTATTTGCAGGCTTGTCTGCTCTGGGCGTATCGCCAGGGTGGCGACCGGCTGTTTCTCGAGCGCGCCAAGCGCGCTATTCGGTTGACGATGGAGGCGTATCCCGATCAGTGGGTCTGGACCAATGGGCAGATGACCATCGAGCGGGCACGTTTCCTGTTGCCCCTGGCGTGGCTGGTGCGCGTGGAAGACACCCCGGAACATCGAGGTTGGCTCGATCGGCTCGTCACCGACTTGCTGGCTGATCAGGTGGACTGCGGTGCCATTCGCACCCGGATTGTGCAGAGTCCGGCCGGCAATGAAGCGTATGCGAGCCGCGAGACGTCGCTGGTCGAACAGAATGGCGACCCGGTGTCGGACCTGCTGTACGAATGCAACTTTGCCTTGTTGGGCCTGCACGAGGCGGCTGCCGCGACCGGGATTCCCGCGTACCGTGCCGCCGAAGATAAGCTGGCTCACTACATTTGTCGGATCCAGGCCCGGAGCGAGAAACATCCCGAGCTGGACGGCGTCTGGTATCGCGGATTCGACTTTCAGCGATGGGAGTATTGGGCGGCCGACGCCGACGTCGGTTGGAGCCTGTGGTCCACCGAAACCGGCTGGACGCAGGGTGAACTCATCACCACGCTGGTGATGCGCCAGTTGCAGACCAGCGTCTGGGACTACTCAGCGAACGCCACGATCGCGCGGCACCTGGAGGAGTGGGGCCGCCGCATGTTACCGAGCGACCACTGAACAAACGACCCATTCCCTTGCCCGCCATTCCCTTGCCGACGCCGCCCCTGTTCCCTCCCGCGATTTGGTACATTGCAGTTTCCCGATACGCTTGGATGGACGCGAGAGGACAGATCCCATGAACCGGATCAAAGCAATTGTTGTTGCGGGGGCGACGGCCCTGGCAGGTGGACTGGCGTGGGCGGGTGAGCCCGCCGTGCGGATCGAAACCGGCGCGACACGCGCTGAGGTCACGGCGCTGGGTTGGGATACGGAGGGTACCGGCCGCGAGACGACGAATCTGCTGCGGCCCCAGACGATGGTGGGTCTCCGTATCCGCTGCGCCGGCCAGTGGCGCAACGGCATCGATCTGCCGACGCGATGGGAAGCGCAACCCGGCGGCAAGTCGTACGGGATCACCGTGGCTCCGGAGACGGAAATCCACTGGCAAGTCCGCGCGGCCGGCGGTGGCCTGTCCATGCAACTCAGCAGCACGGGTGCGGAGCTCGGAAAGGTCGAAGGTCTGGAACTCGTGTTCCCGTTCGCGCCGGGGATCACACCGGTGACCGCGATCTCCAGTGCCTGGGACGATGACGGCAGCTTCCACTTGCCCGCGCTGATCAGTGCGCCGGACTTCGGGCAGATGCTGCTGACCGGCAAGTCCACTGACCCTGACCGTCAACCGATCCAGAAGGCTCGCCTGGACGGCAGTCGAGCCGCGAAGACGGTCAACCTGGTGTTGGATCTGACTCCGCCGCAGGCCGGCGTGAGTGACACGCTGGAGTTTTCGCCGCACCGCCTGGCGCCCCCCGCAGGGCTCGCGGATACCGCGCTGTGGGCGCAGGCCCGTCGCGGCTGGTTCAACATCTGGCAGCCGAGCGCCCAGTGGGGTGACCAGGGCCATCCTTTCAGTGCGCCGGCCGGCATGCTCGGCAACAACGTCGTCAGCGACCCCGCCAGCTGCTCGCTGTGGTTCTATGCCGATCAGGCCTTCTGGACGCCCGAGGTGGCGCCCGGGGTGTCCTTGATGCCGCTGGTCCGGAGGACCATCGAGTTCTGGCTGACCGGATCGCGCCTCAAGCCGACCGGCGAAGTCGTTTGTTACTGGGATTACCTCAATTTCCTGGATGCGAATGCAGGGCCGTTGATTGCCTCGTGGGACTACGTCGAAGCCACCGGCGACAAGGACTGGCTGGACACCCACATCGCGAAGCTGGAACTGGTCGCGGAGTTCCTCGCCCAGCGGGACGTGGACAACGACGGCCTGGTCGAGGCCACGCAGAGCGGCAATCGCGGCACGCTCCAACAACCGGCCCGCTCCTGCGCCTGGTGGGACGCACTGAACTGCGGACACAAGGACGCCTACAGCAACGCACTTATCTACCGCGCCTGGCGGTGCCTGGCCGATCTGGAGAACAGACTGGGCCGCAGCGAACATGCGGCCCACTACACCCGACTCGCCGACCGGCTCAAGGCGGCTTACGTGCCCGCCCTTTTCAATCCGGCCACCGGCTGGCTGGCCTGGTGGAAAAGCGCCGACGGCGAGCTGCACGACTACGCTGCGCCGACCGTGAATGGCCTGGCCATTGAGTACGGACTCGTCGAGCCGACTCAGGGCCGCGAGATCCTCGCCAGGCTGCGGGCCAAGATGGCGGACGTCGGCTTCACGCGGTTCGACCTGGGAGTGCCGCCGATGCTGGTGCCCGTGCCCAAGGCCGACTACCTGCAGCCCGCTGCCGTCGGCATGCCGCAGCAGGAGGACGGCACCGACACGTTCGGGCAATACATGAACGGTGGCATCACGGCCGGACAGGTGCTCCACTTCCTGGCCGCGCACTACGTGGTCGGTGACCCGGAGCCCGCCGACGCGATTCTGCGCGCCATGCTGGAACGCCAGGGCCGCGGCGAGTTTCAGAACGGCGTGCGCGACGCGGCCGGCGCAGGCATCGACTGGACGACCTGGGACGGCAGGCCGTCGGGATACGAGGGCTACCTGGCCGACAGTTTCCGTTTCCTGCAGGCGGTGCTGCTCCGCGAGGCGGCCTTCCGCGACCGCCTCTACCGGCCGCTCACCCGACCGGCACTGCGCTCCGGTTAGTTCGCCACCAGGCTTCCGGCACTGCGAGAGGGTCCTGCCGGCCCGGGTCGCACCACCGACCGTGCCGATTGACACGCCAGAGATTATTGCATATGATTGGACCAGTCCAATCGAATAGGATTATTCCAATGATCCATTTCGGCTATTGGACCATGTCAATCAAGCTATGCGGGTCGATTGGATGTTCCCTCAGATCGAGATTGAGCGTGACGGCGACGTACCGGTCTACCGGCAGATCATTGAGCGGATTGCGACCCTGGTGCGTGCCGGCGAACTGAAGCCGGGCGATCGCGTGCCGCCCGCCCGCGAACTGTCGGCCCACTTGGGGATCGCGCGCGGCACCATCACAAAGGCCTATGAAGAGCTCTCGCGCAGCGGCATGCTCGAGCTCACGCAGGGGCGCGGCAGTTTCGTGTCGGCACGTCAGGACGTGGTTCCTGCCGGCCGCCGGGAACGGGCGGCCGAACTGGTGCGGGGGCTGGTCCGCGAGTTGAGTGAGCTGCGGTTCACGTATCGCGAGATCCGCAGCATGGTGGATCTCATGGTCCTGGACCTCGAGGAGCGGTTGGAGCATCTCCATGTCGTCGTGGTCGATTGCAGTCCGGAGGCGTTGCGGCTGTTCAGTCGGCAACTGGGGTTCGTGGCCCGGATGGGCATCAAGACGGTGTTGTTGGGCGAGTTGGTCAACGCCGCACGACCGCAGGAGCGTCTGAACGGCTTTGACCTCGTGCTGACCACGGCGACCCATCACGCGGACGTGGCGGCGCTGGTACCGGAACTCAAGGACCGCCTGCTGCAACTTGTTGTGACTCCCAGCCAGGAAACGATCATCAGTCTGGCTGGAATCAAGCCCCAGCAATCGATTGGCGTGCTGTGCCAGAGCTCGCAGTTTCGCGCGATCATCAAGGGGAAGCTCGACGCGCTGCTGATCACCAATCGTGTGGCCGACTTGACCTATCCTCAGGAGGCGGACCGGCTGGACGCCTTCGTGTCCGGCCAGGACATCCTGATTGTGCCGCCCGATTTCACGGCGACGCTGGACGGGGTGGCCGCACCGGTGATCGCGGAGTTCACCGAGCACGGCGGGAAGATCATCCCGTTTGACTATCAGATTGAACGTGGGTCGCTGGTGTATCTGGAGGAACGCATCCGAGGATTACTCGAGCCATGAAAACCACGCAAACTCCCGTCGTTGTCCTGGGCGTGATCGGCAGTGACTGCCACTGCGTCGGCAACCAGATCCTCGACGCTTTCTTCAGCGAGCGGGGTTACCGGGTAGTGAACCTGGGCGTGATGGTGAGCCAGGAGGAGTTCATTCATGCGGCCATCGAGAGCGCCGCGGTGGCCATCCTCGTGTCGTCGCTCTACGGTCATGCCGAAATCGACTGTACGGGGTTTCGCCAGCGGTGCCGGGAGCGCGGGCTGGATGACATCCTGCTGTACATCGGTGGCAACCTGGTGGTGGGCAAGCTGCCGCGCGCGGCGATCGAACAGAAGTTCGCGGCCTTGGGGTTCGATCGGGTGTTCCTGGCGGGCGACGACCTGGAAATCGCCGCGGAATGCCTGAAATCCGACCTCGCGCGGCGAGCGCGGCGAGAGCGGAGGCGGATTGCATGACCAGGTCGGCCAGTCTGGACATCGGTGCCGCATGGACGCAGGGAGCGCTGTTCGGTCTCCGCTCGCAGGGTTGGTGCCTGATCCGTCGTGGCGCCGTTGCGACAACGCAGCGCAATCCGGCGGAGGTGGCGGAACGGGCTGCCAGGACCTTGCGGCGTGGGGCGCCCGTGGAGACCGTGACATCATGACCGTCACCCACCCGCACGACACCCAGGCACCAGACCACCGCCAAGGCCGGGACGGGCAGGTGCCTCGTCGCATCTCGGCCGCGGCCTTTCTACAGCAACGCGAGGCAGTCCTCCGGACGTGGCCCACCGGGGCGGGCGTGTGCCTGGAGGAAGCGATCGAGTACCAGCGGGCCATCCCGCTCGCCAAGCGTTTCGCGCTGGCCATGCGCGACGTCGCGGCGCGGCGCGGGATGCTGGTCCAGCCGCGCGCCGGCGTGGCCCTGATCGACGAGCACGTGCGCCTCCTGAAGTACCTGGAGACGGATGGCGAAGCCGATCTGTTGCCGACGACGATCGACGCCTACACGCGGCAGAACCGCTATGCGGAGGCGGCCCTGGGGATCGAGAAGTCGATCACCGCCGGCACCTCCCTGTTGAACGGATTCCCGGCGGTCAACCACGGCGTGGAGGGCTGTCGCCGCGTGACCGAAAGTGTCACGAAGCCCGTGCAGGTCCGTCACGGCACGCCCGATGCGCGGCTGTTGGCCGAGATCAGCCTGGCCGGTGGCTTTACCAGTTTCGAAGGCGGCGGCATCTCCTACAACATTCCCTACGCCAAGAACGTGCCGCTCCGCAAGTCGCTGGCCGATTGGCAGTACGTCGACCGACTATGCGGCTGGTACGAGGAGCACGGCGTTCCGATCAATCGCGAACCGTTCGGACCGCTGACCGGCACGCTGGTCCCGCCGTGCATCAGTCATGCGGTCGGCATTATCGAAGGGATGCTGGCCCTCGAGCAAGGAGTCAAGTCGATCACCTTGGGCTACGGTCAAGGGGGCAGTATCGCCCAGGATGTCGCGGCGTTGCTCACGCTCAGGAGTCTGGGCGCCGAGTACTTCCGCGCGGCCGGCTTTTCCGATTTCGAATTGACGACCGTGTTCCATCAATGGATGGGCGGCTTTCCCGAGAACGAGTCGCGTGCGCTGGCGGTGATCAGTTGGGGTGCGCTGGTCGCCTGCCTGGCCGGCGCGGACAAGATCCTCGTCAAGACGCCGCACGAAGCGATGGGCGTTCCCAGCAAGGAGGCGAATGCCCAGGGACTGCGCGCCACGCGGCAGATCATCAACATGATGGCGGACCAGGGAGGTCTGGCGACGGACGCGGTGGAGCGGGAGCGGGTCATATTGGAGCGCGAAGTGCGCTGTCTCCTGGGCCGGGTCTGGGAACTGGGCCGCGGGGACGTGTGCGAGGGCGTGGCGGCGGCCTTCGAAGCCGGCGCGCTCGACGTCCCGTTTGCGCCGTCGGGGCAGTGCCGCGGCAAACTGCTCCCCATGCGCGACCACGAGGGCTGCATCCGCATCTTCAGCCCTGGCCTGGTGCCGCTGGACCACGAGCTGCTCGCCTGGCACCGCGAGCGGTTGGAGGAGCGGGCGCGGGCGGAGGGGCGCCGCGTGTCGTTCCAGATGGTGACCGACGACATCTATGCCATCAGCAAAGGCCGGCTGGTGGGGAGGCCTCGATGAAGATCCGCCAGGCCCTGTTCGCGCCCGGTTCCTCGGCGTTTTTCTTCGACGACCAGCGTGCGATCAGGCAGGGTGCGCGGCGCGACGGCTTCGTGTATGCCGCGCAGCCGGTCACACCCGGTTTCCCGCGCGTCCGCCTGGCCGGCGAATCCATCTCCGTCCTGTTGGTGCTCGACGATGGCCAGCTCGCGGTGGGCGACTGCGCGGCGGTGCAGTACGCGGGCGCCGGCGGGCGGGACCCCGTGTTCCTGGCCCAGGCCTACCTGCCGCTGCTGGACACACACGCGCGTCCGCGCCTGGAAGGACGCGAGGTCACCTCCTTCCGCGAGATGGCGGCGGAGTTCTGCCAGCTCCGGTGCGACGGCCAACCGCTGCACACGGCGCTGCTCTCGGGCATCACACAGGCCCTGCTGGATGCGCGCGCCAAGTCCCGCCACCTGTTGCGGATGGAGGTCGTGTGCGAGGAATACGGCTTGCCCGTGCATGCGGCGCCCGTTCCCATCTTCGGCCAGTCGGGAGACAACCGCTACGAGAATGCCGACAAGATGATCCTCAAGCAAGTCGACGTGCTGCCCCATGGATTGATCAACAACGTCGAGGAGAAGCTGGGGTGCGACGGCCGGAAGCTTAAGGAGTACCTTCGTTGGCTGGTTCACCGTGTCGCACAGCTCAAACCGCGCGAGGACTACCTGCCCGTACTGCACATCGACGTGTATGGCACGATCGGACTGATCTTCGACCACCAACCCCGTCGCGTGGCCGACTACCTGGCCGGCCTGGAAGCCGACGCGAGTCCGCACGCGCTGTACATCGAAGGCCCGGTCGACATGGAGGGCAAGCTGCGTCAGATCGAGACCCTCCGCGAAATCAGACGGTGCCTGGACCGGTCGGGATCGCCGGTGAAGATCGTCGCCGACGAGTGGTGCAACACGTTCGACGACGTCGTCGACTTCACCGACGCCCAGGCCTGCCACATGGTCCAGATCAAGACGCCGGACCTGGGTGGCATCCAGGCAATTGTCGAGAGCGTCCTGTACTGCCGGGCGCACGGTATGGAGGCGTATCAAGGCGGGACATGCAATGAAACGGACGTGTCGGCCCAATGCTGCGTGCACCTGGCGATGGCCACCCGTCCCACGCAGATGCTCGCCAAACCCGGCATGGGGTTCGACGAAGGCTTCACGATCGTCAGGAATGAAATGCAGCGCATCTGCGCGGTCCTGGCCTGCCGAACGGGAGGCCGCCATGGCTCGTGACGAGTTCCGCGTGCTGTCGCCTTCCGGGATCCTGGGCTATGGATTTCCGGAAGATTCATTTCGCCGGGGCGTGGCGCGTCAG
>JALOQX010000099.1 GCA_025459265.1 Pirellulaceae bacterium | reverse complement strand
GTGCGACGCGTAATCGACCTGGGATTCACCCCCGCCCACGGCACCCAGCTCCAGCTGGAAGAAATCCAGCTGCCGCGCATAGGCCCGGAGGTTGTTCGAGTTGTACCGGATTTCCCACCGTTCGCTGCGCGGAATGATGTCCTCGCCTTCGCCCAGCGGACCCGGAGGGCGGCTGTCGCCCATCCCGGCGCCCGAACTGGTGGAGAGCATGGGCGTCTGGAGGGTGTCGAGCGCGGCGGCCTGCGTCGCCACGACTTCCGTCACCGCCTCGAGCAGTTGCTCGACTTGCGGTTCCATCTCGTCTGGCAATTCCTCCATCCCGGGCGGCTCAAGGTCCCGCTCGAAGCCGGCCGCATGGTCTCCGCGCCCCGCCACGTTTTCGACCAGCACCACGGTGGACTGCTCTCCGCCGCGATACTGCATCACGTGGCTCAACCAGATCAGGAACGCCAGCAGCACGCCGGTGCCCACGAGGATATTGAGCGCAATGACCCACGACGCAGCGCGCTCATAGGCTGAAGACGCCAGCCGGACCTGTCGCACCCGCTCGCTCACTGCGGTCCCCCCTGGTGCTCCCTGGTCACTCGATAAAGCTCGCGCCCGGCCGCACGGATTCGTACCAGGACTTCCACTTGCCGATCATGGCCTCGATTTCCGCCCGTTCCGCATCGTCGCGCAGGTCGAACCCGTCGAACTTGCGCGCCGTCAGCCGCAGACCACGCTGGGCTTCTCGCACCACGCGCGGGTCCGGATCGCTCAGCGCATAAATCAGAATCGGCACGTTGTCCAGGTCGCCCTGTCGTCCCAGCGTCCGCACCGCTACCAACCGCGCCTCAAATGATCCCGCGCGCACGATGCGCGCCAGCCGGTCC
Source organism: Pirellulaceae bacterium (assembly GCA_025459265.1). GTDB lineage: Bacteria > Planctomycetota > Planctomycetia > Pirellulales > Pirellulaceae > JAAYDI01. The sequence continues at coordinate 58,704 of JALOQX010000099.1, read as the reverse complement.
GCATATTCGCGCCCCGCGCCCGACAGCCCGCTCAGCGACAACGCGTCTGGATGCTGCAGCAGCTGCTCGAGCTGCTCGCCGTCCCCCTCTTCCACCATCCGCACAAGGTCCGCCACCTCCCCGGTGATCACGGGAGCCACCAGGCGGTTGTTCTGCAACCGCACTTCGCTCACGTCCGCCGGCAGGTCGTAGCCGCCGCGGAGCGTCCCTTCCCGGTCCACGACCTTTGCAATCGTCTCCCGCGTGCTGCGGAGCAGAAACAGCATCGCAAACGCTGTCGCCACCGGGTTGTCCGCGCCGACCGACGCACCGTTTCCCCACGAGCCGTCGGCCTCCTGCAGTTCGCGCAGCAGCCGCACCCCCTCGTTGTACCAGGCCGGCTCCTCCTGACTCTTGCCTTCGACCAACTCGCGAAAACTCTCCATTCGCTCGTAGGCATAGAGAAAGTAGAACTGCCACGAGGTAATTCGCATCGTCGGATTCTGACGGAACCACTCCAGGCCGTCCGCCAGTGCGCGCTCGAGACGCTCCGCCTCCTCCCCCGACAGCCCGGTACGTGCGCTGGTCGACCGGGTCTCCACGACCGGCCGCAGTGCGGGCGGCAATTTGCCCGGCGCGGCGTGCCGGGCAGTCGGCTGTGATGCGGCCGAGAGCAGATCCATCGTCACATACAGCGTGCCCAAACCGGCGGCAACCAGCGAAAACCGAATCGTGCTCTGCGGAATACGGGTGAACGTGCCCGGATCGTTGCCCTGATATCCCCACGCGCCGGACGGGTCCTGCGTCCGCACCAGGTAATCCATCAGGTACCGCGCACTCGGCGTGGGAACCTCCAGCCCGACGGCATGTGCCGACCAGAGTCCCAGTGCGGCATACTGCAGCTGCGACGTATCACCTTGCGCCGCGTAAGGATATCCCCAGGCACCGTTGGGCTTCTGACGACGCAGCACTTCCCGCAGGAGGACCTCGAGCTCCTGCGGATGGTCATCCGGCTGCACTTCCGCCATGAACACCAAGGCAATCCCGAGGCTGTAGTTGTCGAGGGACCCGAGCTCCTGGCTCGAGCCGCATGTGGCTCGTATCCGGGTCAGCGCCTGCGCGGTCAGGGGCGGCAGCGCGGTTTCCCCCTCTCCGAACCGACGCTGGTACTTGTACGCCGCCAGCCCGATCAGCGCTTGGCCCCCGACCTGCGCGGCATGCTGCGTGGTCAACGGTGCGGAGTTGAGGTACGCCAGCCCGCGCGCCAACATCGCCCGGACTTCCGGACTGTTGGGCGTCGCGCCACGCGCGCCCACACCGCCGGCAAGCAGGACGCACAGGCCCCACAGGTACAGCGCCGCGCACGACCCCTTCGGCCAGCCGTTCATGTCCTGAACTCCCGCGCGCAAACCGAAACAAGCAAGGGGGGATCACTCGCCCAGCGCCCCCGACCCCACCACCTTGACTGCCTCGCTCACGTCCAAGAAGTGCGTCAAGAGGATGACGCTCGACTGAGTCCAATCTGTTCCAGTGGAAGACGTTATGATCGTAACCCTGCTGCGCGGCGCTGTCAAGCACTTGGCCCCGCCGGCACCAGCCACCGATCGTTGACAACCATTGCCAGCCACCCTATGGTTACTTTGCCAATCAGAACAGGAACAATTCCCAGTATTGCCATTAGTAATCATGAACGGTTTGTCGCAGACCGGACCGCCCGCCCCCTACGGCCTGTACGATCCTGGGCGTGAGCATGACAATTGCGGCGTCGGTCTGGTCGCGCACATCAAGGGCGCCCGCAGCCACCAGCTGGTGGTCGACGCGGACTACGCGCTGCGCCGCATGAACCATCGCGGCGCCTGCGGTTGTGAGGTGAACACGGGGGACGGCGCGGGGATTCTCACGGCGCTGCCGCACGAGTTTCTGGCGCAGGTAGTGGCGGCCGAGCTGGGGACGTCGTTGCCGGCGGCGGGGAGCTACGCGGCGGGACTCGTCTTCCTGCCCACGGTCGAGTCCCAGCGGCGCGACGCCAAGCAGCGGGTCGAGGAGGTCATTGCCCGGAATGGTCAGCGTCTGATCGGCTGGCGGCAGGTGCCCATCTATCCGGACGAGGCGAACATCGGGCCGGCGGCCCGGCGGGCGATGCCCGCGATGGAGCAGCTGTTTGTGGGTGCCGGCCAGGAGCTGGACGTGGCGGCATTCGAGCGTCAGCTGTACTTGATCCGCAAGCAGGCCACGCATCGCGTGCGGGGTAATCCCGCGTGCGATCCCGCCCGGATGTTCTACGTCTGCAGCCTTTCCGCGCGGATCATCGTCTACAAGGGCATGCTCACGCCGGATCAGCTGATGGTGTTCTACCCGGACCTCGCCGATCCGTCGTACATCACGCACCTGGCGATGGTGCACTCGCGATTCTCGACCAACACGTTTCCTTCCTGGGACCGCGCGCAGCCGATGCGATTCATGTCGCACAACGGCGAGATCAACACGCTGCGCGGCAACGTCAACTGGATGCGCGCCCGCGAAGGCGTGGTTCGCAGCGCCTTGTTCGGCGACGACCTGCCGCAGCTGTTTCCGATCGTGGAGCCGGACTGTTCGGATTCGGGCAGCTTTGACAACGTGCTGGAATTCCTCCTCCTGACCGGGCGCACGCTGCAGGAAGCCATCATGATGATGATTCCGGAGGCCTGGCAGAAGCACGCCACGATGTCGGAGGCCAAGCGTGCGTTCTACGAGTATCATTCGGCACTGATGGAGCCGTGGGACGGACCGGCGTCCATCGTCTTTACGGACGGCCAGTGCATTGGCGCCGTGCTGGACCGCAACGGGCTGCGTCCCAGCCGCTACTACCTGACGGCCGACGATCGGGTGGTCATGGCGAGCGAAGTCGGCGTCCTGCCGATCGACCCGGAGCAGGTGGTGGCCAAGGGGCGGCTGGAACCGGGGCGGATGTTCCTGGTGGATTTCCGCCAGGGAAGGCTGATCCCGGATGAGGAGCTCAAGCATGAGTTTTCCAGTCGGCGTCCCTATGCCGCCTGGTTGCGCAAACACCGCATCCGGCTGACCGACTGCGATGTGCCTGCCGACGTGCCCGGGCTGGATCCCGACACGCTGCTGGCCCGGATGCAGACGTTCGGGTACACCACGGAAACGCTGCACTTCCTGCTCATACCGCTCGTGCAGCAGCAGCGGGACCCGCTTGGCTCGATGGGCAACGATGCGGCCTTGGCTTGCCTGAGCGATCAGCCGCGGCTGCCGTATGACTACTTCAAGCAGCTCTTCGCCCAGGTGACCAACCCACCGATCGATTCGATTCGCGAAGAAGTGATCATGTCGCTCGAGTGCTATGTGGGCCCCGAGCGGAATCTGCTGGAGACCAGTCCGGAACACTGCGAGCGACTGCTCGTGCCGCATCCGATCCTGGGCAACGCCGAGCTGGCGGCGCTGGCACAGGTGCACACGCGTGGCTGGCGCGCCAGGACCATTGACATCACGTTTGCGCGGGACGAGGGGCCGGAGGGTTATCGCGCGGCGCTGGATCGCGTGTGCCGCGAAGCGGAGGAGGCCATCGACCGGGGATACAGCCTGGTCATTCTGTCCGATCGCGGCGTGTCGCCCGAGCGGGTGGCCGTCAGTGCCCTGCTGGCCTGCGGCAACGTGCATCATCATCTCGTGCGGCAAGCCAAGCGGACGCGAATCGGGTTGATTGTCGAGACGGGGGAAGCGCGGGAAGTGCATCACCACTGCCTGCTGGTGGGCTACGGGGCGGATGCCATCAACCCCTATCTCGCCTTCGAGGTGCTTGGCCAGGCCCGACTGGAAGGACGGCTCGACCCGCGTGAATTCCCCTGCGAAGAGCGGGTGCTGCAGGCCTACCGCCTGGGCGTCGCCAAGGGCATGCTCAAGGTGATGGCCAAGATGGGCATCTCAACGCTTCAGTCCTATAAGGGGGCGCAGATCTTCGAGGCCGTCGGTCTGAATCGGGAGATCATCGACCGGTGTTTTGCCGGCACGCCCAGCCGCATCGAGGGCGTCGGGCTCGAGACGTTGGCGGTCGAAGCGCTGCGCCGGCATGCGGTCGCCTACCCGACGCTGCCGGAAGACCGCCTGCCCATCCTGCCCAATCCGGGCGAGTTCCATTGGCGAGCGGGCGGCGAAGCGCACGTGTGGGACCCCGAATCGATCGCCCAGCTGCAGGCATCCGCCCGGACCGGGGATCGCGACGCCTATCAGCTCTTCGCCGACCACGTCAACCGCGACGCGGCCCGCCGCTGCACGCTGCGCGGCTTGCTGGGATTCCAGCGGCCAGCGGGGCAGGACCCGGTGCCGTTGGAGGAAGTGGAGCCGGCGTCGCACATCGTGAAGCGTTTCTGCACCGGCGCGATGAGTTTCGGGTCCATCTCCCGCGAGGCCCACGAAGCGCTGGCCGTGGCCATGAACCGCCTGGGAGGCCGCAGCAACACCGGCGAAGGAGGCGAGGATCCCGCCCGCTTCCTCCCGCTCCCGAACGGCGACTCAAAACGCTCGGCCATCAAACAGATCGCCTCGGGACGGTTCGGCGTGACCGCCTGGTACCTGACCAACGCGGACGAGCTGCAGATCAAGATGGCGCAGGGCGCCAAGCCGGGTGAAGGCGGCGAGTTGCCGGGTCGGAAGGTGGACGACACAATCGCGCGGATTCGCTACTCCACCCCCGGCGTCGGCTTGATCAGTCCGCCGCCGCACCACGACATCTATTCGATCGAAGACCTGGCCCAGCTGATCTACGATCTGAAGAACGCCAACCCGGAGGCCCGCGTGAGCGTCAAGCTGGTCTCGGAATCCGGTGTCGGCACCGTCGCCGCGGGTGTGGCCAAGGCCCACGCGGATCATATCCTCATCTCGGGCGACACCGGCGGCACGGGGGCCTCGCCGCTGACGAGCATCAAGCATGCCGGGCTGCCCTGGGAGCTGGGCATCGCGGAAACGCACCAGACGCTCGTGCTCAACGACCTGCGGAGCCGCGTCGTGCTGCAGACCGACGGGGGCATTCGCACCGGCCGCGACGTCGTGATCGCGGCGCTGCTGGGCGCGGAGGAAATGGGGTTCTCCACCGCCCCCCTCATCACGCTCGGCTGCATCATGATGCGCAAGTGCCACCTGAACACCTGCCCGGTCGGCGTGGCCACGCAGGATCCGTACCTGCGACGCAAGTTCGCGGGCAAGCCGGAATATGTGGTCAATTACCTGTTCCTCGTGGCGGAAGAGGCCCGCGCGATCATGGCCGAACTGGGGTTCCGCCAGTTCGACGAGCTGATCGGGCGGGTGGACTGCCTGGAAACGCAGCACGCCATCCGGCACTGGAAAGCCGACGGGCTGGATCTCGCGCCGCTGCTCGCGCCAGCCCATCGCCCCCATCCGCTCGTGCAGGTGCGCTGCATGACGCGCCAGGATCACGGCCTCGAACAGACGCTCGACGCGCGGCAGCTCCTGCCGCTGGCGGCGCCGGCGCTGTTTCGCGGCGAGCCGGTCCGCGTGCGGCTGCCGATCGAAAACGTGCATCGCACGGTCGGCACGAATCTGAGCCATCGCGTGGTGAAGATGTTCGGGGAGCAGGGATTGCCGGACGATACGATCCATTTCGAGTTCCACGGGTCGGCCGGACAGAGTTTCGGGGCGTTCCTGGCCGGCGGCATCACGCTCGAACTGGAAGGCGACGCCAATGACTACGTGGGCAAGGGGCTCTCCGGCGGTCGTCTGATCGTGTATCCGCCCAAGACGGCGCGATTTGCGGCCGAGCGGAACATCCTGGTGGGCAACGTCTGCCTCTACGGCGGCACCAGCGGGCAGGCCTTCTTCCGCGGGCGGGCCGCGGAGCGGTTCGCGGTGCGCAACAGCGGCGTGTGGGCCGTCGTCGAGGGCGTCGGCGACCATGGGTGCGAGTACATGACCGGCGGACGCGTCGTCGTCCTCGGCACCACCGGGCGCAATTTCGCCGCCGGCATGTCGGGCGGCAGCGCCTACGTGTGGGACCGCGACGGCGAGTTCCACCTCCGCTGCAATACGGCCTCCGTCGCGCTGGAACACGTCGAATCGACCGAGGATATCGCGGAACTGCTCGAGCTGATCAAGCTGCACTACGAGTACACGCAGTCGTCCGTGGCCGCCCAGATCCTCGATGACTGGACCAAGGTCTTCCGCAAAGAGTTCGTGAAGGTGATGCCCACCGATTACAAGCGGGTGATGATGGAACGGGCGGCGCGCGAAGAAGAGATCGATACGATCATTCACGCCGAGCACGCCAGCCTGTAGCGGTCCGAGTTTCCTGTTCCAGTTCGTGGGGGGACGTGTCGCCAGCCATGGGCAAGCCAACCGGATTCAAAGAGTTCCCGCGCAAGACGGTGCCGTACCGCCCGCCGCTCGTGCGTCTGGAGGACTTTCTCGAGATCTACACCGAGGCCCAGGAGGATCAGCTCCGCACGCAGGGAGCCCGCTGCATGGACTGCGGCGTCCCCTTCTGCATGTCCGCCACCGGCTGCCCGCTGGACAACCTGATCCCCGAGTGGAATGACCTGGTCTACCAGCAGCGCTGGCACGAGGCGCTGGATCGTCTCCACAAGACCAATAACTTCCCCGAGTTCACCGGGCGCACCTGCCCTGCTCCCTGCGAGGGTGCGTGCGTGCTGGGAATTAACGAACCGCCGGTCACGATCAAGAACATCGAGAACGCCATCATCGACCGCGGCTTCGCAGAAGGCTGGATCGTGCCGCAGCCTCCCCTTCAGCGCACGGGAAAGCAGGTGGCCGTCGTCGGGTCGGGGCCGGCCGGGCTGGCCGCCGCAGCACAGCTGAACAAGGTCGGCCACCGCGTGACCGTGTTCGAACGCGCTGACCGCATCGGCGGGCTGCTCATGTACGGCATCCCCAACATGAAGCTGGCCAAAGAACTCGTGGCCCGGCGCGTCGAACTGCTGGAACGCGAGGGAGTCCGCTTCGTCACGCGCACGCACATCGGCGCCGCCGGCTCCCCGGAAGCGGGCAACCTGAGCCGCCTGATGCAGGCCCGCGGCGTCGAGATCCGCTGCCTCCCCCCGGCGCAGCTCCGCGCGCAGTTCGACGCGGTGCTGCTGGCGACCGGCGCCACCCGACCGCGCGATCTCCCCGTGCCCGGTCGCGACCTGGAGGGGATTCACTTCGCCATGGATTTCCTGACCCACAACACGAAGAGCCTGCTCGATTCCCAACTGGCCGACGGACACCACATCTCGGCTCGCGATAAGGATGTCATTGTGATCGGCGGCGGCGACACCGGCGCCGACTGCGTGGGCACGTCCTTGCGGCACGGGTGCCGCAGCGTCGTCAACTTCGAACTGCTCGACAAGCCCCCCGCGACCCGCGCCCGCGACAACCCCTGGCCGCAGTGGCCGCGCGTGTTCCGCGTCGATTACTCGCATGAGGAATGCCGGGACCTGACCGGCGATGATCCGCGCAAATACGCCGTGTTGACCAAGCGGTTCCTGGGCGACGAGGCCGGGAGAGTCCGCGGCGTGGAAACCGTGCGAGTCGACTGGACCACCGCCGCCGCCGGCGCACCGTTTCGCGAGATCCCGGGGACGGAGAACGTGTGGCCGGCCGATCTGGTGCTGCTCTCCCTCGGATTCCTGGGCCCCGAACAGTCCACAGCCGAGTCGTTCGGCATTGCCTGCGACCAGCGCTCGAACTACCAGGCCGCCTCCGGCACGTTCGCGACGAGCGTGCCGGGTGTGTTCGCGGCTGGCGATTGCCGCCGGGGCCAGTCGCTGGTCGTGTGGGCGATCAGCGAAGGGCGCGGCGCCGCGCGGGCCATCGACACGTACCTGATGGGCTCCAGCACGCTGCCCGCACCCATTGCCGCGCACCGGTGACCAGGCACTCGGGGAACAGGACCCAGCCGCACGGGGCTTGGTCATTCACGGCGTCTTGCGTGCCTTGAGCGCCTTGGGGAGTTCCTCGAACGGAAACAGGCGGTGGTAGTCCAGGAGTCCGGCCAGCGCCCGGGATTCGAGGCGATGGCCCAGCTCCTCGAGAATGGCGATGGGATTGAGCCCGCCGACGATCACCGCACCGAGCCGGCCCACGGGGACGGCCTGACCGACCACCGCCTGACCGGGCAGCCCGACCTCGAGCAGGCCCCCCAACCCTACCGCGGACAGACGCTCGCTGAGATTCTGCACGACCTCGCGACTGTCCGCCGGCAGCTCGCGAAAACTCGCCCCGATCAGCCCGTTGCCGGTGCCCACTGCGCCGAGGTAGTCCGTCATGCGGCCGCGGATGAACACCTCCAACGGGTCGATGGTCGTACCGTCGTAGTAGATCATCTCGACAAATCGCATGGCGCAGCCCTGACGCAGCTCCAGGAGCCCGCCAAACCGCGACGTGGTGGGAATGCCGTGCTTGAGCAGCACGCCGTTGAGCGTGACGGAGCAGACGGTGCAGAACCCGACACATCCGGGTGGCACCGTGACCTGACCGACGGTTTCTCCCGGTGCCAGCAGGGCCAGGCGGGTGCCCATGGCGTACCCTCTGGCAAACACGTCGCAGACCTGACCGGCACAGCTGGCCAGCAGCTTGGGATCGACCAGCGACACGTTGACCACCACGCTGCCGGTCCGGGTGGCCAGATCGAACGACATGGCGAACGTCATCTGGTCGATCCGCGCCGAGAGGAAGCCGACCCCTTCGCTCACGTGCGCCGACCGCAGTGCCGACCAGCCGCCGGGTGTCAGCACGTGTCCTTGCCGGCCCTGTGAGGCGGTCAGTCCGTCCTGTTCCAGTTGCCGCAGGTACAGGCGCACCGCCCGCTCGCTCAGCGGATACCCGGCCGCCTCGAGGACCTGGCTGATGCGTGCCGAGCTGCTGCGCGTGGCGAGTCGGCTCAGCACACGCAGGATCTCGACACGGTGTCGTTGTGTTTTCTCCATGGCCCACTTTCTCCCGCGGCCAGTCCACGGCGGGCCGCTCACCTGGCCCGGCTACCGTGGATCTTACCGTGTGCCGCCCGCGCCTGACAGCCATCTAACGGCAAAAATGCCGATCTTTCGGCCCCGTGCTAGACCTGGGCGGGCGTGGACGTGGTGCGGTAGCAGAGCACGACCTGTTCGGGGGTATTGGCGTAGAGCCGGACGCGATAGCCGCTCTGGCTGTCGTCGGCAAAGTCGATGACGCGCAGGAGCGGCGCCCACTTGGCGGCGTCGGGCAGCAGTCCGGCCAGCCGATTGGGTGACTGCAGGAAGAAATCCCGGTGCCACTGGTTGTGGGGTCGGCCGGGGAAGAGGGCGAAGTAGAGGATATCGAGTTCGACCAGGTCATTGAAGAAGTGGGTCCCCAGCGACACGTCCGGCACGAGGTCGTCGCGCATGGCGACGATCTCGCAGATGACTGCCACGTGGTCGATCTCGGCGAACGACACCGGCACGCCCAGGTCCGGGCTGTTGGTGCACCAGCGCCCGGGTCCGACGAGCATGATGCTGGCGGGCGGCTTGCGCTCCGGCACGCGCATCAGGTTCCCGATCACGCGGGCCAGGGCATAGCGTTCGGCAATCGGCAACTGCCCGTACAACAGCGGTTCGACGTACACGACGCGGTCGATCGAGCTCAACCGGCTCGGGCCGATCACCGCCCCGCGCGACTCCATGATCACGTCCGACTGGGGCACGCCCTCGGGCCGGTCCGCGCTCACCTCCCCCTGGGTGATCTGCAGCGGCCGGCATTGGACCAGGTTGATCTTGTAATCGTCCTTGGCGAAGAAATTCGCCGTGAATTCCAGGTCGACCGGCGATTGGTACGCCGACTCGAGTGTGGCCAGGATCGCGCGCATGTCGTCCACGAACGAGGTGCGGGTGAGCAGTTCGTCGAAGGTGAGCACCAGCGCGGTGCGTTCGTCCAGTTGCTGCGCCGCGGCCCACGACGCCAGCGCGCGGTCGGTGGAGGCATACAGATGCAGCGGCAATCCCGGGCATTCCCGGCAGACGTCGGCAAAATCGCACGACTCCAGATGGCTCGACTCCAGATCGATCACGTCGACCCGGCGCTGGGAGTATTGCCGGACCTGGTCCGCGCCGCTGTCGGGTCGCCGCAGGGGATCGTTCAGCGCCACGATCCGCGTGTAGTCGTCGTCCGACCGGTCCACCGCCCGTGTGCCCAGCCCGAAGACGAGCCGGACCATGCCGGCCTGGGGATCGATGTACTGACTCCAGACGTACGGGTTGAACGAGTAGCCGACGCCGGCCACCTGGGGAAAGAAGCGGGAACTCCAGCGGGACCCGGAGACGCGCTGCACCAGCAGCGACATCTGTTCGTCGCGGTCCAACAGCCCGCGCTGAGCCCGATACCGCAACGCGTTCTGGCTCATCGTGCTCGCATAAATCGCCCGCACGGCGGACACGAAGTCCGCCAGCCGCTTCTGGTGCGGCCCCTGATTCGCACAGAAAATGCTCTCGTATTTCCCGGCAAACGCGTTGCCGTAGTTGTCCTCCAGCAGGCTGCTGGACCGCACAATGATCGGCGACTGCCCGAAGTACTCGAGCATCTCCGCAAATTCCTGCTCGATGTAGTCCGGGAACGACCCCGTCAGGATCCGCCGCCGCGCTTCCTCCACGCCTTCCAGAAACGTGTCCGGATTCCGCTGCTTCTGGCGCAGCCACCAGCAGCCGTTTTCCACCAGATACGAGTAGAAGACATCCGAGCCCACGTAGAACGAGTCGTGCGCCTCGAGCAGGGCGTGCCAGCGGGGCGCCGCCCGGGCCAGAATCGCCCGCGCCAGCAGCATGCCGACCGATTTGCCGCCGACGAGCCCCGTGCCGATCATCCGCCGACTGATCTGCAGAATATCCCCCAGCGTGAAATACCGCCGGGCCAGTTCCAGGACGCGCGGATCGCGCGACACGATCATCTGCAGCAGCCGCTCCACATGCTCCGCGGCATCCTCGGCCGGCCGCGCGCCCGTCTGCACCTCCTCCCAGACCTGCTCCGCCCGCGCCAGACTGCGACTCCATACACCCTGCCGCATCCGGACCGAGTCGAGTCCGGTCCACGGTATCTCGGTGAGGATCTCGGCCGTCGTCGAACTCTCGACCAGCGGCACGAAGTCGTCCCCCTCCCAGCTGTGCAACATGTGCATCGTCGGCGAGTAGCGATGCTCGACCTTGATCGGATGCAGGTACAGCTCCTGCCGGTGGCGATACACATCCAGAAAGATCTGAGTCGTATTGCGGATCGGCGTGAGGGCGTGAAACGAGTGGCGGTTGCGCAGCAGCGGGAAGTAGGCCAGCGCCTCCAGGTTCAGCACGTAGGGACAGGTGAGCCGGAAGAAGTTGCCCAGCATCCGGTCACTCAACCAGGCGTCGGCCAGCGTCGACAGGCAGTCAAAGACAAAGCACGCCTCCCGGCCGGCTTCGTCCAGTACCGCATGGATCTTCGTCAGCATCTGCTCGAAGCCCTGCGCCGTGTCGAGCTGGCAGACGGTGGTCGGCAGCTCGTCGGGAACCAGCGGCGCATGCTCGGCAAACCGGAAATACACGATGCGTTTGCCGCGCGCCAGCCCGTGCCGGCAATACGGGGGGACAAACGCCGCGAAGTCCTCGATCGCATCCACCTGCCAGACCAGGTTGTCGCCGGCCATCAGGCCCCGCAGCAACCGATCCAGACCCGGTATCCCGGTACTCAAGTGCACATCGCCCGCCATGCGTTCCCCCCAACCTCCGCGGCCCCCGCCCGGCTCCCGCGCCCCGCGTCGCGACCGGTCCCAGCGCACCCGGGCGCGCACCCCGAGCCGGCACCGAACACGCCACCCTACAACCTGCCCCCCGGAGCGTCAAGCAGGACACGTATCGGCAAGACTTTGCCGTTCATGTTCCGCCAAATATTGGCAATGTGGTATGGAATCGTGCCGACCTGGATGCTACAGTGGCGGGCCAGATGGCACTATCCCCCAGGAGCAATCTCATGACGGAGAGCCGAATGGGTGCCGCACCGGTTGCGGCGCGCGTCGAGGAGTTCATGCAGCAGGTCGTGGCCCGCAATCCGGGTGAGCCGGAGTTTCACCAGGCGGTGCGCGAGGTGGTCGAGTCGGTGCTGCCGTACGTTGACGCGCACCCCGAGTATCACCAGGCGCGCATCCTGGAACGGCTGGTCGAGCCGGAACGGGTGCTCATGTTCCGCGTTCCCTGGGTGGATGATCGCGGTGACATCCAGATCAATCGCGGCTTCCGCGTCCAGATGAACAGCGCGATCGGGCCGTACAAGGGCGGACTCCGGTTCCACCCCACCGTGACGCTCGGCGTGCTCAAATTCCTCGCGTTCGAACAGGTCCTCAAGAACTCGCTGACCACGCTCCCCATGGGCGGCGGCAAGGGGGGCTCCGACTTCGATCCCAAGGGCAAGAGCGACGGTGAGGTCATGCGGTTCTGCCAGTCCTTCATGACGGAGCTCTACCGGCACATCGCCGACGACACCGACGTGCCCGCCGGCGACATCGGAGTCGGCGGCCGCGAGATCGGATTCCTCTTCGGTCAGTACAAGCGCATCGTCAACCGCTTCACGGGCGTCCTGACGGGCAAGGGGGTCGAATACGGCGGCTCGCTGCTCCGCCCCGAAGCGACGGGCTACGGCTGCGTGTACTTCGCCCAGGAGATGCTCGCCCAGCGTCACGACAGCGTCGCAGGCAAAACGGCCCTGGTCTCCGGCTCGGGCAACGTGGCACAGTACACGATCGAAAAGCTCAACGCCCTGGGCGCCAAAGCCATTACCCTCTCGGACTTCAACGGAACGATCGTCGACCCCGATGGCATCGGACCGGAGAAACTCGCCTGGGTCATGCAGCTCAAGAACATCCGGCGCGGGCGCATCAAGGAATACGCCGACCATTTCAAGGGGGTCACGTACCTGCCCAATCAGCGGCCCTGGAGCGTGCCCGCGCAACTGGCATTCCCCAGCGCGACGCAGAATGAGGTCACGGCGGACGAAGCCAAGACCCTGGTCAAGAACGGCTGCCTGCTGGTGGCCGAAGGCGCCAACATGCCCACCATGCCCGAAGGCGTCGACGTCTTCCTGCAGGCCAAGATCCTTTACGGCCCGGGCAAGGCCGCCAATGCCGGCGGCGTGGCCACGTCGGGTCTGGAGATGACGCAGAACGCGGGGATGACGCGGTGGAACCGCGACGAAGTCGACCGCCGCCTGCAGCACATCATGAAGGAAATCCACGACAATTGCGTGCGCTACGGCAGCAATGGTTCGTTCGTCAACTACGTCCAAGGGGCCAATATCGGCGGCTTCGTCAAAGTGGCCGAGGCCATGTTGGCCCAAGGCGTGGTGTAATAGGTCCTATATGTCCTATATGTCCTATGGGACCAATAGGACCAATAGGACCTATCCCACCCGACGGCACCGTGCTACACTGGGTTGGCACGCCGGTCAGGCGTGCCGGGAACCCCCGGTCAGGTAGCTCAGTTGGTAGAGCATCGGACTGAAAATCCGAGTGTCGGCGGTTCGACCCCGCCCCTGACCACTCCTGGCCCTGCGCTCCCCAGGTGCTCGCCGTGAGGCACCCTCATGAAGCTGTGCGCATCCCTGGCGCTCGTCCTCGTGCTGCTGTTCGCGGCCGTCGATTCCGCCCAGGAGGTCGACCGCGTCCGCGTCGTGCTCCCCGCCGGAGCGCCGCAGGATGTGACGCACGTCGCCCGCGTTTTTGCGCGGCAAGTCGCCCAGCGGTGCGAGACCCGCGTGGTCACCGACGAGGCAGCGCCGCTGGTGATCGAGTTGGCCCTCGTGCCCGGCATCGGGCCCGACGGCTTTCGGATCGAGGACCGTCCCGGTGAGGGCATCCGGATCTGCGCCGAGCGGGCGCGCGGCCTGCTCTACGGTGTGGGCAAATTGCTGCGCACCAGCCGCTTCGAGCGGGGTGGTTTCAGCGCGGGGTCGTGGCGTGGCACGTCGGTTCCCGACAAGCCGGTGCGCGGCATCTACTTCGCCACGCATTTTCACAACTACTACCATGACGCGCCCATCGAGGAGGTCCAGCGGTACGTCGAAGATATCGGCCTGTGGGGCTACAACACGCTGCTGGTGTGGTACGACATGCACCACTTCCAGGGTTTCGACTCGCGTGAGGCCGTGGAATTCCGTCAGCGCCTCCAGGCGATCCTTGGTGCCGCGCGCCGGCTTGGACTCGACGTGGGGTTTGCCTGCGTGGCCAACGAAGGGTATGCGAACAGCCCGGAGGCACTCCGCGCCGATGTCACCGGCATGCGGGGCGCGGCGTTTGCATCCGATATCTGCACCGCAACCGCGGAGGGCAGCCGTTACGTGCTGGGCAACTTCGCTGAGCTGTTCGACTGGGCCGCCGACCTCCAGCCGAAGTGGTTCCTGATCTGGCCGTACGATTCGGGCGGGTGCGGCTGCGCCCGCTGTCAGCCGTGGGGACACGGCGGCTTTCTGCGCTGCGCGCAGCCGCTGGCGCATCTGGCACGCCACAAGTTCCCCGACGCGCAAGTCGTGCTTTCCACCTGGTTCTTCACGGGTGAGGAGTGGGCCGGCCTGCGCCAAGCGTTTGCGAGCCGCCCGGACTGGCACACCGAACACGCCCCCCGGACAGCCGTCGCCAGCCGATCTGCCGCTGGTGGGCTTCCCGGAAATCAGCATGGTCGGCTGGTCGGCCTGGGGTGGATTCGGCGCCAATCCGCTCCCGACGCGTTACGCCCGGGAATGGCAGGAAGTCAGGGCCCAGTGGCAGGGTGGTTTTCCCTACTCCGAGGGCATTTTCGAGGACCTCAACAAGGCGTTGTTCGCGCGGTTCTACTGGGCTGCCGATACGACCGCCGACCAGACGTTGCGGGAGTATGTCGCCTTTGAGTACTCGCCTGACGTCGTCGAACTCGTGGTGCCCGCGCTGTATCTGCTGGAGCGTAACGTGCCTGGCGGCAACGTCGGGCCCGAGGCACTCGAGGCGCGGGACCTGCTCGAGCGTGCGGACCTGCAGCTCACGCCGGCCGCTCGGCAGGCCTGGCGGTGGCGGATCCTGTATTTGCGCGCGCAGATTGACGCGCAGCTGCACCTCAATCGCGGCGTACTGCAGGGTCGAGTGCTCCACGAGTCGTTTCAGGAATTGACCCGCATCTACCACGCGCAGAACGCCGAGCCGCAGGTCAGACCACCAGCGGCGGACCCAACAGAACCAGAGCGCGGCGTCGGCGCGTCCGGGACAGAACCACCCGACGGTCCGGGGGTTGTCGTGTGGCCGGAAAGCGTGGCGTATTGGCGCGTGCTGCGCGACCGGCCACCGCGTGATTCCAGGAGTGACAGGATCAACGCGGAGGTTTGCCGGCCGTGATGCATCCCGAACGGTCTGCCATGCCTGAGGCGTCACGGTGGCGCCGCGGGCTGGCCTGGGGAGTGCACGCGTACACGGCGCTCGGGCTGGTCGCGGCGGCGGCGATGGCCGTGCTGCTCGTGCAGGGTGGACCGTCGGCGTTTCGCGGTGTGTTCTGGTTGATGTTGGCGGCGACGCTGATCGACGCCACGGACGGCGCGTTGGCGCGGGCGGTACGTGTGAAGGAGGTGCTGCCGCACTTCGACGGCAGGCAGCTCGACTATCTCATCGACTTCCTCACGTACGCCGCGCTGCCGGTGCTGTTGCTGTGGCGTGCGGCGATTCTTCCGGCTGCCTGGAGTCCCTGGCTGCTGGTGCCGCTCCTGGCGGGAGCGTACTGGTTCTGCCAGGTCGACGCCAAGACGAGCGACGGCTTCTTCCAGGGGTTTCCCGCCCTGTGGAACGTTGTCGCGTTCTACGTGTACGTGATACACTTCCACGTCGTGGCACTGCCGGCCGGGGTCGTGATCGCGGCGCTGGTGGTGTTCGGGGTGTTGACGGTGATACCGTCGCGCTATGTGTACTCGGTGCATCGCGGGAGGCTGAATCTGCTGAGCAACGTGCTGGCGGGGATCTGGTTTGCGGCGCTGCTGTGGATCGTGTACCGCCTGCCTGTCGGCGATGTGGCGGCGGAGGCGCGGGCAGGGGGGGGGCCCGCGGGCTGGTTCGCCGCGGTGGTGCTGAGTTCGCTGTTGTTTCCCGCGTATTATCTCGGGGTGTCCTGGATCACCAGTTGGCGAGCGAGGCCCCATCGATGATCACGCTGGAGCACGTGAGCAAGTCGTACGAAGGTGGCACCGGCTACAGCGTACGCGACGTCTCGCTGGAGGTACCGGCGGGGCAACTGCTGGTGCTGCTGGGAGGTTCCGGCTGCGGGAAGACGACGACGCTGAAGATGATCAACCGGCTGATTGAGCCGAGCGCGGGGCGCATTCGCGTCAAGGGCCGCGACGTGCGTGAGATGGACCCGGTGGTTCTCCGGCGTGGCATCGGTTACGTGTTCCAGGGGATCGGGTTGTTTCCGCACCTGACGATCGCGGAGAACATTGCGGTCGTGCCGCGGTTACTCCGGTGGACCGCCGAGCGGATCACGGCGCGGATTGACGAGTTATTGTCACTTGTGCGTCTGTCCCCGGCTGAATATCGCGGGCGGTACCCGCGTCAGCTCTCGGGGGGCCAGCAGCAGCGGGTGGGCTTTGCGCGTGCGCTGGCGGCCGCCCCGCAGATCATGCTGCTCGACGAGCCCTTCGGGGCCCTGGACCCGGTCACACGTGACGAGCTGCGGGACGACTTCCTGCGGATTCGGCGCGAGCTGGGGCTCACCGCCGTGATGGTGACGCACGACATGACGGAAGCGCTGCTTTCGGCGGACCTGCTGGCGGTGATGAACGTCGGGGAGTTGCGGCAGGTGGGGACGCCGCGGGAACTGCTGCGCCGGCCGGCGGACGAGTTCGTCGCCCAGCTGATGGCGACGCCGCGCCGCCAGGCGGAGCGGGTCGAGGCGCTTTCGGCCGAGCCAGGGCCGTGAGGCGAGACGTATGAGCGAACCGTGGCGCGAGCTGCTGGCGACGCTGCCGGAGTACCTCGGCGGCCACGTGGTCATCTCGCTCGGCGCACTGGTGGTCGGGCTCGCGGTGAGCGTGCCGCTGGGCGTGGTGGCCAGTCGTCGGCCGCGGCTGGCCGAGTGGCTGCTGGGCCTTGCCGGCGTGGTCCAAACCGTGCCCAGCCTGGCGCTGTTGGCCGTGCTCGTCCTGCTGCTCAACGGGCAGATCGGTTTCTGGCCGTCCTTCCTGGCCCTCGTGCTCTACAGCATCCTGCCGCTGCTGGTCAACACGGTGGTGGGGATGCGCGGCGTCGAGCCGGCGATTACGGAGGCCGCCCGCGGCGTGGGGATGAGCCGGTCGCAGATGCTCTGGCGTGTCGAGCTGCCGCTGGCCGCGCCGACGATTCTCAGCGGACTCCGGACCGCCACGGTCCTGGTCGTCGGCACGGCCACGCTCGTCACGACCGTCGGGGGCGTGAGCCTGGGGAACTACATCTTTGAAGGTCTGGAGGGATTCAACGACTTGCGGACGGTGTTTGGCTGCGTGTTGGCAGCGCTTTTGGCCATCTACCTGGATCAACTGGTCCATCTGCTCGAGATGGCGGCCGCGCGGCACAGCCGGCGACTCGCGGCGATCGGGCTGGCTGGCATGCTGGTGACGGCCGGAATCGCCCTCTATTTCCCCGTGCGCGCGGCGCTGGACGGGCGTGAGGGGTTGGCCAGTCCTGCCGAAGAGCCGCCCGCGGTGCCGACGGTCCTGCGGGACGTGCGCGCGCAGTTTCACGAGCACCTGCCGGATCTGTTGGACGGATTGCCGCGTTATCTGGGGGGCCACATGGCGCTGGCGCTCAGCGCGTTGGCCGCCGGGTTGCTGATCAGCATTCCGCTGGGGATTGCGGGGAGCCGGCGGCCGAAACTGGCTGAGTGCAGCCTGGCGGTGGCGGGCGTGATTCAGACCATCCCGACACTGGCACTGCTGGCGCTGATGGTGCTGTTGCTGCAAGGTCGAATCGGCTTTCGTCCGTCGTTCCTGGCGCTGCTGTGCTACAGCGTACTGCCCATCCTGGCCGGGACGATCGCGGGGCTGCGTGGTGTCGAACCGGCGCTGGTCGAAGCGGCGCGTGGACTGGGCATGACGGACGGTCAGTTGTTGTGCCGTGTCCAGCTGCCGCTGGCGGCACCCACGATCCTCGCCGGCATCCGCACGGCCACCGTACTGGTGGTCGGCACCGCCGTGCTCGTGACGCCGGTCGGCGGCCGCAGCCTGGGCAACTATATCTTCAGCGGCCTGGAGAGCCTGAACTATGCCGAGACTCTGTTTGGCTGCGCGCTGGGTGCGGGGCTGGCCGTCGTGCTCGACCGACTCATCCTTTTGCTCGAGACGGCCGCGCGGCGGCGCAGCCGCGTGCAGGCGAGCGCGGCCCTGGCCGGACTCGTGTTGGTTGCGGCGAGCGGTCTCTGCTACCCCACGCTGCGGTACCTCGACGCGCGCCAGAATACGGCGCGGGTTGCCAGCGGCTCCTTTACCGAACAGCACATCCTCAACGAACTCGTGGCTCGTCATCTCGAGCGGGCCCAGCCGCCGTTCCATCCTGACCAGCGCCGGGGCATGAGCGAAGGCATACAACTCAAAGGCCTCTTTCGCAGTCAGATCGACTGCATCGTCTACTACTCGGGCAACTACTGGACGCTTGTCATGAAGGAGCAGGACTTCGCGGAGTCCACCGTCATGGAGGCACGCATGAGGGAACACCTCGGCCGCCAGGGCGTCCACTATGTCGGTCCGCTCGGCTTTGAGAACGCGTATGCGTTCGCCATGCCGGCCGCACGGCAGCGGCCCGAAGAACTCCGTGTGATCCACACGGTGGACGACCTGGCTCAGTATGCCGCGCAGGCGGCACGGCTCAATCGGCGCCCTTTGCGCATCGGCGGTGACATGCAGTTCTTCGGTCGCCCAGAGTGGCTCAGCGTGCGGCGGGTCTACCAACTGACCGACGAGTGGTTCACGACCGTGGCCATGGACCCGACCCGGCTGTACGACGCCGTGAAGTCGGGCGAGGTTGACGTGATCGTCGCTTACTCCAGTGACGGGCGTATCCCGCGGTACGACCTGGAACTGCTCGCCGACACGCGCGCCGCGCTACCGCGGTATGATGCGATTCTGCTGGTCTCGCAGCACGGAGCACGCAAACCTGGCCTGGTGGCACACCTGCAGCAGCTGGTGGGCAGGATCACGCAAGAAGACATGCAGAACGCCAATCGCGCCGTCGACCTGGACAAGCGAACCGTACGGGAAGTCGCCGCCAAGCTGCTGGACCGAGCCATGTCGGCCCTGCCCGGTGACCGGCCGCGTCCGGGAGAGAAGTTCTCACCTTGACTTCTCCGTGCTGACACGCGGGGCTGGTACGTCAAGGGGCTGGTACGTCGGGCCGGTTCTGTCCGGACGTGGCGCAGCCCCCTTACAATGGACGTCGGTGGCCGCATATGAGATCGAACGGCAAGCTTGCTCGTGTGAAGCGCAGAGAGCAGGGGGGAGGCGGAATGGCAGCAAGAGGCAGGCAATACGTGGCCGCGGCGATTGTGCTGGTAGCCGTGACCAGGACGTCGGCCAGGGATGACTGCTATCAAGGACTCGATGCCGGGACAATCCGCGCGCGTGCCGTCGTGGACCTGGGACAGGCTCAGCGTGTGTTGCCAGCGCTCGAGAAGGCGCGACGCGGGGGGCCGGTCGTCATTGCCTCCATCGGCGGTTCCATCACGCAAGGCGCCGTCGCTTCCCGTCCCGAGTTGCGCTGGCCCAACCGTGTGGCGCAGTGGTGGATCGACACGTTTCCCCAGGCCCGAGTCGAGTTCATCAATGCGGGGATTGGCGCGACCGGCTCGGACATCGGCGCTCACCGCGTGAAAGACCACCTGCTCGGCGCGCGACCCGACTTCGTCCTGGTGGAATATGCCGTGAACGACAGCATCGTGGCCACAGCCGACGAGACGCTCGAGGGCTTGCTCCGGCAAGTCCTGGCGATGCCGAATCACCCCGGCGCGCTGCTGCTGATGACCATGACCCAGAGCGGCGGAAATGTCCAGGACAAGCACATTCCCGTCGGCAGACACTACGGTCTCCCGATGGTGAGCTTCCGCGATGCGCTGTGGCCGGAGGTCGAAGCGGGACGCCTTACGTGGGAGGCCATCGAGGGGGACGCAGTGCATCCGAATGACCGCGGACATGCGCTCTGCGCCGACCTGGTGATCCACGTGCTCGCGCAATGGTTGGCGCGGTTGCCGGCTACCGGCGTCACGCCGGCTGCAGCGCTTCCCGCACCGTTGATCAGCGACGTGTTCGCGCGAACGGTGCTGTACAGCCGTGACAATCTCAGGCCGGTACGGAACGACGGCTGGGAGCCTGCGGCAGGCTCGCGGTACGGGCGCGGCTGGTCGGCGGACAAGCCGGGGAGTGTGCTCGAGTTCGACGTCGAGGGTACCGCCGTTGGGCTGATCTTCTGGCGCATGAAAGGGCCGCTGGGCGTGGCCGAAGCGCAGGTGGACGAGCAGCCTCCCGTGCGGTTGGAGGCCTGGTTCAATGCGGATTGGGGCGGTTACACGCCCTTTCAGATGGTGGCCCGCGACCTGGACGCCGGCCGACACCGCTTGCGAATTCACTTGCTTGACGAAAAACAGGAGGGCAGCACCGGGCACCGGTTTGAAGTGCACGGCGTGGCTTGCGCGGGCGCGTTCGATACACCCGTGGCGCCCATCGTGGTGGACGACGTCGGCACGCTGCTGCGTCACACGCAGCCTTATCGCGGCATCGGCGTCAACTACTTCGACGCTTTCTACCGCGTTCTGCAGAATCCGGCCGACACCAGCTACGAGGCGGGCTTCGCCGAATTGGCCCGGCGGGGCATACCTTTTGCGCGATTCATGGCGTCCGGTTTCTGGCCGGCAGACTACCGCCTCTACCAGGAAGACAAGGCCCGGTACTTTGCCCTGCTGGATGCCGTCGTGGCAAGCGCCGAGGCCCATGGGGTGGGCCTCATCCCCAGCCTCTGCTGGTACGACGGCTGCATCCCGGACCTGGTGGGCGAGCCGCGGAGCGCCTGGGGTGACCCCGAGAGCAAGACGGTCCAGTTCATGCGGCAGTACGCCACCGAAGTGGTCACGCGCTACGTCGACTCCGCGGCCATCTGGGCCTGGGAGCTGGGCAATGAGTGGACGCTTCACACCGATCTGCCCAGCGCCGATCAGTGGCGACCCCAAGTCATTCCCCGCCTCGGAACCGCGACTACGCGGAGCGCGGCCGATGACCTGACAACCGATATGCTGCTGGTCGCATTCCGCGAGTTTGCGCGCACCGTACGTGCCATCGACCCGGCGCGTCCCATCACGACGGGCAATTCCGCACCCCGACCGCACGCCGAGCACCTCCGCCAGCGCCTGAGCGGGCTGGACACACCAGATGACTACCGCAAGAACCTGCTCGACGTGAACCCTGGTCCGTATGACCTCGTGTCCATCCACCTCTACCCTCAGCATGCGGAGCGGCGGTTCGGCGATGCGCCGGCGCCGCTGAGCGAACTGCTCGCGCTCACCGTCGACGCGTGCCGACCGGCCGGCAAGGCGGTTTTCCTCGGCGAATTCGGCGTCAGCCAACAGGCCGGTGACGGTGACAGCGCGACGATTCGCGGACTTTTCCATAACGCCCTGCGTGACATTGTCCAGAGTCAGGTGGCCCTGGCGTCGGTATGGGTCTTCGACTACGGGAGTCAGGACAGGATCTGGAATATCACGGCGCACAACCATCGCGCCTGGATGCTCGACGCAGTGGCCGACGCGAACAGGCAAGTGGGCGGGGCAAGCGAGTAGACGAGGATAGATATGTCCTGTCGCATCACCTGGATCGTGGCGATTTGTGCGGCCCAGGCCCTGCTGGAGACAGTCGGCGCCAGTTGCCTTCGTGCGTCACCCGTGCGGGAGTTCGATGCGCATATCACGGCCGTCAGTGCCGCCGCGGGCACGCTCACCGTTCGCCACAACGCGACTGGGTACACGGTCACGCTGCGGACGGATCACCAGACGGTCTATCAGCGCGTACGTCAGGCCCCGGACGAGACATTTCCATCCGATCAGCTGATGCGTTTCTGGGGCCGAGTCGCCACCGACGGTTCGTCCATCACGATCCAGGGGATCCGCCGTGCCGCCAGTGACGACGACCTGCAGCCCGCGATCATTCCTGAGCAGAACTACGTGGCCGGGCGACTCAGGCGCGAGAACGAAGGGCTCTTCATCGACACGGGCTCTCGTCGCGTGAAGGCCACACTGGACTCGGACAACTTCGAAGGGTATTTCGAGGAACCGGGCGCTGTCACGGATCTCGCACCGGGACGGCCGATTCACGTGCGATACGAAGAAGAGGCGTCCGGCGGTCGTGCGTCCCTGCTGATCGTGACTACCACGCTACCCCCTGTCCGACGCTTACCCTCCCCGCCGTCCGGCGCCACGCCTGAACAAGTCCGGCGGACGTTCGGCGAGATCCGGCAGCGTTACGAGCAGATGGCGTCTCCACTTGCACGCCTGATGCCGGTGACCATGACTGTCATGCCGGAACTGGCCCACGTCGGCGAACCCGTGGTGCTGCAACTGGAAGCCCTGGCCAACTCGCGTCCGCAGGCGACGTTGGAGGTTTCGGCGGACGCGCTGGCAGCCGACAATTCCCAAGTTCAGGAACTGACGCTGAGTTGGCACGTCGCCGGAGAGCGGCACGGACTGACGGTGTATCGCACCGAGGCGGTCCTTCCGAGCGCAACCGCGGGGAATTACTGCGTGACGTGGCGTTGTAACATCGGGGGCGATATCCCCGAGTTCACCCGCAGTTATGCAGTCATCGATAATTGCTATGCGGTCTGCATGTTTCTGAGCACGTCACACCGCTCGGCCGGTCCCGGTGGCGAACTGATTCGCCGGCGCATACCCTACGAGGAGTGGATCGGAGAAGCGCTGAACGTGAACGCGGTGCTCGCGGGCGGCCCGGAAACCTGGGCTGCGTGGAGCCGGGAGTCCCGGCGATGGGGAACCAAGATCAACCCGCACCTGTTCGGTCCCTACTGGGTGCAAGGCACCACCTCGCACGCGATGGCGAATTTGCAGGCGGAGTCACCCGCATTGCAGCGGGCCATCCTTGACGGGTATCGGGACATGTTGCCGCTGCTGGGCTTCGGTCCCATCGACATTGTCAGCGCGTACACCATGGATCACTCGTTCAGCCTGGCGGCGCGCGACGCGGGCTATAAAACCATCTCCTCGCTCTGTTCCGGACAGAATTTCATGGATGGTCCCATGCGCATCAATCACTTCGGCATGCCCGACCGTCCCTTCTTCATCAGCCGCAACGACTTTCGCCAACCCGGGGCTGGGGGGGCCGCGGGACTGGTGGGCATCCCGCAGTGCCAGCGCAACACGTTTCTCAATCGCGAGTTCAACTGCACATATTGTCTGGAACCTGCTTGGAACGAGTACTACAACGAAGGTGGTGGCCGTGTCGCGATCGATGATGTCTGGATGTCACGCATGTACGACTTCTTCGACGCGATGCTCCAAAATCGCCGGTCCCAATCGACGCCGTATTTCTTCAATGTCGGCCTGGAGTTTAATGGTGTCGCTCCCGGCATCGCGGAGGGCAACGCCCTGCTGATCGCGTATGCGGCGGCCAAGGCCAGGCACGAACCGCTCGTCTTCTCGACCGGGCCTGCCGTGTCGGACTACTACCGGCGCCACTTCCAGGAGACGCCGGAAACGACCTGTTACCAGCAGGATTACTTCGGCGGCCTGACGAAGCTCGATAAGTTCGTCGGCTATCCGGATACGCTCGAGATCGAGGGCCCCCAGTTCCAGGCGCTCCTGCGCGCGCCGGAGATACTGCCCGTCTATCAATACGACTATCATCCGGACTGGCAGTACCCGGCCTGGGGCAACGAAGACCTGCCCCGCAATCGCTGGGGCTATCTCTACCCGGGTGAGCACGATCCGTATGCCGTCGTCCCCAGGATCCTGGACACGCGCCCCTTCGACGCCCAGCGAACTGAGGTGGAACACGAGGGAGCATTGCGGGTCTGTGTAACCGTCCAGTCGCCGATTGACCAGCGGAACCTGGTGCTGGCGCTGTGGGATCTGAATCGCGCGTGGCGCGAGGGAACCGGCTGGTGGAGTGTGGAGGGATCCGGCCGTTTCGTTCCCGTCCGTGCCCCGTTTACGGGGAATCTGAACGGACTGCTCGTCTGCGATGTTGTCACGGGCCGGAATGAGTTCGTCGTCAGGATCGCGACTCCATCCCGCCCACTCGTTCCGTCGACACTGCGCATTGGCGAAGCGATCGAAGGACGTGTGTTCCAGCGTGACGGGCAGTGGCTGGCTTACCTGTGGCCCACGCGACCGTGGGAAGCGACGCTCGTCGTGCACTTGACTGCGGACCAGCAGGCCGACGCGTACAATGCGCCGGCGGGCGAGCGCGAGACGCTGACGCCTGGCGACAATCGCGTGCAGATCCCGGCGGGAAGGTGGATGCGTCTGACCGGTTTGTCGCCGGAAGAAATCGTCACGGCGACGAGCGCTGGCGGGCCGTGACGACGGGCCAACGTGAAACCGGTCAGTGTCAATCAGCAATTCACGACACCGCAATGCCGCGACCGCGGAGGTACTCTTTGAGCTGCGGGATCTCGATTAAGCGGAAGTGAAACACGGATGCGGCCAGGAGAATGGTTGCGCCCGCCGCCGCCGCGTCCGCAAAGTGTTCAAGTGCGCCGGCTCCTCCCGAGGCCACGATCTCGGCCGAGGTCGCCTCCTTCATGGCGCGAATCACGGGCAGATCGTAGCCCGTCTTGGCGCCGTCGCCCGCCTTGCTGGTCGGCAGAATGACCGGCACGCCGTACGCATCGACCTGTTTCGCCCATTCGACGGCGTCCGCCCCTGTGGCGGTGCGTCCTCCATCGACATACACCTCGTAGCCGGACGGCAAGGCCGGATTGCGATCCACATCGATGGCGACCGTGACTTTCTCGGCGCCAAATTCCCGGACCATCTCGGCGATGACGGCGGGGCGTCGAAACGCGGCACTGCTGGTCGACACGCTGGTCGCGCCGGCGTTAAGCACGGCCGCAGCGGAGGCCACGTCGGCAATGCCGCCCCCGACCGTGAAGGGCACGGTGGTCACGTCCGCCACGCGACGGACGACGTCCAGCATGGTGCGGCGTCCTTCCACGGTGGCGGTGATGTCGAGCAGCGCGAGTTCATCGGCTCCCGCAGCGCAGTAAGCGCGAGCGCACTCGACGGGATCTCCGGCGTCGCGAATGTCGACGAAATGCACGCCCTTGACGACTCGGCCATTCTGCATGTCAAGGCACGGCATAATGCGCACACGTGGGCTCATGGCAGGGCTCCGGCTGATTGTGGGACGCTCCCAATATGCGTCGCCTCAACGGGCGGCACGCAGGAAGAGCAGGGTATCGACATCGAAAGGGGATTCGAGGCGGCAAGGCCCGTAAAGCGGCTGGTCGTCCTGTTCTTCGCCCGTCACCGTGTTGAACCACGTGGGCGAATAACGTCGTCCGGCCGACAATTCCATCGTGACAGCTTGATCGCCAGCCGGCACGAGTGCCAGGTACGTCTCGCCTGGCGCGGCCAGGCAGTATTTGGATGATGCCAGGTCAGGTCGCGGTACAAGTGACGCCAAATCCACACGCCGCGACCACGCCAGCACGTGTCCCATAGCCCGCCGAATCGGCTCCGCCTCGTTCTGCGCGAACCCGCGCGCCAGCACCGTGCCGTGATACGGATCCATGAAGACCGGGTGCAGTCCGCGCAGGAAGCTGCGCCACACCCAGGTGGCGTTTCCGCCAATGCCCCACAGGTGGTCCGTGTCGTTGAGAATCACCTTGGCTCCGTCCGCCGCGGGCGGATCGTCGCGATACCCACCGTCGGGGTTAGGCGAGATCCAGTCGGCCGGACTCTTCCACAGCGTCTCGTTCGTTCCGCCCTGATACTGAAACGTCATGCCCACCGGGTGCTGGTGCGGCTTCGTCGCCTCATATGCGTGGATAAACCGGATCATCTCGTATTGCCACGCGGTCGACGGCGGGTGGTTCTCATTGGAGATCTCGTACAGGACGTTATCGAGGTCGTTGAGCGTGTCGATGACGTGTCGCACGTAGGCGCGCTGCAGCTGAGTGACAGCCTCGCTCTGCCCCGTGTGGACCTCCAGCCCCTTGCCGTCCCCGTCCAAGTCCCCGTTGATGTCATTGATGTTGTTGTCGGGGTGCATGGGATGCGCGCGCCAGGCATCGGGCGAGAACTGCAGACCCCAGCCCTCGAACAGCATGACCGCGGTGTAAATCCCGCGCTCGCGCGCCGCCTGCACGCGCGTGCGCAGACGGTCGAAGTACTCGTCGTCAAAACGCGTCAAGTCGAACTTGGGTCTCCCGTCGGCGGCCAGACCGGGACCGGTACGTCGCCACGGGTGCGGCTGCACGTGCCGTCGAAGAGGCGGCTGGGGATCGCTCGTCCCCCCCGTATCCCACATCAGCAACTCCCAGGTCCACAGCCGCATGAAGTTGTGCGGGTAGGCCGCCATCCACGCCAGATATCGGTCGTAATCGAACCTGGTGTCCGACCCGTCGGCCAACACGTCCACCAGGTTGTTCCACGTGTGCGACCCGGTCAGCAGCACGGCCCGCCCCGAGTCATCGGTGAAATATCGCGGGTTGGTCGGGTGCACACGCAAAGGCCCCCGAGTTGTCGGCACCGGCTCGATCGCGTGGAGTGAAAAGGGAAGTGCCAGCCCCGCGGAGAGCATGGCACATGCAGCGATGGCCCTGAGTCGTGTCGTGCGTGTCATCGTCATCGTGTGGTGCCTCCAGCCAGTGTCCGGTTGAGGTTCGAAAGCGGCTCGGCGGGAGCCTCGCCCTCCCGGCAGGAGCCTCGCCCTCCCTTCATGCTCTCCTCACCACTCTCTATTCTCTCCGCCCTGCGGCTCGGCAGGAGCCTCGCCCTCCCTTCATGCTCTCCTCACCACTCTCTATTCTCTCCGCCGTGCGGCTCGGCAGGAGCCTCGCCCTCCCGGCAGGAGCCTCGCCCTCCCGAACGCCTCGCCCGCCTGAACGCCTCGCCCGCCCTTCGATGTTCGATGTTCAATGTTCAATGTTCGATGTTCGACGCGCAGCGTCGTCGTTTGCCAGGGGTCGCGGGCCGCGCAGTG
This sequence comes from Pirellulaceae bacterium, assembly GCA_025459265.1. GTDB lineage: Bacteria > Planctomycetota > Planctomycetia > Pirellulales > Pirellulaceae > JAAYDI01. The sequence goes on along the minus strand of JALOQX010000099.1, from coordinate 31,563 downwards.
CGGCCCAGGCCAGGATCGCCATCAGCACGCCGAACGCCAGCACGGCGGAAATCGGGTGCGTCACTACGCCGTCAACGCCGTGCGACGAGAAATCGATCGCCTGGGCCACGTTTTCCATGGCCACCAGCGCGACGAGGCCGATCCCCGCCAGCGAGCCGCCGGCGATCAACCCGGTGGACATCAGCACGCCCGGACTCGTGTCCGACTCCTCTTCCGAGAACTGCCGCACGCGATCGACCAGCATGCGCAGCAGTCCGCCCAGGAAAATCGGCAGGGTCGTCGACAGCGGCAAGTACACTCCCACGGCGAACGCCAGACTGGGCACGCCGATCAGCTGCAGTACGAGCGTCAGTGCCACGCCCAACATCACCAGGCCCCACGGGAGCCGGCGGCTCATGATTCCGTCGATCAGGACCGCGAACAAACGGGGCTGGGGCGGGTCGAATTTCTTAATCGGCTGGCCGGACTGCGTCGTGGTCATGCGGCCGCCGATCCCGGGATCGACCAGGTACCGGGCCTGCCCGCTCTCGTCGACCAGATATTTCCCAGGGATGACCCCTTCGACGCCGACGGCCTGCCATACGCGATAGGACTGGCCGTCCGGTCCGGTCTCTGACTGGGTCAGTTGTGTCACATCGGCTTTCTGCGTGGGCAGATCCGTCGCCTTGTCGGACGTGGTCGTATAAGCCCAGTTGAGCAGCAGCAAGGTGCCGCCAATCACCAGTGCGGACGTGAGCGCACCAATCAGGATCGCCACCTGTTGTGCCCAGGGCGTCGCCCCCACGAGGAAGCCGGTTTTCAGGTCCTGCGAGGTCGTGCCGCCGTTGGAGGAAGCGATACAGACCACGGCCGCAATGGACAGCGCGGTCAACCGGAATTCGGGGCCGATCCATCCCAGCACCACGAACACGGCGCACGTCAGCAGCAGGGTGGCGATGGTCATGCCCGAGATCGGGTTCGATGACGATCCCATCTCGCCCGTGATGCGTGAGCTGACCGTCACGAACAGGAACCCGAACAGCACGATCAAGCAGCCGCCGACGATGCGTCCCACCAGGTTCGTCGGAATCAGGTTCGAGCCGGCCAGGGCGCCGATCAAGGCGAGCGAGCCCAGCAGCACGAGGGACATGGGCAGGTCGCGTTCGGTGCGGCGGCGCGTGGTGCCGGCCTGCGCGCGGCTGGCTGCGTTCCCCCCCAGATCGCGGAGACCGCTGCGTATCGATCCGAAGATCATCGGCAGCGCTCGCAGCATGCTGATGATACCCGCGGCCGCCACGGCTCCGGCGCCGATGTAACGCACGTAGAAACTCCAGATCTGTCCCGCGCTCATATCGCGGATCAGCACGGTCGCCGGCGCCAACGGCTCGGTCTGCTGTTGACCGAAGAGCGCAATAGCGGGAATCAACATCAGGGACGCCAGCAGTCCGCCGCCGACCATAATGGCCGAGATGCGAAACCCGAGGATGTAGCCCACGCCCAGCAGCGCCGGCGACGGCTCGAGGCTCAGCTCAGCCTTCTCGTACCCCGCGATGCCCGTGATCGCGCGGCTTGGCACATCGGACCACAGCTTGAGCGCCTGCATCAGCAGCTGGTACACAAACCCCACACCAAACCCCTGGAACACCATGCGGGCATTCGAGCCCCCCTGTTCGCCGGCCACCAGGACCTTGGCGCAGGCCGTGCCTTCCGGGTACTTCAGCTGGCGGTGCTGCTTGACCACGAACGCTCGCCGCAGCGGGATCATCATGAGGATCCCCAGCAGGCCGCCCAGCACAGCGACGAGCATGACCCGCGTCCATTCCAGCTCGTATCCCAACAACATCAGGGCGGGCATGGCGGCCCCGACACCGAACGCGATCGATTCGCCCGCCGATCCCGCCGTCTGCACGATGTTGTTTTCCAGAATCGTTGCCCGCCGCGTCCCGCACAGCTGCGACAGCCAGCGGAAGAGCGTGACGGCCAACACGGCCACGGGGATCGACGCGGACACGGTCATCCCGACCTTCAGGAACAGGTACAGCGACGAGGCGCCGAAGATGATTCCCAGGACCGAGCCCAGCAGGACTGCGGACCAGGTCAGCTCGGGGATGCGGGCGTCGTCGGGCACGTAGGGCCGATGATCGTCGGACGTGTCGACCGACACCGGAGCGGCAGGCAGGGACGAAGCACTCATGCGAACTCCTTGGGAAGCAGTGACGATCCAGGTCCCGTCATCGCGCGTCGGGCCCTGGCGGGCGCCGCGTCTGCGGTGGGCAGCCTCACCAGAATAAGGGTTGTCCCGGGGTGCGCGAAGTCGCGAGTGTGGGCAAGGTGAGCGGGGGCCGGACGGCTGGGCGGTGCGAGGTCTTGGTTGTCGGCGCGATTCGTGCTATTCGTGGTTTCATTCCCGGCCGGCCGCATCGGCGGACGTGACGCTGGAGAAAGGACGATTCACCCAGAACTGCGAGGCACTGTCATGAACTCAGCCCCCGCCACGGCGCTCCGGCACAACCTGGAAGCCGCCTTCGAGGATTTCCGCGCGGCGCCCGGGGCCGACGCGCCGACCGATGTGCAACGGGCGGTGTTCCTGACCCGGCTGCTGCTGGAACGGGCGGCGGCGCTGCAGACGCCGCAGGAGCGGCGGCAGCAGGCGGAATTGGACCGCATGATGCAGCGGCCGGAAGACAAGGCCACGCTGATGCAGATCACGGACCAGGCGTTTCGCGCGCGGTCGGCCCAGCGGGTGGCGGACCAGCTGACGCACGTTCTCGATGTGCAGGGGGTGCCTCGTTTCTTTTCGCCTCTGGAGCGGGTCGCCCTGCGCGGCTTCCAGTCGTTTGGCAGCTACCTGCCGGGGGTGGCGGTGCCGCTGGTGCGCGAATACATGCATCGCGAGACGGCCAACGTGATCCTGCCGGCCGAGCGGGAGTTGCTGGCCCGGCATCTCGAGCAGCGTCGCAGTGAGGGCGTGCGGATGAACGTCAACGTGCTCGGGGAAGCGCTGTTGGGCGAGCGGGAGGCTGAGCGCCGGCTGCAGCACTACCTGAACCTGCTCGAGCGGCCGGAAATCGAGGTGATTTCGGTGAAGATCTCCACGCTCTTTTCTCAGATCTGGCCGGTGGCGCGCGCGCATTCGATCGCCGTGCTGGCCGATCGGCTGGAACGGCTGTATCGGGCGGCCGCCGAGCAGCGGTTTCGGCACGCCGATGGCCGCGTGGTGCCGAAATTCGTCTATCTGGACATGGAGGAATACCGGGACATGAGCATCACGGCGGCAGCGTTCATGCGGGCGCTGGACCGCCCGACGCTCGCCCACGCCGCGGCCGGGGTTGCCTTGCAGGCCTACATCCCCGATTCCGCCCGCACGCAGCAGCAGCTGACCGCCTGGGCCCGCGACCGCGTCGCTCGCGGAGGTACCCCCATCGTCATCCGGCTGGTCAAGGGTGCCAACCTCGAGATGGAGCGTGTCGAGGCCTCACTGATGAACTGGCCGCAGGCTCCTTACAAGCACAAGCTCGACACCGACGCGAACTTCAAACGCATGCTCCTCGTGGGCCTGCAGCCGGAAAACCTCGCCGCCGTGCGACTCGGGATCGCCTCGCACAATCTGTTCGATATCGCCTTCGCGCTGGTCAAGGCCCTCGAATACGACGCCCTGGACCACATCCAGTTCGAGATGCTCGAGGGGATGGCCAACCATCAGCGGCGGGCACTCTTCGAACGTGGCACCGGCCTGCTGCTCTACGCGCCGGCCTGCCGCCGCGAGGACTTCGTGCATGCCATCGGCTACCTCGTGCGGCGGCTGGACGAGAACACCGGCCCCGACAACTTCCTGCGCCACACGTTCCGACTGACCGAGGGCAGTCCCGACTGGCCGCGTCTGGAGGCCGCGTTTCGCCAATCGTGTGCGGCCATGGCCAGCGTGTCGGACGCGCCGCGGCGCACCCAGGACCGGCACCTGCCACCAGTGCCAACCATGGCGCCGGATCATCCCTGGCAGGAGTCCCGCAACGAACCGGACACGGATTTTTCGCTGGAGCAGAACGCGCGCTGGGCCGCGGAGCTTGTCGACCACTGGCAACAGCAGACGGCGGCGCAACCGCGCGACCTGCTGCTGGAGATTGCCGGTGACGTGGTCCCGGAGACACGGCCAGTCGTGGAATCGACCGATCCGTCGCGGCCGGGAGTCGTCGTGGGCCGCTATCGCCAGGCACTGGAAGCGGACATTGAGCGCGCCGTGCTGTGCGCCCGCGCGGACCACGACGGGTGGCGCAGCCTCGACGAAGCGGCACGGGGTGCCGTCCTGCGCCAAGCGGCTCAGAACCTGCGAGAAGCGCGCGGGGACCTGATGGCGCTGGCACTGGCCGAGGGCGGGAAAACGTTGCCCGAATCCGACCCGGAGGTCTCGGAGGCGGTTGATTTCGTGGAGTTCTACAGTCGGACGGCAACGTACTTCCGCCGTTTGCCCGGGCTCGAGGTTACACCGCGCGGCGTGGTCGTGGTCGTGTCGCCCTGGAACTTCCCGATCGCCATTCCGTGCGGCGGGGTCGCGGCAGCCCTGGCAGCCGGCAACACCGTGCTGCTCAAGCCCGCCTCGGACACCGTGCTGGTCGCCCACGCACTGTGCGATTGTTTCTGGCGTGCCGGCGTCTCGCGACGCACCCTGCAGTTGGTCCCCTGCGCCGGAGCAACCGCAGGAAAAAGCCTGGTCACTCATCCGCAGGTGGACGTCGTGATCCTGACCGGTGGTACGGCCACAGCCGTGGCCATGCTCCAGGCCAAGCCCGCGCTGCAGCTGCTGGCCGAGACTGGCGGCAAGAACGCCACGATCGTCACGGCCGTTTCCGACCGCGACCTGGCAATCAAACACATCGTGCACTCGGCGTTCAGTCACGCCGGCCAGAAATGTTCGGCCACGTCGCTGCTGATACTTGAAGACGAGGTCTATCACGACCCGAAATTCCGTGACGCCCTGTGCGACGCGGTGGAGAGCATTCCGGTCGGTTCGGCGTGGGACTTGACGACGCGGATGGGCCCGTTGATTCGACCACCCAGCGGCGACTTGCGGACGGCGCTCACGCAGCTCGAACCTGGCGAGTCGTGGGCCGTGGAGCCGAAGTTGAGCGCGGACAACCCGCACCTGGTCACGCCCGGCGTCAAATGGGACGTGCGACCCGGGAGCCGCACTCATCTGACGGAATTCTTCGGGCCCGTGCTGGGCGTGATGTGTGCCCGCGACCTGGCGGAGGCGATCCGGCTGGTCAATGCCACCGGTTACGGCCTCACGTCGGGGCTCGAAACGCTCGACGACCGCCAGCGCGACCTGTGGCTGCGCGGCCTGCGAGCCGGCAACCTGTACGTGAATCGCTCGACGACCGGCGCCATCGTGCTGCGTCAGCCGTTTGGCGGCATGGGGAAGTCCGCCTTCGGGCCGGGGATCAAGGCTGGTGGCCCGAACTACGTCGCGCAGCTGATGCGATTTCACGACCGGCCCACGCCTGACGCGCCGACCCAGTATCCGCTCGACCCGCAATGGGCGGAACTGGTCCACCGCCTGCAGCATGTCGCGTCGCAGGCATGCCAGTGGCCGCCCGAGCAGATCTCGCGGCTCGTCGCCGCCATCCACAGCTACACCGCGGCGATGGCCGACGAGTTCGCTGTGCAGCACGACCAGGTCAAACTGCTCGGTCAGGACAACTTCCGCCGCTATCTGCCGGTGGACGAACTGCGCGTCCGCGTACACCGCGACGACACTTGTTTCGAGATCCTCGCGCGTGTCTGCGCCGCGCTCATCGCCGGGTGCCGCGTGACGGTCAGCCAGCCTCTGCGCATGCAGTCCTCCATCCTGGAGACGCTCGAACATTGGACCGAAGGCTGGGGTGGCCGCGTGGAGTTCGTCGACGAATCGGATGATGCCCTCGTGGACGTCCTGAGGCTCAAACACACCGATCGCCTCCGCTATGCGGCGCCAGATCGCGTGCCGGAGTCGGTGCGCCAAGCGGTGATCGAGCCGGGCATCTTCGTGGCCGACACTCCCGTGCTTAGTCACGGTCGCGTGGAGCTGCTGTGGTACCTGCGCGAACAGAGCGTGTGCGTCGACTATCACCGCTACGGGAATCTCGGCCCTCGAGCGAATGAGCCACGCACCGAGCCGTTGTGAGCGGAAGCCGGAGGGCGGAGGGCGGAGGGCGGAGGGCAGAGGACAGAGGGCGGAGGGCGAGGCGCTGAAGGGAGGGCGAGGCTCCTGCCGAGCCGCACAGGTGCAGCACGCGAGCGAGCGACGAGTGCCGAGCCCTCCCGGCGGCTCGGCAGGAGCCTCGCCCTCCCGGCAGGAGCCTCGCCCTCCCGGCAGGGGCAGGAGCCTCGCCCTCCCGGCAGGAGCCTCGCCCTCCCGGCAGGAGCCTCGCCCTCCCGGCAGGAGCCTCGCCCTCCCGGCAGGAGCCTCGCCCTCCGTCTTTCCTTCAATGTTCGATGTTCAATGTTCAATGTTCAATGTTCAATGTTCGATGTTCGTCTCCAATTCTCTGCACCCCCGATTTCGGTGGGCCTCGGGGGTCGATATCATCGGGCCTGCGGCGCCGCAGGGAACACGCACCGGATGGGAGCGTATCCCGACCGTTCCCCTGGGCGCCGGTGGTAGGAGTACGAGGAGACCGTGTATGAGTCGCGGCTGGAGTGTGGTACTGGCCGGTTTCGGGATCAATCTGGCCTTAGGCATCCTGTACACGTGGAGCATGATCAGCAAGGCCATTCCCCCGGAATGGAACTGGACGGAGGAGCAGCGATCGTGGCCGTACGCGATCTGTTGCCTGGTATTTTCGCTCATGATGGTACCAGCCGGTCGGCTGCAGGATAGGATCGGCCCGCGACTGGTGGCGACCTTGGGCGGGATCATGGTTGGCGTGGGGATGATTCTGGCCAGCCGCAGCACCGACTATTTGAACTACGTGCTCGGTTTCGGGCTGTTGACGGGCACCGGCATCGGGTTCGGCTATGCGTCGGCGACGCCCCCTGCGGTCAAGTGGTTTGCCGCGGCGCGCACGGGCATGATCGCCGGCATTGTAGTTTCGGGGTTCGGTCTGGCGTCGGTGTATGCCGCTCCGTTGACCCAGTGGCTGGTCGGGCAGCCCGGCGGCGTGCAGTCCACGATGTGGATCCTGGGCATTGCGTTCTTGATTGCGGTCGTCGTGCTGGCCCAGTTGTTGCGCATCCCGCCAGCCGGTTACGTGCCGCCGGGCTCGGCTCCTGCCTCGCCCGCGGCAGCTGCGAAGAAGGTCGACTTTGCGCCGACCGAGATGTTGCGGACGAACCAGTTCTATCTGTTGTGGTTCATGTACGCGTGCGGCGCAGGAGCGGGGCTGATGATCATCTCCAAGCTGGCGTCGATTGCCGACGTGCAGGCCGGCGTGAAACTGGGATTCGTGTTCGTGGCATCCCTGGCCCTGGGCAACGGGGCGGGGCGCATCCTCGCCGGGACCCTCTCGGACAGACTCGGTCGGAAGCCGACGATTGTCGGGTGTCTGTTGTTGCAGGCGGCGCTGATGGTCCTGCTGACGTTTGCGACTGCGGGATCGGCGTTGGCAAGCGTGCCGGTACTGGCCATTATTTCGGCCCTGATCGGGGCGAACTATGGCGCGAACCTGGCGCTTTATCCCTCGGTGACGAAGGATTACTATGGGCTGAAGAACTTCGGCGTGAATTACGGCCTGGTATTCACCGCCTGGGGGATTGGCGGATTTGCGCTCGCGCTGCTCGCCGGGCGACTCTACGACATGTACGGTTCGTACAAGGTGTCGTGCTACGTGGCGGCGGGTCTCTTGCTGGTGGCCGCCGCAACGGCTTCATTGTTGCGAGCGCCGCAGGAGCGTCAGGCGGTCAAGCCGGCATAGGGCGGCACGCGACGGGGTGGTGATCGTGGCGAGCAATCGCCCCGCGCATGGGGGCGATTGCTCGTACCGCATCGGGGCGGCGCGCGGCACCACCCTCACGGCACTCAACGATGGTGCAATGTGCCGGTGGGTGACCCGCGGTCAGACCATATCCTTGAGCGCCTTGAGCGGACGGATTTTGACCACGTTTCGCGCCGGCTTGGCGGCAAAGACGGTCTCCTCACCGGTAAAGGGATTCACGCCCTTCCGCTCCTTGGTCGCCGGCTTGCGCTGGATCGTGATCTTGCACAATCCGGGCACGGTGAACTGTCCAGGTCCACCTCGCTTGCCGACCGCCTTTTTGATTTCGGCCGCCAGGGCATCGAACACAGCCATGACCTGCTTCTTGGACAGTTCTGCTGCTTCGGCAATGTTGGTGATAATCTCTGTCTTTGTCGGTGGCTTTGCTGAGGCTTTCGCCATGGGTCATGACCCTCCTTGTGAGGTAACCGAGTAAACACGTGGCACACATGTACGTCCGTCCGCAGTGCGGAACGCGATGATTAGATACTGTTGCCGCAGAATTTCAACCCTGAGCAACCGAAAAACACGGGAAAAACGGCAGATTTTGCGTAACCGGTGCGGCTTGTCGCGCGGCGGGCGCGGCGAGGGAGAAGGGGTCGGGCGGAGGATGGAGGGCAGAGGACGGAGGGCGGAGGGCAGAGGATGGAGGGCAGAGGACGGAGGGCGGAGGACGTTGGGAGGCGAGGGCTTGTCGGTCCCACCGTCTCCAGGCGCACGACCGTCACAGACACCGCGGACGATTCTGGCGGAGCGGCGGAAGTTGCCCGCCCGGTATCACTTCAATAAGATATTAACAATTTTGGAGTTACGCTATTCTGAGGACGACCCGGACGGCGGGCGAGTTGGCCGGGGCGCAGCGGCATTTCTGGGCGAGCACGGCGAATGATACGTGGGATTGTGGCGGGTGATCGAAGGTGGGTCGTGGCCGGAGTGCTGGGACTCGTTCTGGCTGGTTCGGCGTGGGGGCAGCCCAACGCGCGGCGACCGCGTGTGGGCGAGGAGCCGGCGGACGTGTTCCTCCCGGCGCCGCGGAATCTGCGGCACGACTTGGGGCGGGCGGCCCGGGCGTTGGAGGAGGGGCAGTACGCGGAGGCGGTGGACCTGTTGGGCAATCTGCTGGCGGCGCCGGTGACCGACGGGGCGGACGCCGGAGAAGCGGCGGGCGAACAGGACTATTTTCTGGGCGAGGCGACCGAGGGGGGTGCGCAGACGAGCCTCAAGACGCAGGCCCAGCAGCTCTTGGGGGGCATGCCGGAGAAGGCCCGCGAGCTGTACGAACTGAAGTTCGGCGCCGAAGCCCGCCAGCTTTTGACGCGTGCCCTTGAGGGCCGCGACTACGCGCTGCTGGTCGAGGTGACGCGGCGGTACTTCCACACGCAGGCCGGCTACGAGGCGACGCTGCTGTTGGGGAGGTACCACCTGGATCGAGGACGCCCACTGGCCGCGGCTCTGCGGTTCGCCCGGTTGCTGGAGAGTCCGGTCGCGTCGCGTCAGTTCGAGCCGGAACTCTCGGTGCTGCTGGCGACCTGCTGGCTGATGTCGGGCATGCCCGACCGCGCGCGGGAGACGCTCGCGGCGCTGGCCGAGCGCGACCCGCAGGCCACGCTCCGCATTGGTGACAATCAAGTGTCACTTTCGCAGGATCAGGAGGAGGCGCTGGCGGGTCTGGAGCGGCTGGCGGCTGCCGCCTGGCTGCGTGAATCGCAGGGGGCCAGCCAATGGACGGTGTATCGCGGGGACGCGGCGCGGAATGCGGAGAGCCGCGGCGGCTTCCCGTTGCTGGTCGCGCGGTGGCGTGTGCGGGCCGCGCACGACCCGGGCGATGAAGAGCTGATACAGCAGCAGCGGGAGATGTTCCGCGACCAGGGTGTCCCGGCGCTGCCGAGTCTGCAGCCGCTGGCCGTGGGCAACGACATCCTGATGCGTACGCCCCGCCGGCTTGTCGCGGTCGATCTGGAGACCGGCAAGCGCGTCTGGGAATTCCCCTGGTTTGAACCTCCCGAGGAGGAGCTGGGCACGGGCGAAGTGATTCGGCTGGACCTGCGGATGCCCGACCCGTACACGCTGGAACTGCAGCAGCGCGTCTGGGATGACGCGCCGTTCGGGCAGATGAGCAGCGATGGAGACCGCGTGTTTCTGCTCTGGCGTCTGGCGCCCACCTGGCAGTCTGCCGCCACGCGCGTGCTGGCGTTGGGCCGGCAGGTACCCGGCGGTGCGGGCACCACGAACCGCCTCGTGGCGCTCGATCTGCGTGCCCAGGGCAAACTGCAGTGGATTGTGGGGGACGAGGACGGGACGGACGAGCCGCGGTTGGCCGGGGCATTCTTTCTGGGACCTCCGCTGCCGCTCATGGGACAGCTGTATGTGCTCGCGGAAGTCCAGGGGGAGATCCGGCTCGTCGTCCTCGACGCGGTCACCGGTCAACTCCAATGGACGCAGCAGCTGGCGCACGTGGATCAGCGCGAGATCATGAACGATCCGCTGCGCCGCGCAGTCGGCGCCTCACCCTCCTATTCCGATGGCGTGCTCGTCTGCCCCACTTCCGCCGGGGCGGTGGTGGCCGTGGACATCGCCACGCGCTGCCTGCTCTGGGGGTACCGTTACGCACCGCAGGCGCAGATCAATCGCCGCGGGGGTTTGAGTCCCTACCCGTTGCCGCTGCGGAACGTCGGCGATCGTTGGGTGGACGCCACGGCCACGATCGCGGATGGTCGCGTCGTGGTGACGCCGGTCGAGTCGGACCAGCTGCATTGTCTGGATCTGCTGACGGGCCGTCCGCTGTGGGAACCGCAACCGCGCAATGGGCTCTTGTACACGGCGTGCGTGGTCGACGGCACCGTGGTGCTGGTCGGCGCGGATCGGCTGCAGGGGGTGCATGCGGCGACGGGCGAGACGGTATGGACCACGCTGCTGCCGCAGGGCCTGCCGGCCGGGCGCGGCCTGCGCAGTGGCGAGGCCTATTATCTGCCGTCGACGGCCGGGCAGTTGTGGAAATTCGACATCCGCAGCGGCGCACTGGCGACCACGATCGAGACCGACCTGCCGTTGGGCAACCTGGTAGCGCATCGGGATCAGATCATTTCGCAGAATGTCGACTGGCTGGCGGCCTACTATCAGACGGAGCCGTTGCGGGCGGCGGTCGCCCGGCGGCTCGAGGCAGCTCCGCAGGACACCTGGGCGCTGGCACGCCGGGCGGAGCTACTGCTCTATGACGGCGAGCATGCGGAGGCGTTGGAGACGCTGCGGACCGCCCATCGTCTGGCGCCTCACGACGACGGCATCCGCGCCGCGCTCTTGCAGGCACTGCTGACCGCGCTGCAGGACGACTTTGCCGGCAGTCTGCCGCTGGCCAGCGAGTTGGAGGGGCTGATCGAGCAGCCGGGTCAGCGCGGCGAATTCTACCGTCTGATGGCGGTCGGCCTGCGGGATGCGGGACGCACGGACGATGCCCTGGAGTATTTCCTGAAGTTGGCCGAGCTGGACCACGAGCAGCTGGCGTTGGACAGCGATGTGTCGCGGCACGAGCTGGTGCGTGTGGATGGCCAGTTGCGGGTGCGGCGCGATCGCTGGATTCGCGTGAATCTGTCCGACATGCTGGCGCACGTGCCGGACACGGCGCGGACGCGGATCGACGCGCTGGTGCAGGGCCGCTACGCCGCGGTGATCCAGCGGCGCTCGCTGACCGACCTGCGTCAATTTGTGGACCATTTCGGCTCGCATCCGCTGGGTCCAGCCGCGCAGTTGGAGCTGGCCCGGCTGCTGGTCGAGCGGAATCAACCTTTGGAGGCGGAGTTCCAGTTGCTGGCTTTGCAGGACTGCGGCGAGGCGCGGTGGGCGGCGGAGGCGACGTCGCTGCTGGCCGACCTGCTCCGCCAGCGCGGGCGGTTGACGGAGGCCGCCGCGTGTTACCGGCAGTTGTCCGCGCGGTGGGGGGACCAGACGCTCAGCGGCGGAGCTCCGGCACGGGACATCGCCGCCGCCGGCCTGGCCGACGCGCAGCTCCAACCCGCGCTGGCGGGCGGCGCGGCCTGGCCGTACGGCAAAGTCGAGGTGCGTGAAGAGGCGCGCGGGGCCACGCCCAGTTACCAGACGTTGCTGGCCATCGATATCATGCATGCCGAGGGACCGCTGCCGATCGACGCCTCGCTGGTCTTCAATCGCCAGCAGAACGCCGTGATCCTGCGTGATCCGCTGGGCGCCACGCAGACGCAGATCGTCGTGGGCGAGACGAATCGCCTGACGCCGCCGAACGTGAACACGCCGGCCGGGACGGCGGCGCTGGCCGGCCACCTGCTGGTCGTCAACGTGGGGAGCGACATTCTGGCCATCGATGCGTTGCGCGACCCCGGCGCCGCGGACGACGAGCGGGTGTTGTGGCGTGAGGATATCTCGAATTCTGTGCTGGGTGCGGCCGCGTCGCAGACGACGACACGGGCCGTCACGCGGCCCTGGGGCCCGACCCGGCACGTGTTGTCGGAGAACCTGCGCCCGATCGGCGCGATCGGCCCGATCACGTCGGCCGGATTCGTCTTTCAGCGGCTGCAGGAGCTGGTGTGCGTCGACCCGCTGACCGGGGACACGATCTGGTCGCGGAGCGGCCTGCCGGCCGGGTGCGACGTGTTTGGCGACGCGGAGTATCTGTTCGTGGCGCCTCCGGACGGCAACGAAGCCTTCGTCTTCCGGGCCGCCGACGGCGCGGCGGTTGGTCAGCGATACGTCGGTTCGCGGCAGGAACGCTGGATGACGGCGGGCCGCCGGGTGCTGAGCTGCGAGATGGTGGATCAGCACCTGGTCATGCGCTGGCGCGACGTGGAGGCGGAGCGTGACGAGTGGCAGCGCACGTTTCCGGTGGACAGCCAGTGCTGGCTCCCGGGTCGCGACGAAGTGGCCGTTCTGGAGAGATCGGGCCAGCTGACCATCCTGCGACTGGCCGACGGCAGTGTGCACGTGTCGGCCCAGCTGCTCAGCCAGCCCGACCTGGCGCGGCTCTACGTCCTGCGCAGCCAGGCGCACTACGTGGTGCTGGTCAGTGGCAGCGGGGCAGGGGAGGACGCCAACATGGCGCGCTATCGCCCATGGAGCCCGCTGGGCTCGGATCTCTGCCCGGAGATCAATGGCCGCGTGTACGTCCTGGACCGCCGCACAGGCGCCCCGTTGTGGAAAGCGCCGGCCGAGGTGAGCCGGCTGTGTTGTCCCTTGGACCAGCCGACCGAGTCACCCGCCGTGGTCTTTTTCCAGAACGTGCAGCCGCCGTCGTCGGCCGCGACACCTCGTCCGGCCATTCAGGGCACGGTTCTGTGCATGGACAAGCGGGACGGGCGGCAGATCCTGTTTGACGACCAGTTGGCGATGATCCGCGCCTATACGATCACGGCGCATCCGCAGGACCATATCGTGAGCGTCCAGACGAACTCGAAGCCGTTGGCGCTGCAGTTTACGGACGCGCCGGTGGACCCGCAGCCGCCGCTCCAGTACCGGTTGGACTCGCCGGCATCGCCGACGATGCAGCAGGTCGGGCGGATCGCCAAAGGGATCCTGCAGGTGATCGCCCGACCGAAAGGCGCGCCGCCGGCGGCCGGGGCCGACTCGGAGACGCCGCCGCCCGATGCGAAGCCGGATCCGCCGGCCGCCGCTCCCGTTCCCGCCGCGGAGCCGGACCGGGACAAGGGACCGCAACCGCAATGATGTCGCTTCCAGGACCTGTGACGATGAGGACGCCTTGATGACGAGCCACGCACCCGACGGGGGTTATTCCGAAATCCATGCCATTCGCAAGCTGGGGGAGGCCCGCGAGAAGATCCTGAGCCAGCTGGCCCAGGTGATCGTCGGCCAGCAGCAGGTGTTGGACGAACTGCTGATCTGCCTCTTCAGCCGCGGCCATTGCCTGCTCGAGGGCGTCCCCGGGCTGGCCAAGACCCTGATGATCAGCACCCTCTCCCGAACGCTCAACCTGTCGTTCAGCCGGATACAGTTCACGCCGGACCTGATGCCCGCGGACATCACGGGGACGGAGATCATCGAAGAGAATCGCACGACGGGCGCCCGCGAGCGGCGGTTCCTGGAGGGACCAATGTTCTCGCACACGATTCTCGCCGACGAAATCAACCGCACGCCGCCCAAGACGCAGTCCGCGTTGCTGGAGGCCATGCAGGAGCGGCAGGTGACCGTGGGGCGTGTGCGGCATCCGCTGGCCGACCCGTTCTTCGTGCTGGCCACCCAGAATCCGATCGAGCAGGAAGGGACGTATCCGCTGCCGGAAGCGCAGCAGGACCGTTTCATGTTCAAGGTGTTCGTGGACTATCCGGACTTCGACGAGGAGTTTGAGATCGCGCGGCGCACGACCGCGCTGCAGTCGGACAAGATCCAGCCGGTGCTGACCGCGGACGAGATCCTCGAGCTGCAGCGGACGGTGCGACAGGTTCCTGTCACCGACCACGTGATCCGCTACGCATTGGCCCTGGTCCGCCAGACGCGCGTCGGCCGGCCGGGCACGCCCGATTTTGTGCAGGACATGGTGGCCTGGGGCGCCGGGCCGCGGGCGGTGCAGTTCCTGATTCTGGGCGGCAAAGCCCGCGCGCTGCTCAACGGCCGCACGCATGTGTCGACCGACGACATCCAGCATCTCGCCAAGCCTGTGCTGCGTCATCGGCTGGTGGTCAACTTCGCGGCCGAGAGTGACGGCGTGACCGCGGACGAGATCATCCAGCGGCTGATCGGCCTGACCCCCACCAAGGAAGACGAGCTTACCAGCGATGCCCGATTCCAGAAGATTTTTGCATCCTGACGTGATCAAGCGGATCGCGCGGCTGGAGCTGCGTGCCCGGCACGTGGTCGAAGGGTTTCTGGCCGGCATGCACCGCAGCCCGTATTTCGGGCAGTCGGTGGAGTTCCAGCAGCACCGCGAGTACGTGCCTGGTGATGACTTGCGCCACGTCGACTGGAAGGTCTGGGCCCGCCAGGATCGCGTCTACGTCAAGCAGTTCGAGGAGGACACCAACCTGCGCTGCACGCTGCTGGTCGACGTCTCCCACAGCATGGCTTACGGTCACGGCCCGCTCAACAAGTACGAGTATGCGGCGACGCTGGCGGCGAGCCTCGCGTACCTGCTGCTCAAGCAAAACGATGCGGTGGGGAGTTTCTCATTTGACGAGCGGGTGCGGGTCCAGGTGCCGATCCGCAGCAAGCGCAACCACCTGCTGTCGATCGTGGAATCGCTTGAGGTCAGCCGACCGCGGGACAAGACGGACATGTACGCCATCTTCCGCCAGGTGGCCGAGGGAACGCCCCGCCGCGGGATGATGATCCTGTTCTCCGACCTGCTGGCCGATCGGGACGGCACGCTGCGCGGCCTGAAGATGCTCCGCCAGCGCGGCCACGACCTGCTGGTGTTCCACATCCTGGACGACGACGAGCTGGACTTTCCGTTTGCCGGTCCGACGCGCTTTGAAGGGCTCGAGACGGCCGACGCGCTCAACTGCAACCCGCGTGCGCTGCGGGAAGGGTATCTGGCGGCCATGCAGCAGTTCCTCGACCGCGTCCGTCTCGACTGCGCGCACAACACGATCGACTACTCGCTGGTGAGGACGAGCGAACCGATGGAGCTGCCGCTGGTGATCCATCTGATCAACCTGCTGCGGCACCGCCGCGTGAAATGGGCGGCCATGGAGTTCCTGCTGCAGAGCTACAAGCGGCACCGGCGCTGGGTCTGGTTCCGGCAGCTGCTGCTCCTGGTTGCGCGCGTCGCCGCCGTGCTGCTGATCGTCGCCATGCTCGCCCAACTCGTCTCGCAGCGCCGCTATGAAGGGCTCTTCGGCAACACGCTGACGCACCACTACGTCCTGCTGGACGACAGTATGTCGATGAGCGACCGACTGGGAGGGCTGGATGCATTCGAGCAGGCGTTGCTCTTCACCCGCGAGTTGGGCGCAGCCGCGGCACGACAGGACCTGCGGCAGCGGATCACCCTGTTGCGGTTCTCCACGGCCGACGCCGCGCGCCAGGCCCAGCAAGCGGGCGACCCGCAGGGGATCCTGGCGGATCTGTATGGAGAAGATGTCGATGCGACCTTCCCGCGGCGGCTGGAAGAGCTGCGTGCCGCCTGGCATCCGACGCAGCTGCCGGTCGGACCTTCCGCGGCGCTGGACGTCGTCCGCCGACTCATCGGGCAGACCCCGGGCGAACAGCGGATCCTCTACCTGTTGTCGGATTTCCGCACCCGGGAGTGGGACAACCCGCGTGAGATCCGCGAACTGCTGCGCGAACTGCAGAATCAGGACGTGCAGATCCGACTGGTCAGCTGCGTGCGGCAGCCGCACGCCAATCTGGCCGTCACCGACGTGAAGCCCGCCGACGAGACCCGCGCGTCCGGCGTGCCGCTGTTCGTGCACGTCAGCGTCACCAATTACGGAGACCAGGTGGCGGAGCGGGTCCCGCTGAAGGTCCGCACGCTGTCGTTCGCGCCGCTGGCCGCCGAGGGCGCAGCAGCTGACCTGCCGGTCGCTCAGGAAGACGAGACGCCCACGCTGGAGATCGAGCGGATCGAGCCGGGCCAGACCAGCACGCAGCGGGTCCAGGTCTTTTTCGCCGAGCCGGGTCAACATGTCGTGGAGGCCGTGTTGCCGGACGACGCCATCGCGGCCGACAACCGCCGCTGGTGCGTGATCGATTTTCCGGAAGTCGAATCGGTGCTCGTGATCGATGGCGATCCCGACCAGCGCAACGCGTTTTTCATCCAGGCGATCTTCGAGCCTGGCCAGCGGGCGCGGACCGGTGTCCGTCCCGAGGTTCATCCGGTGGCGTTGCTGCGCGACGTCAGCGCGGAATCGCTGGAAAAGTATTCCGCGATCTATCTGTTCGACGTCGACCGGCTGCCGGAGCGCGCCCGCGACAATCTCGAGACCTACGTGCGGGGCGGCGGCGGACTGGCCGTCTTCGTCGGTCCGCAGGTGAACCTTGCGGCTTCCAACGAGCTTCTGTATCGAGACGGGGCGGGTCTGTTCCCGGTACCGCTGGTGCGTGATGACCTGCTGGCCGAAACGGACGACGCGGCGACCGTGCCGGATGTGGACATCTGCGCGGCGGACCATCCGGTGTTTCGCGAGTTGCTGCAGGGCCAGAATCCGCTGGTCAGCACGTGGCGTGTCGAGCGGTTCCTGCGCGTCGACCCCGCGTGGTCCGCCAGCGGCTCGACCGTTCGCCTCCTGGCACGGCTCCGCAACGGCGCACCGCTCGTGGTCGAACAGGCGTTCGGTCAAGGGCGGGTCCTGGCCTTCCTGACCAGCTACGCCCCCTACTGGAACGACATGGTGTTAGGCCCGACCGTCCTGGTGGCGCTGCGGCTGCAGGCGTACCTCGGTGTCGCCCGCCGTGCCGCCGACACGCGGCTGGTAGGGACGGAGATCCAGTTGCCGTTGAGTGCCGAGCAGTATCGCGAGGATCTCCGGGCGTTCTTGCCGACCGAAGATCCGGCGGCACCCTTGGTGATCGATCGTTCCGCGCGGAAGCCGGACGAAGCTGCGCGCCAGTTCGTGGCGGCGATTTTGCCGCGTGAGACGCAGCGCAGCGGCATCTACGAGATGTGGCTGCGGCGCGTGGACGGTGCGCTGCAGGCCGCGCGGTTCGCGGTGAACGTCGACCCGCGCGAGGGGGACGTCGCACAGGTTCCGGTCAGCCAGCTCGTCGCCGATCTCGATCCGGTGCCGGTCGAGATCGGTTACGCGGACCAGTACGAGTCGGCGCTCGTGACGCCCACGGGGTTCAATCAGAGCATGTTGTTGCTGAGCCTGCTGGTGCTGCTGCTGTTGGTTGAGCAGGCACTGGCCTACCTGAACAGTTATCACGTCCTGCGCGGGACGCAGATGGATCACGTTGGCCGGGCCGCTCATCGGGCCAGTGTCCAGCGTTTGCGCGCGGAGAACGAGGCCGATGCGGCGGCCGTGCGCGACGCGACGGCTTGGGATCAGGACGGGGACCGGCGTCCGCGCGCCGCGGGAGTTTCTCCGAGTCTTACCGTGCGAGGAGGGTCCAGGTGATGCCCGCTTGGTGGCTGCTGGCCGAAAGCGCCAGCCGCACCTACTATCGATTTGCCCGCCTGCAGGCGATGTCGGAATGGTGGCATTGGCTGCTGCTGGCCGTCTGCTGCGCCGTGGTCGGCGCGTACGTGGTGTGGCTCTATCGGCGCGACGCGGCGGAGACGAGCCGCGGGCTGCGGGCTGCGCTGATGCTGCTCCGGCTGGTGGCCTGGGGGGGCATTCTGTTCTTCTTTCTCGATCTGGAGAAACGCACCGAGGATCGCGACGTCAAGGCGTCCCGCGCCGTGCTGTTGATCGACACCAGCCAGAGCATGGGTCTGCGAGACACGGCGCCGGGCTCTGACGCCACCCAGGTGCGCCGCATGGATCAGGTCATCGCGGAGCTGCGGCGCGGGGAGCTGCTCGCCCAGCTGCGGGCACGACACGATGTGGCCGTCTATCAGTTTGACGAAGCGGCGGAACCTGACCCCGTGGCGTTTTTCCGTCGGACCGCCGATGCGACCCAGGGCGAGAGTCTGCAGCAGGCGGTCGCGGGGCAGCGGGAAGGTCTGCGTGCGGCGCGGGTGACCGCGCTGGCCGCCGCGGCCTTGGCCGGCGTGGCGCTGGCGGCGCTGATCGTCCACGTGGTACTGCGGCGCTGGCACCCTGGCGAGTGGTTGTCGTTTGCCTGGCTGGTGGGCAGCGTGTCACTGGTCGCCGCAGCCATCCTGCTGGCGGTGGCCAGTCTGCGCGCGCCCGACCTGTCCCTGCGGGCCATCCTGGGCTGGGTGGAGCCCGACTTCGAGTCGGTTGCGCGTGCCGGACTCGCCCGCACCGACGCACGTGTGGAGGTCGAGACCGACGCGATGCCCGCGTCGGACCCGAGTGACATCACGTGGCAGCAGGCCTTGCTGCCGCGCGGTGCCCAGACGCGACTGGGCGACGCCATCCGCGCCGTCGTCAATCGCGAGCGGGGTGGATCGCTGGCCGGGATTGTGGTGGCGACCGACGGGGGCCAGAACGCGGGTGTGGCCGGCGAGGTCGCCGCGCGACTGGCCCAGACGGCCGGGATTCCGGTCTATGCCGTCGGTCTGGGCAGCGACCAACAGCCGGTCAATGCCCGAGTCGTGGACCTGGAAGCGCCGCGCCGCGTCTACCCGGGTGACAAGTTCCAACTGACCGGCTACGTGCAGGCCTACGGACTGGCCGGCCGTCCCGTGACGGTGCAACTCTATTCCGCCGCTGGCGACGCGGCGTTGGACGAAGCCGATTCTCTGCGCGATCACGCCGGCTTTGAAGAGGAGCGTTCGATCCGACTGCCGGCCGACGGCGAACTGGTGTCGCTGCAGTTCGAGGTCACGCCGGCCGAGCCCGGTGCGCGGCAATACCTGCTGCGCGTGGTGGCGCCGGACCAGGATGTGGAAGCGCGGGACGACCAGAAGGTGGCCCGCGTGCAGGTCGTGGAGCGCAGGTCGCGTGTGTTGCTGGTGGCGGGGGGACCGAGCCGCGAGTTCCGGTTTCTGCGCAATCAGTTGTTTCGCGATCGCGACGTGACGCTGGACGTGTGGCTGCAGTCGGCCGGGCCCGGCGCCTCGCAGGAAGCGGCGAATCTGCTGACCGAATTCCCGACCACGGCGGAAGCGTTGTTCGAGTACGACTGCATCGTGGCCTTCGATCCGGACTGGTTGCAGCTGGACGAAGTCCAGCTCGAGCTGCTCGAGCGGTGGGTGGCCCAGCAGGCCGGCGGCCTGGTGGTGCTGGCCGGGCCGGTGCACACGCCGCAGTGGGCCGGTTTGCGCCGCGGGCGTGACGCGCGGATCGAACTGCTCCGCGCCCTCTATCCCGTCGTGTTTTACAGCCAGGGATCGCCCAATCTCAGCCTGGGCCGCTTCGGCGGGGACGCGGCGTGGCCCCTCCAGTTCACGCGCGACGGCCTGGAGGCGGAGTTCCTGCAGCTGGAGGACGACCCGGCGGCCAGCGAAGCGGCCTGGCAGGCGTTCGAAGGCGTGTACGGCTACTACGCCGTCAAGGACCCGAAACCGGGCGCGCGTGTCTTTGCCCGATTCTCGAATCCCGAGACCGCGATCGACGGCGAGCTGCCCATCTATGCCGCCGCACACCTGTACGGCGCCGGGCGGGTGTACTTCCAGGCCAGCGGTGAGATATGGCGACTGCGCGGCGTGGACCCGCGCTATTTCGAGTCCTACTACACCAAGTTGTTGCGGTGGGTGGCGCAAGGCCGTTTGCTGCGGGACTCGAGTCGCGGCGTGCTGCTGGTGGACAAGGATCGCTGCCTGCTGGGCGATGCGGTGACCGTGCGGGCTGTGCTCAACGACGCGCAGCACCAGCCCCTGGCCTTGGCGGAGGTCGCGGCAGTCGTCCTGCAGCCGGACGGCGCGCGCGTGCCGCTCACACTGCGCAGAATCCAGGACGCCACGCGCGAGGGGGTCTACGAAGCCGAGTTCACCACGGTGCAGCCCGGCGACTATCGCCTGGAGCTCACGCCGCCTGAGAGCAACCAGGACGAACTGCTGGCCGCGGACGTGCGCGTCCGCGTCCCCGCGCTGGAAATCGAACGTCCGCAGCGCAATGACGCGTTGCTCAAGGAAATCACGCAGACCAGCGGCGGCGAGTACTTCATCGGCTTTCACGCGGCGATGAATCGTGGCGGTGCGAGTCGCGCGTCGCTGCCCACCGTCCTGCAGCCGAATGATCGAATCATCTACTTGCCGGAGACGGTGGACAAGGTATTCGACCAGCGGCTGATGGGTTGGCTGATGGCCTTGATCGTCGGCACGCTGTGCGGCGAATGGCTGTTCCGCCGCCTGAACAAACTGGCCTGACCCGGAGACAGCGCGGCCGCGTGCCCGTCACGGGGACCTGCACGCGGCGAGGAACGACCCATGACGACCTCGACTGACCCGCTGACGCTCACCGCCGATGTCCGGTCGCTGCTGCGCCAGGTGCGGCGACGGATTCGCCGGTACGTTGTGTGCGAAGGACTGGCACTGGCCGTCGCCTGGCTCGGCGCGACGTTCTGGTTCGGCCTGGCCCTCGACTATCTGCCGGTGCTGATGGGTGCCAGCGAAATGCCGCGCGGTCCACGCGCCGTGCTGCTGGCGGCCATCATCGCCGTGCTGGTCTACGTGTCGTACCGCTGGATCCTGCAGCGCGCGTTCGCGCGGCTGCCCGACCCGAGCATGGCGTTGCTGGTGGAACGCCGCTTCCGGCGGTTCCAGGACGGACTGGTGACCGCAGTGGAGCTGGCCGGCCAGCCGGATCGCGCCGCGGGTTTTCATCCCGAGATGCTCGCGCGAACTCGTGCTCAAGCACAACAGCTTGTCCGCGGGTTGCGTGCCCGGGAGGTGTTTCGCCCGGGTCCACTGGCCGCCAAGGTGCTGCTGGCGCTGAGCCTGGTTGTCCCGATCGGCGTGTTCTACGTCCTGCGCTCGGACGCCGTCGAAATCTGGGTGGACCGCCTGTACCTGCTGGACGACCGCCCCTGGCCACGCAGTGCCCACGTTGAGGTCGCCGGGATCCAGATTCAACGAGCGGCCGGCGGCGACGGCGTCGTGACCCTTTCGGACGTCATGCCGTTCGATGAGCAGCGTGAGATCAAGGTCGCCAAGGGGAGCACCGTCCGGTTGCTCGTGCGCGCGGACGCCGCCCACGTCGTGCCCGACTACTGCACGATCTACTATCAGACTGCGCAGGGGGATCAGGGAACCGTGACGATGCCCAAGCAGGGGCGGATTCGCGAACACTTCCAGGACTTCGTGTACGACGGCAAACCGTTTCGCGGGATCCTGTCCAGCATCGTGTTTGACGTGCGGGGACACGATCACCGCGTGCGGGATTATCGGCTGCAGGTGGTCCCCAGCCCGGCGCTGGTCGAGACCACGCTCGACTGCCAGTTCCCGACGTACCTGGTGGACGAGCAGCTGTCACTGTGGTTGCCACGGACGATCAATCTGGCCAGCGGCACCCAGCTGCCTCGTGGAACGCGCGTGAAGGTGCGCGCACGCGCCAACAAGGATCTGACGCTTGTCGAGCTGTGGGATTCCCAGCGCGACACGACCACGACGATCGACGTGGCCGGTGCGGGCAGCGATCCACGCATGGTTGAGTACGAGGTCGAGTCGTTGCAGGGGGACCTCACCCTTGCTCTCACGCTGCACGATACGGACGGAGTCGTGAGCGATCCGCCGATCCGGCTGTTCGTGGCTGGCGTCGAGGACCAGCCCCCCACGGTGGCGGCGACGCTGCGTGGAATCGGTGCGGCCGTGACGCCCGACGTGCAGATTCCGGCCGTGGGCCAGATCACCGACGACTACGACATCGACAGGGCGTGGTTCGACGTGGTTGTGAACCAGGCGCCCGCCCGCGCGTTTCCGCTCGCGCTGGCCGAAGGCGGCCAACTGGACGCCGCTTTGGATGTGCGGGCTGAGCGGGCACGGGATGGAGGCTTGGAACTCAAGCCCACCGACAAACTGGCCCTGACCATCATGGCGGCCGACAAGTGCAATCTGGCGGAATTGCCCAACGTCGGCACGGGCGATCGGTATCAGCTGGACGTGGTGACCCCGGACGAATTGCTCTCGGCGCTCGAACGCCGCGAACTCGGACTCCGCCGTCGGCTGGAACAGATTATCGAGGAGGTCGGCCAGCTGCGGGATGCGGTCAGCCGCGTGCGCCGCACGGCGACGGGTGCCGCGACGCTGCCTGACGACGAAGCGCCGGCAGCCGACGCGGCCACCGACACATCCGACCCGGCTGCCGAAGGCACTGCGGAGGACCGCGAACAGTCCCTGCGGGCGCTGCGCACGCAACGTGCCCTTGTCCAGTGCCAGAAGTCGGCGCAGGAAGTGCTCGGCGTCGCGGCCTCGTTCGACGATATCCGCGAAGAGCTGATCAACAACCGCATCGACTCGGAAGACCGGAAGGTACGTCTCAAGGAGCAGATTGCCGACCCGTTGCGGTCGATCGGCGAGGGGCTGTTCCCGCAGCTGGACGCCCGGCTCAAGGAGCTCGAGCAGCAGTTGGGCGACGCCGCCGCGAGCGATCAGGCGGTGGACCGAGCCGTGTTGCAGGCGGACAATATACTGCTGGAACTGGATCGCGTACTCCAGAAGATCCTCGAGCTCGAGACGTTTAACGAGCTGATGAACATCGTCCGGTCGCTGATCGAGGACCAGAATCAGCTGATGGACCGGACCAAGAAGGCGCGTGCGGACGAGGCACTGGAATTGCTCAAGTGAACGGCGCAGGAGCCGACCATGTCAATCAGGCAACAACTTGCGTGGCTCATCCTCGGGCCGGGACTGCTCCTGGTGAGCACCGCCCGCTTACGGGGTCAGGAGACTCCCGCTGCTCCCCCGCCGGACGCGGCCGCCGCGGCGCCGGGAAGTGTGCCACTGGCGCAAGCGCAGCAGCAGCTAGCCGAGAAATATCGCCGGCTCGAAGACCTGCTCTTCAAGATGGCCGATTTCGAGGCGACGTCCAATCCGCGCCGCGCCGCGCTGCTCCGGCAAGCCTACAAACAGTCGAAGGACCGCCTGACCCAAGCCCAGCTCAACACCGTCGTGGACCTGCTGGAAAAGAGACAGTACAAGCGGGCGATTGACGGCCAGGAGACAGCGCGGGTCGACCTGCAGGACCTGCTGCAGCTGTTGTTGAGCGAAGATCGCGCGGACCGCGTGAAGACCGAAACGCAGCGGCTGCAGGAATCCATCAAGGAGCTCAAACGGCTGGAGCGGCTGCAGCGGGGCGTGCGCGGGCAGACCGAAAGCGCGGCCGACCCGCGCGGTCTGGCCGACAAACAAGGTGCGTTGGCCGATCGCACCGGAGACCTCGCAGAACAGCTGGAAGCGGCCGAGCCGGCCCGGCAGGGCGAACCGCCCGCCGCGGCCGACAGGGCGGATCCTGCCGGCGCAGAGCCCCAGGCGGGCGAGCCGCAGGATCGGGACGAGCCGGCACCGGCCGCCAACGAGCCGCCCGCGGCCGAACCGGGCGCAGAGCCGTCCGACGCAGCCCCCCAACCATCCGACGCGGCGCCCGCCAGCCCACCCGGAGCGACGCCTCCGGAGGCGCCGACACCGGACCTGCCGGCGGAGTCCGCCGAGCCGAGTCCTGGCCAGGGGAATGCGTCCCCGCCTCCGCCGGCCGGCAGCCAGCCGCCCGCCGCGCAACAGCGTGTGCGAGAGGCCGAACAGCGGATGCGGGAGGCCCAGCAGCGATTGGCCGAAGCCCAGAAAAGCGAGTCGCTGGAGAAGCAGAATGCCGCGCTTGAACAGCTCCAGGAAGCGATTGCCGAGCTCGAAGAAGTCCTCCGCCAACTGCGGGAAGAAGAGAAGGAACGCGTGCTCACCCTGTTGGAAAGCCGCTTCCGGCAGATGCTCGAACAACAGCTGCGCGTGTACGAAGCGACCCAGCGGCTCGACGCAATTCCCGAAGCCGAGCGCGGACGCGACCTCGATATCCAGGCCAACAAGCTGGCGTTCGAACAACGCAAGATCGCCGGCCAGGCGGACCGCTGCCTGACGCTGCTGCGTGAAGAAGGTTCGTCGGTCGCCTTTCCTGAAGTCGTCGAACAGATCCGCAACGACATGGAGTCCGTCAGCGATCGGCTGGCCGAGAGCAAGGTCGGCACGCTTACGCAAAGCCTGCAGCAGGAGATCATCGCAAGTCTGGAGGAGATGATTGCCGCATTCCAGCAAGCGCAGCAGGACCAGGACCAACCACCGCCCGGTCAGCCGGGTGAAGCGGGCGAAGATGGCGCGCCGCCGCTGGTCGACGCGCTGGCCGAATTGAAGATGATCCGTTCCCTGCAGCTGCGCGTCAATGTGCGCACGCAGCGCTACGCCAAGCTGCTCGACAATGCCGACGACCCGGTCGGGCAGGCCACAACGGACGAGTTGCGTCAGGTCCTGACGGAACTCGGCCAGCGTCAGGCGCGGATCCAGCAGGTGACGCGCGATATCGTGCTGGGGAAGAACCGATGACCAGAGGCACGCGAACAAGCACACGCCGCACGCGACACAGGAGCTGCGCGATGACGATCTGCCGCAGGCTGCCCGCCGTGGCCGCCGTGATCCTGGCACTGGCCGCGAGCGCGTCGGTGCGCGCTGACAGTGAACTCGAGCAGCCGGCCAGCTGGCAGCTGCCGGACGCCGCAACGGCGAAGGCGCAACTCGACACCTATCTGCGGGACCGCCGCCTGGACGAGGCGACCCGGCAGCAGATCGACAGCGTCTGGGCGGGCACCGACCCGGCGGCGGATTCGGAAGCGCCGCTGCTGGATCGTCTCGCCACGACCCTGGCGCTGGCGGACGGCGAGGCCCGCACGCTGGTCGACTTCTGCCGCACGGCGACCGAACCGACCGTGTTGCCGGATTTCCCGGTGCTGCGCAGCGAACAGCAGCCGACCTGGGTGCGCGCGAATCTGCGCCTCGTGCTCGGCCGCTGGCTCGCCCAGCACCAGCTCTACGATGAAGCGCTGGAACAGCTGCGCGACTTGACACCCGCCGACGTCGTGGACCCCGCGGCACTGCTGTTTTACCAGAGCGTGAGTTACCACCGGATGCCGGACAAACGGCAATGCCTGCCACTGGTCGCCCGACTGCTCGAACGCGAATCGCAGGTCCCGCAGCGGTATGTCGCCCTCGCCCGGCTGATACGGGCCGACCTCGAGCCGCTGGAAACGGACTCGCTCGACGAGGTCTCGCGGCTCATGGACGAAGTCCGTCGCCGGCTGGAACTGCAGCGGGCCGGCACGCGGGTCCGCCAGCAGGAAGATGAGGTGCTGGCCAAACTCGACAAGCTGATCAAGAAGATCGAACAGCAGCAACAGCAACAGCAGGCCGCGGCCGCGGCCGGCAGACTGCAGCCGGCCAGTCCCGCCCAGGACAGCATGCCGATGGGTGGCCGGGGACCGGGCGACATCGATCCGAAACAGCTCGGGAGCAAGTCCGGCTGGGGAAACCTCCCGCCGGCGGCCCGCCAGGAAGTGCTGCAGCAGATTGGCAAGGATCTGCCGGCCCACTACCGCGAGATTCTCGAAGAGTACTTCCGGCGACTGGCGCGGGAGGGAACAGGTCCCTGAGTCAGGTCAACGGCAATGATGCGGCCGGGGCACAGGCCGCGTGAGGAATCGGACATGATCACGTACGTGTGGGCGGCCATGGCGCTCGTCTGGGCTTCGCCGCTCGAAATCACCGTCGAAATGCTGGGCGGCGCGCAGCACACTGGGCAGCTGGTCGAACTGGATCAGGAACGCATCGTGGTCACGGCCAACGGGCAGCCCCAGACGCTCGACCCGCGCGACGTGCTGGCCCTGGTCGTCCACCATCCGGCCGGGCCGGCTGATTCGATCACCACTCACTGGATCGAGTTGGTGGACGGTTCGCGCCTCGAAAGCAGCCGATTCCTCGTGTCCCGGGGCGTGGCGACCGCGCGGCTGACCGATCGCGACGTCCAGGTGGAAACGCGGCACGTGCGCGGCGTCCGGTTCCATCCGCCGGATCCCGCGCGGGACGCGCAGTGGCGTGAGATCATCGACGCCGAAAGCAGCGGCGACCTGGTCGTGCTTCGCCGTCCCAACGCCTCGCTGGACCAACTCGAAGGAGTGCTCCACGACATCACGGACGAGGCGATCGAGTTTGAGTACGACGACCAGCGGCTGGCGGTCAAGCGTGAAAAACTCGAGGGAGTCCGTTTCTTCCATCCCACGCGGCGCACCCTGCTGGATCCCCTCTGCAAGGTCGTGGAGGTGGACGGTTCCAGCTGGAACGCGAAGTCGCTGCGCTGGGCCGGCGACAAGCTGCAGCTGACGACGACGGGAGGAGTTCAGTGTGACGTTCCTGTGTCACAGCTCGCACGCATCGACTACTCGCCCGGCAATGTCGTCTATCTCAGCGACCTGGAGTTCGAACTGGCCGAGTGCACGCCGTTCATCGCCACGCAGCTGCCGGCCGAGCGGATCCTGCAGTTGTATCAGCCGCGCCGCGATGCCGGCTTTGAAGGGAGCGGATTGTGGCTGGCCGACGGCGGGGAGGTCCGGCAATACGACAAAGGCCTGGCCATCCACAGCCGATCACGACTCGTCTTCCGGCTGGCCGAGCCCGCCCGCCGGCTGAGCGCCGTGGTCGGCATCGACAGCCGGCTGCAGGGACGCGGCGGGGTCTTGCTCGTGGTCCTGGGCGACAACCGGGAGCTGGCGCGGCAGACCATTGCCGGCCGGGATGCGCCCTGGACACTGGACCTGGACATCGCGGGCGTGCGGAAGCTGGAATTCCTCGTCGATTTCGGCGACGCGCTGGATGTGGCCGACCACCTGAATCTGTGCAATGCCAGGATCATCAAATGACCCCCACGCCGTCGAGAGGACTCTGGTTCGCGTTGCTGATGAGTGCCGCCGCCTGGTGCGCCGGCAGCGCGTCACCCGCCGCGGACCCGCCCCAGGCGGTGCTGGACGCCGAGCGAGCGCGGATCGACGCGATCGCCCGGGCGGTGCCGGCTGCGATCGCCGTGTTCGAACCGGGCGGTAGCGGTGGCGGCTCAGGGGTTGTGATCTCGCCCGACGGCTACGCCCTGTCGAACTTCCACGTCGTCAAACCGGCCGGGCCGTTTATGCGCTGCAGCATGGCCGACGGGCAACTCTACGAGGCCGTGCTCGTGAACATCGACCCGACCGGCGACGTGGCCTTGATCAGACTGCTGGGCCGCGACGACTTCCCGCATGCGACCCTGGGCGACAGCGACCAGGTGCGCGCGGGCGACTGGTGTTTCGCCGTCGGCAACCCGTTCCTGCTGGCCACCGATTTCCAGCCCAGCGTCTCGTACGGGATCGTGTCCGGTGTCCACCGTTATCAGCCGCCGGCCGGCACCATCCTGGAATACACCGACTGCATCCAGACCGACGCGGCCATCAACCCGGGGAATTCCGGCGGACCGCTGTTCGACGCCGAAGGGCGGCTGATCGGCATCAACGGACGCGCGTCCTTTGACAAGCGCGGGCGGGTCAACGTCGGCGTCGGGTACGCGATCTCGATCAACCAGATCAAGAATTTCCTGGGGCATCTGCGCAGCGGCCGACTGGTCGATCATGCCACGCTCGGAGCCACGGTCGCTACGGACGACCGCGGCCGCGTGGTCGTCTCGAACATTCTCGAGAACTCGGACGCCTACCGCCGCGGACTGCGCTTCGGGGCGCAGCTGCTGTCGTTTGCCGGTCGACCCGTGACGACGGTCAACGGCTTCAAGAACGTCCTAGGCATCTTTCCCGCCGGCTGGCGCGTGCCGGTCACGTTCCGCCACGAGGACCAGGAGCGCGAGGTCTACGTGCGACTTTCCGGCGTCCATACGCCCGAAGAACTGCGGGCCAAGATCCAGCAGGCGCCGGACGAGCCCGGTCCGCCGCCACCGGCGCCGGCGCCGAAGCCGCCGCAGGATCCCCAGCAGCCGGAGCCGGGCGAGACGCCCGGCCCACGGTTGCCCGGCCCACGGTTGCCGCGGCGCGTCGAGCCGCCACCGGCCCACATTGCACCGCTGCTGGACGAGCGTCCCGATTTCCCGAACTTCCACTTCAACGTCCTGGAGCGGGACCGCGTGTGGCAGGCCTGCGCGGCCCACGGCACGGCCAGCGACGCGACCGGCCGATGGACGCTCGCCGGCCGACTGGCCAACGGCGATCCGTTCGAGATCGTGCTGGGCAACGATGAGATCACGGCGCTGTGGGGCAGCCGCCGCGAGCGGTTGGACCCGCGACTGGATCTGGACCAGCAACTGCTGCCGGCCGGCAGCGGGGGGTTGCTGCCGGCGCTGTACCTCTGGCGCCGGCTGCTGATCACGGGGCCGGCCGAGTTCGGGGAAACGTACTATCTCGGCACCGCTCCGTTGCCCGGTCACAGTGGTCTCTTCGACGTGCTGGTCGGGACTCACAACGTCGTCGAAGGGCACTTCAGTTTCGATGCGACCTCGGGACAACTGGCGGCGCTGGAAATGTTCCCGGACACGCAGAGCGATCCGTGCGAGATCTACTTCCAGGACTATCGTCCCGCTGGTGAGCGTCGCCTGCCACATCGGCTGACCGTGCGCTGGGGTGAGGCGGTCTTTGCGGAGATGCTGGTCGAGAGATTTGAGCTGACAATACCATGACACTACATCACGCTCCACTCGTATGGGTGGCCCTGGTCCTCTGCCCCGTACCGGGCAGCGTTGGCGCGGCGACGGCGGGCCCGGCCGCGGCCGGGCGCAGTCTGGCCGAGATCGTCGAGACGATTCAGCCTCAGGTCGTCAAGATCTACGGATCGGGCGGCCTGCGCGGGTTGGCAGGTTACCAGAGCGGGTTTCTGATTTCCGGCGAGGGACACGTCGTGACCAGCTGGAGCTATGTACTGGATGCCGAGGAGTACATCGTCGTGGTGCTGGATGATGGTTCCCGCTACAGCGCGACGCTGGTCAACCACGATCCGCGCCTGGAGATCGCCCTGCTGAAAATCGCCGCCACCGGGCTGCCCCACTTCCAGATCGATGCCGCGGTCGAACTGCGGCCGGGTGACCGGGTGCTGGCAGTGAGCAATCTGTTCGGCATTGCCGCGGGCGATGAAGCGGCCAGCGTGATGCACGGCACGGTCTCGGCGATAAGCGAGCTGGCGGCGCGTCGCGGGACGTACCAGTCGGTCTATCGCGGACCGGTGTACGTATTGGATGCGATGGCGAATAACCCGGGTGCGGCCGGCGGCGTGCTGACCGACCGCCAGGGCCGACTGGCCGGCATGCTCGGCAAGGAACTGCGCAGCGCCCTGGACAATACCTGGCTCAACTACGCCATTCCCATGGCGCAGCTGGCCGGCTCGATCGAGGACATGCTCAGCGGCCGCAACCCGCCGCGGCGCGACGACGATTCGGCAACACGCCCGGAGCGCGGGCACACGACAGCCGCGCTGGGGATCGTGCTGGTCCCCAACATCCTGTTCAAGACGCCTCCGTTCGTCGACCGGATTCTGCCCGGGTCCCCGGCAGCCGCCGCCGGTCTCCAGGTGGACGACCTGATTGTGTTCGTAAACGCGAGCATGGTGTCATCCTGCCGCGAGGTGCAGGACGAGCTGTCGTTGATCGACGCGATCGACAGCGTCCGGTTGACCGTGCAGCGTGGCCAGCAACTGGTCGAACTCGACCTGCAACCCGGAGTCAGCCCGTGAGATCCACGATGAAACAGCCCGTGTACTCGCTGGCCTGGTGCCTGACGCTGATCCTGGGAAGCCTCGCAGCGTCAGCCGGGCTCGGCGCGCAGGACGATCTCGATGTGCTTGAAGAACAGGCCGTGAAGCGGGCCGTCGAGCGCGTGGCACCGTGTGTTGTCCGCATCGAGACGCTTGGGAGTGCCGAGCAAGTGGAGGGGCAGCTGCTGGGGGCCGGTCCGAGCACGGGTGTGATCGTGTCCGCCGACGGCTTGATCGTCTCCAGCGCCTTCGCGTTTGCCGGCTCGCCGGCGTCGACGCTGGTCACCCTTCCCACGGGACAGCGCATGCCGGCCGAAATCGTGGCCCGGGACCGCAGCCGGATGTTCGTGCTGCTGAAAGTGGCCGTGAGCGAGCCACTGCCGGTGCCCACGCCCGTACCGCGTGACGAGCTGGCGGTTGGGCAATGGACGATCGCCGTCGGGCGCGCGGCGGGCAGTGCCGCGCCGCACGTCTCGGTGGGCATCCTCAGCGCGACGCGCCGCGTCTGGGGCCGGGCGGTGCAGACCGACGCGAAGATCTCGCCGGCCAACTACGGCGGACCTTTGATCGACATCCACGGCCGCGTGATCGGCGTGCTCGTCCCCCTGTCGCCCCAGCAGGACGCCATCCTGGCCGGTGCCGAATGGTACGACTCGGGCATCGGCTTCGCCGTACCGCTGGTCGATATCCAACGACTGCTGCCGCGGCTCGCCCAGGGGCTCGACGTGGAACCCGGCCTGCTCGGAATCGCGCTTGAGGGGAACGACATCTACACCTTGCCGGCGAAGATCGCCGCATGTGCGCCGCAGTCGCCGGCGCGGAAGGCCGGCCTGCAGGCCGGGGATACGATCGTGGAGATCGACGGCGTGCCCATCGCGCGCCAGAGCGAGCTGCGGCACGCGTTGGGCCCCCGCGTCGCGGGCGAGCAAGTCCGGCTGGTCGTCCAGCGCGGTGCGGACGGGCAGCGCGTCGAGATGACTGTCGAGCTCGTGGCGACCATTCCCCCGTACCGGCGTCCCGAGTTGGGTATCCTCCCCATGCGTCCACCGGCGGATGCCGCCGACGACGCGGCGGCGGATGCCGGCGTAGTCGTGCGGTACGTCTTTCCGGACAGCGCGGCGGCGGCCGCCGGGATCCAGCCGGGGGATCGGCTGCTGTCGCTCGACGGAGCAGCCGTTTCCAGCGCCCCGGCGCTCCGCAGCCTTCTGATTCGACATGATCCCGGTCAGACAGTCGCACTGCAGCTGGCGCGCGGGAACGCGACCGAGACGGTATCGGTCCAGCTCGGCCCGCAGGCGGTCACCGTACCCGACGCACTGCCGGCGGCGCATCCGCCAATCGCCGCCGCCGGAGAGCGTCCGGCGGTCGGCATAGTCGACGTGCAGATCCCCGAAGCGGCCA
>JALOQX010000098.1 GCA_025459265.1 Pirellulaceae bacterium | reverse complement strand
GTGACCAAACGGCCCGGCTCGCCGCTATTGGCGAGTCTGCCGCCCCACGCCACGGCCTCGACGCGCCAGTACAGAGTGCGCCCGCAGGGCAAATCCCGCACCACGGTGCCTGGCCGGGTCACGACTGCGCTGGCGATGATCTCCTGCAGCTCCGCATCCTCCGCCACGCGCACGTGGTAGCTCCGCGCCTCGCGCGACGGTTCCCAGGTCAGCTCGGCGGAGGCGCTGAACATCCCGCTGTGCACGTCGGCTGCCGACAGGCGGAACTCACCCGGCACCTCGAATCCGGCGGGCTTTCCCAGCGCTTCGGGCTGAACGAAGATCAGGTCGCTCGCGTACGTGTGGGGCAACCGGATGTCCACGCCAGCGTCCATCAGTTCCGCGCCTCGCCGCAGTCCCGGCGTGACGGAACCGTCCTCACACCAGACCCAATAGCGCGTGTCCGCCTCCAGGCCCTTGAGCCGCACGGTCTGCTGCGCGTCGGGCGAGTCGGGGCGCCAGACAAAGAGCGTGCCGCGGCGCGCTGCAGGGCTCCAGTAGAACATGCCGTCCCACTGCACACCGTCGGGCCGCGGCAGGATGTGATGGACTTTCACATCGGCCAGCATCGGCCGGATCCACTGCCGATAAAGCTCCACACAACGCCGCGTGGCCTCCTTCTCTTCCTCGGTCCAGGTCGGTGTATCGGTCGGATCGATCTGCCACGCGCCCATCATGGCCGTGCGCCACAGGTACGGGCCCGGTGCGTCGCCACGCACGGGATAGTAGTTGTCGTACGTGTAACACTGGAGCACGAGCGGCGGCAGCGCATGGATGGAATCATAGATGGCCTGCCGATTCGGCAGATTCGACAGTGTGTCGGTCGCCACGGTGTAGTGCGTATACGCCAGGACGCCGAAATCCTTGATGTGCCCGCCACCGGAACAGTTCTCCAGGATCAGATCGGGAAACGCCTCGCGCAGCTGTTGCTGGACCGCGTAGTAGCCGCGTGTCGCCCAGTAACTCGTGTCCACACCGTAGCGATGCCGGTGATCCGTCTTGTTGCACTGCGTGACGATCGGCCCGATGTCATGCTTGAGGTAATCGAGTCGATGGTGCTCCACCAGCCACCGGGTCTTGCGGGCCGCCCACTCCTGCGCTTCCGCGCACCCCAGGCACAGCTGTGCGCCGTAGAACGGGCCCGGCTGCCAGTCTGCCGGGTAGTCCGCGTTGAACCAACTGGGTCGCCCCGACGCGCCGCGCACACTTAACGCGTCAGGATGTTCCGACACACCCCCGTTGGTCCAGGCGCACCAGAGCGCCAACTTCATTCCCGAACCATGCACAAACGCCTCGATCGGGTCGATGCCGAGCGGGAAGCGACGCGGATCCCACCGCCAATCCCCCGTCTCGGGAAACCACATCGCGTCGGGCATGAAGACCTCGAATCCCAGGTCGCGACACACGGCGGCGCTGCGCAACACGTCGGCTTCGGTTGCCCGGTTGCCGCCCACATCCAGGTACAGGTTGTACGCCAGGACCGGGTCGGGACAGCCGGCGGGCACCGGCGGACGCAGTTTTTCGACCACGAACCGATGCAGGCTGTGACTCCCCTCGTCCAGCTCGCCGCGGTAGCACCCGACGAAGGCGGCCGGGACCAGCCAGGTTTCCCCCGCTGCGATGTCGGTGCGGAATTCGGGGTGCAACCCCACGTGCAGGTCGAACTGGCCACCACGGTTCTCCGCAGCGCGGGCGTGGACGCGTCCCAGGCCCGAAAACTCCCAGCCCACATACAACCCCTTCTCATCCGCCTGCTGCACGGCCAGCCACGGCACGGGACTGGCCCCGTCTTCACAGTTGCTGGCCAGCAGCAGATCGAGCCCGGGAACCAACGGCTCCCTGAACGTCCCTCCCTGCGTGCTGGCGTTGCCACCTCCCCGCTTGATCCACCACACGTCGGCCGGCCCGCCGGCGCGCAAACCGCCAAGCGTCAGACTGTCCTGATGTGAGACGGTGATGCCGATACCCGACTGATTGACGATCTCGACGAAATGTTCGATCGGTCCGCGGCCGCTGCGTGCGCGCCAGACCGATCGCAACACGAGCGCAGGATCCGCGTTCGTGAAGGTCAACGTCAGTTGCCCGGCGGCTGGTTCGAACGCCCCGCTCTGAAATGCCCATGCCAGCATCCGTTCTTGACCGTCGATCGACACGCGCTCCATCAGTGGCATGGCGGCAGGCGCGTCGATCCAGTTCCACTCGCTTCCCACGTCCGCGAGACGTTCGACGACCGGGCGCGCGCCTGCCACCGCCAGACGGATCTCGGTGTCGTCGGTGCGAAGCGTCCACGTGTCCTCCAGAGCCGAAAGCGGGAGAGGCAGCGCCGATAGCCAGAACACCAGACACCGACCGATGGTCGGCAACAACTGTCTGCTGCGCGACGGCTCCACGGTAAGATCAGCTGGTCGCATGGATCGCCTCCCAGATCAGCAATTCAAGAGCGTGCCTACTGCCTGACAACACGAAATTTGTCGAATCGTACCCACCGCTCGGCATCGCCCGTGCCGCCAGCTGCCAGCAGGCCAAACCCGAGACCCTCCTTCGACGGTCGAATCGCCGAGTGAAAGAACGTCCGGTATTTTCCCGTCGCCGATGGCCCTGCCTGGAAGTGAGCATAGTTGCCGCGCACGAGAATCCGCAGCGGACCGAACGATTCGTCGGCGGGCCAGTACGTGACCGTATACTTACCCGGTTCCCCCTCCTGGCCCGGCTCGCCGATGAAATCCGCCTTTCCTGGGGCGAGCACAAAATAGCCATCGATGTTCGTCTTGCGCGCCATGAAGGACACGCCGTCCGGATCCAGCAGGCACAGGCCGGCGAATTCGCCGCGCTGCAAGCGCTGGCCAACCACCGACACCTCCACGGACGCAACGACAGAATCCGCCGTCGTGAATGGCAGGTCGACGCTCAACATGGGCCACGGTTCCTGCGTCGCGAGCGGTTTCACGCGGAGTTCCAGCGCCCCGTCTCGCACGCGGTAGTCCTCCGGCTGCAGCCCCACGATTTTCCACTTGTCGGACAGCGCGGTGTCAAACGTGTCTTCGAACAGCACCTCCTGCCCGCGGGAGTGCGACGGCCAGGCGAGGCAGGCCATCAGGCCGAGCAGAAACAAGACACTCTTGAGCATAGGGACGTCAACCACGCGAATCGAACTGGCGCACCACGCTACGACCGGGAATCCTACCACTAATCATGCCGCGTGCAACCGTCCAGCACGCGCCGACGGCGGCCTGGCCCAGAGTGCGTCCTGGCTGCGTCGCGCTGCAAACACGTGGAATCAGGCTGTCTGGGCCCTCCCCGTCACTCGCGTGCGGGCCAGGTGGTGCGGATGCGGCAGCCGCCCAGCGGGCTGGTCAGGGCTGCGACGGTGCCCCCGTGCCGCGTCACGATGCGCTGCACGATGGCCAGGCCCAGCCCCGCGCCCGGATCGGCCGCGCGGGCGGGCAGGCGCACGAACGGCTGAAAGACCCGCGCGCGCTCGGCCGCCGGAATCCCCTCGCCGTCATCGTCCACATCGATCGTCGTGACGCCGGGTGTTGACTCGACGCGGACGGCGACGCGGCTCCTGGCGAACCGGCCCGCGTTGGCCAGGAGGTTGCCCAGCGCTCGCTGCAGCCCGGCCCGTTCGGCCGCCACGACCTGCTCCGCCTCCACACGCTCGTCGATGTCGAAGCGGATCTGCGGATGCAGTGCGGCGTACCTGGCCACCAGCGATTCAAGCAGCTCGCGCAGCGCAACAGCTTCTCGCGCCAACGGCTGCGCGTCGGTCTCCAGCCGCACGTAGCTCAGCAGCTCGCTCACCAGCTCGTCAAGTTCCTCGGTGGCGTTGTCCAAGGCCGCCAGCCGTCCCCGGCGTTCGTCCTCGTCCCGTGCCGTGCCGATCAGATCGATCGCGAACCGCATGCGCGCCAGCGGCGTGCGCAGTTCGTGGGAGACGGCCTGCAGGAGCTCGCGCTGCGTCCGCACCAGGGCTTCCGTGCGACCGGCCATGTGATTGAAGGACTGCGCCAGGGAGCGTGCGGAGCGGACGCGCCGCTCTTCCACCCGCGCGCTCAAGTCCCCCGCGGCAATCGTCTGGGCCGCGCGTTCCACGTGGCGCAGTTGTGCCGCCACGGGGCGCAGCAGCAGCGCGATCGCCAGCGCAACGGGCAGCAGCACGAGCGTCAGGGTCGTCGTCGCCGCCTTCTCTTCAATCCGCGCGAAACTGGGAAATGGTCCGAAGCACAGAGCCTGAGTCGGATCGGTCAGCGCCGCGACGGCACACCACCGGTCCTCCGCAAGCGGGTAGAATGCAACGTCTTCGCCGTGGTCCAGCCTGGTTCGCGGCCACTCCGGCAGCGTGCCGCGCGGCAGCACCTCCACGGCGAACGTGAAGGGCGCACGCAGTTCGCCCAGGACCACGGGGCGCTGGTCCAAGTCGCAGGCGTTCAGCTTCGCCGCCGCCAGCCGCATCCACCCGCCAATCGCCTCTTCGATCTCGCGCAGATCGTAGTTGGGAAACGGCCCCAGCCGGACGACATCGTTCGTACCGGGAAGTCGGGCCACGACGCAATGTCCGTCGCGGTACCGGCAGTAGGCGACGTCCGCACCGCGCGACAATTCCCGCCGAACCGACGCGGCCAACGCGTCCAGGGCCACCAGTTCCACCGGGTAGTCGAAACGTGCCCGCACGTCTGCCAGCAGACGCTCCCGCTCGACCGCGGCCACGCCATGGAGTTCATTGGCCACCAGTCGCGCGCCACCGGTGTGCGCAGCCACAATCACGCGCTGCACTTCCGCCTCCGAGCGCCGTTCCAACACGCCGCCGTGGATCCACCAGGCCAGGAAGAGAACGGCCAGCACACCGATGTAGAAGCGCACGAAGAGCCACGTCATGATTCCACCGAGAGCAGATAGCCCACCCCGCGTACCGACTTGATGCGCTGCGGCCGCGCCGGATCATCATCCAGCTTCCGTCGCAGCCGCGAGATGCGCAAGTCAATCGAGCGGTCCAGAATGTCGAATCCCACCCCGTGAATGTGCTCGTACAGCTGGCGTCGACTCAGCGGTCGTCCCGCCTGTTGTGCCAGGAGATAGAGGACGTCGAACTCCGCAGTGGTCAGCTCCACGGGTTGACCGTCAAGTTCCACCACTCGCCGGGCGGCATCCACAACCAGCCCGCCCACACGAATTGGCAGGCTGGTTTCTTCCGCCGGTGTCGCGCGGCGGAGGTGCGAGCGCAGGCGTGCCAGGAGCGCGCGCGGTCGCACCGGCTTGGCCATGTAATCGTCCGCGCCTGCTTCCAACCCCAGGACTTCGTCCAGTTCCTCGCCGCGCGCGGTGAGCATGAGGATGGCGCCGCGGTAGCTCGCACGCACAGCTTGGCAGAGCGAGAAGCCGTCGAGTCCGGGGAGATTCACATCGAGCACGACCGCATCGGGCTGTTCGCGCGCAATCCGCTCCTGCGCTGCGTCTCCGCGCGGCTCGATCGCCACATCGAAACCATGCGGCCGCAGGAAGTCCGCCACCATGGATGCCAGCGGGGCATCATCTTCCACCAACAGGATGCGGAACGCGGCGGGACGTTCGTGCATGTGTCAGCCCCTATTCATGTCGCAGGGCCTCGATAGGATCCATCCAGGCGGCCCGCCGGGCCGGATAGATGCCGAACAGCACGCCTACGCCGATCGAGATACACAACGAGAGGATCACGGACCACGGCGCAATGCGCGGTTCGAGCGTGTGCACGACCGCCGGCAAGAGATCGGGCGAGATCCAGGTGACACTCGCGCGCAGCGCCCGAAAGAACGGCCCGCAGAGCAGGCCGAACAGCACGCCCAGCAGCCCGCCACTGGCGGTCAACACCACGGTCTCCGTGAGGAACTGCTGGATGATGTGCCGGCGCGTGGCTCCCAGCGCCCGGCGGATGCCGATTTCCCGTGTCCGTTCCGTCACGGTGGCCAACATGATGTTCATGATGCCGATCCCGCCCACCAGCAGCGAAATGCCGGCAATCACGACCAGCAGCACGTTGAACATCGCGCGCGTGCGTTCCGCCTGCCGCAACAACTCCTTGGGCACCACCACCGCGTAATCGTCCTTCGTGTGGTACTTCTTCAGCAGCGTCTCAATGATCGACGCCGTCTCGTCGATTTCCTCGATCTCGTCAATCGTCACCGTGATCTGGCTCAGTTCCACCCATTCGCCCTGAAACATGCCACCTGTGCGTGTCATCACCAGATCGCCCACCCGGTGCCGGAGCGTCTTGAGCGGAATGTAGGCGTCCAGGCTGTAGTCCCGCGCGTCGAGACTGCCGCCAATGGCCGCAGAGGCCGTCCGCGGGCGGGTCTGGCCGACCACCACATAGAACTCGCTGCCCACCCAGATCACCCGGCCAATCGGGTCTTCGTACGGAAAGAGCCGCCGGGCGGTGCCGTCGGCCAGTACGACGACCTTCTCGCCCCGGTCGCTCGGTCCCAACCATCGCCCGCGGGCGATTTCCAGCTGATTGAGCGTCAGGTAGTCCTCCGAGCAGCCGACCAGTTTCGCATCGGCTGTCCGGTTGTCCCGCCGCAATTCGAACCGCAGCTCGCGCATCGGCACGGCGCGGCGAATGTTGGGGATATTCGAGAGGATCCGTTCGTAGTCCGCCCGCAGCAGACCGTAGCTCTTGACGCGGCTGTTGCTGTCGCGCGAGTCGCCTCCCGCGGGCGGCTCTTTGCTGCGGATGATGATGTTCGTCGCGCCCAGGTCCTTGATCTGCTGCTGTGCACGATGGCTCACTCCCTCACCCATCGCCACCAGCCAGATCACCGTGGTCGTGCCGATGAAGATCCCCAGGGCGGCCAGCGAGGCCCGCATCTTCTGCAGTCGCAGACTTTTGAGACCCAACCGTATCGTCTGGAGCAAGTTGCTGTTCACAATGGCGGCGCCTGCTCATCCGCGAACTGGAGTCTTCTGGCCCGTATCCTCGGGTTTCTTCGTCTCATCGAGCGGCTTGAGCGCGCTCACCTGCGCCTCCGCAAGGTACGCGATCGGGTTCAGCACGACCTCGTCCCCTTCCTTGACACCCGCCTCCACGACGATGAACTGGTCATTCGTTTCGCCCAGGCGCAACGCGCGCCGCTGCACGCCTCCCTCGCTCTTGACCCAGCAGAAGTACTCCTGCTCCGCTTCCACCACGGCCGCCACCGGGATGGTCAGCACGTCTTCATGACGAGCAAGTGTCACTTCCACTTCCGCGCTCATCCCCGGCTTGAGTCCGGCGTTGGATTCGAGCTTGATGATGGTGTCGTACTTGACGACGTTGCCGGTCCACCACCCCGCCGGGCGCGTGACCGACGCGACCGAGAACACGCTTCCCTGGATCGTCCGGTCCTGGAGCACCACCTTGGCGGCCATCCCCGGCTTGACGCTCTCCACCTTCGACTCGTGGATGCCCACCTTGACCTGCATCTGGGTCAGATCCGGGATCATCAGCAGCACCTGGTCTTCCCGCACGACGGCCCCCTCTTCAATGTCCGGCGTGTCCTTCCACTCGGCCGCCGACGGCAGAATGACCATGCCGCTCGTCTCCGCCACAATCACGCAGTTCGACAGTTGTTCTTCTTCCCGGTCGAGACGCGATTTCTCCAGTTCCAGCGCCGCTTTGTCCGACGCGAGTTTGGCCTCCGCGGCCTTGAGCGTGCTCTGCAGCGTCTCCATTTCCTTCGCCTTTGTGAAGCGCTCCAGCGCCTCGATTTCGGTCTGCTTGACTTCCAGTTCGAGCTGCGCCTGCACGACGGTGAATTCGCTTCCCTCCACCTCCAACTGGCTGACGTACCCCTTGCGGAACATCCGCTGCGTGTGCTCCAGCACGTTCTTCGCGCTGCGCAAATGCGACTCGGCAATCGCCAGATCCTTCTCGAGCGTCTTCAGCTTGGACCGATAAGCCCCTTCCAGATACTCGGTGATCGCGATCTTCGCGACCGCCACGTCCGTCTCGGACTGCGTGTGCGTCGCCAGCGCCTTTTGATACACGATCTTCTGCTGATTGATCTTGTCTTCGATCGCCGACGTGTCCAGCTTCACCAGTTCATCGCCGGGCTTCACCATCGTGCCGGCCTCGATGACCCACAGCACCGTGCTGGTCCCCCGCACGCGACATTTGATCTCCGTGTTATTCGAACTCTCCAGCGTGCCCTGTTCGGTGATCGTCACGACCAGGTCGCCGCGCGCGATCGCGTGCGTCAGTCGCGGTCCTTCTTCCCGCGGCGTCATGGCACCGGCAATCAAGGCAGCCGCAGCCGCCAGCAGGGCGACCGCGCCGAGCACCAGAATCCCGCGTGTCCGCCAGCGGCCTTGTACGCGTTTTGGCAGACGACCGCGATCCGGTGCGCCTGCGGTGTATCCAGACATGTCTGTCTGGGGCAGCTGGTCCACCCGCATGATCCGCCTCCTGGGCACGTCGTTCCGACACTCGTCAAGTCGCCGACGGCGCAGATCTAGTCGTGGCCCCGCAACACAGCTCCGCCACTGCTCATCCGCAACACGGAGTGACGGCCACTATTGTACCATGGGGCCGGAACGCACCTGTAACAATTTGTATCCGCGTCAGGA
Source organism: Pirellulaceae bacterium (assembly GCA_025459265.1). Classification (GTDB taxonomy): domain Bacteria; phylum Planctomycetota; class Planctomycetia; order Pirellulales; family Pirellulaceae; genus JAAYDI01. The sequence goes on along the minus strand of JALOQX010000098.1, from coordinate 10,351 downwards.
CACGAGTTCGCGATGGTGGGCCGCCGCCGCGGCTGAATGACCGACCGGACTGCCGCCCGCCCCTGGCACCGCGCCAGCGTGGTGTTCCCCGCGCCGACGCCCGCCGCGTGATCGGCGACCGTTGAGCATCAAGCCGATCCACGTGTACCGCACGCACAGCTGATACGTCACCAGCAGCACCGCGACCGACAGCACACTGATCAACAGAAACTTCGACAGCGCCTGCCAACGCCAGGTGCGCACCGTGGCCTGGGCGAAAATGATCAGCGGCAGATGAGTCAGATACAGCCAGTAGGATGCGTCCGACACGTAGCGAATCACACGGCTTTCTCTCCGCAACAGGATGCGAAACAGGCCCATCAGACCCACGATCATGAACCAGGCATACATGACCTGGAGGATCGCAGTCGGCGCCTGGCCGCCTGCACCGGTCAGGCCGAGCGGAAACGCCACCAACAACGCCACCGGCAAAGCCAGCCACCACCAGCGTCCCAACCGCCCCTGCACGTCATCCGCATCGAAATACAGCGCGCCGAACCCGAAGAAGACCAGGTAGTAGAACAACAGGTGCGGCGGAGGAATCAGGCCGGTCGCCGTGTCAGGACCGAACGCCGGACCCGCCAGCCCCATGAACCACTGCGGGGCCAGGGTCAGGGGAATCAGCCAGGCAAACCGCCCGGCTGACAGCACGGGCAGCCGCCACGGGCGCCACCACGTTGTCCGCGATGTCACGACCGCAGTGATCGTGAACACGCCGACCAACCAGCAGAGATACCACAGGAACCAGAGATGATCGAAGACATTGGACTGAATCAGGTGATAGGATGTGCCCGCCACCTGCACGCGCCACAGACTCGAACTGAGAAAGGCCTGATAGCGGTCACGCAGACTCCGCGTCGGTGCTGGTGGCGCAGCGGCGCCGTCGGCCACCACGAGCGCTGGTAATGGGTCAGAGCGGCTGGCCAGCAACTCGCGGACTTGGCTCCGTCCCTGCGCCAGCGCGGACGGATCCGGTTGCGGCAGCCCCAGAATACCGACCAGGGCGCTCGTGACGGTCCAGTCAGCCGTCGTAGCTTTGATCGGTTGATCCTGCGCGTGATTCCGGGCCCTGGCGTCGGCGCCGTGATCGAGCAGCACCGCGGCCAGTTCGTGCCGGCCGAGAAACGCGGCGCAGTGCAGCGGCGTGGAGCCGTCCCGGTTGCCCGCGTTCACCTGGGCACCGCGCGCCAGGAGCAGTTGGACCGCAGCGTCATCGTCTCGCAGCACCGCCCACCCCAGCGGCGTGATGCCGAACTGCACATCGGGCTCATCCAGCGCGCCATCTGCTTCCAGCAACACATCCATCAGCTGTCTGTCGCCAGTGCGCACGGCGTCGGCCAGCGATGGCGGGTCGGAGGCGCGTTCCGTGGCCGCCGAACGCGTGACCCACCCCGCGACAGAATGCAGCAACGGAACGATCGTCACCAGGCCCAGCAGACACGGGAGCAGGATGCGCGTGGCCCGCTGCCGCAACAGCGGCATCAACCCGCGCCTGCGAAAGAGCATCATCGTGAAGAAACCGCTGATCAGAAAAAACAGCGGCATGCGGAAACCGTGCACTGCCGCCGTGCACCAGCCGAACACCACATTCTGCTGCGTATCCTGCACGTACCACGGGATCGGAAAAAAGCTCAACGCGGCGTGCAGGCCAATGCCCAGGAGCATCGCGAACGCCCGCAGTGCGTCCAGGTCATGACGCCGGTCCACCTGCGTCCCCCGTCCTGCCGGATGTGACGCGCACAGTTCCAGGTTACCCACTCACGACCTCGCTTCCGCTCATGTACTCCTGCCGATCGACGCGATGACGCCGGTTTTCCTGACGCAGATTCTAGACGCTTGGCGTCCGCGCGTCACCGCGGGACCTTTGTACCCGTTTGTATCCAGCGACCGCTCGGTGGCGTGACAGCGCACCGCCGCTTAGACTCAGTGTCGTCCTGGGCGATCCATCGTCCCGCCACGAGGGCCGATGCCTCTCGTGCCACCTGTGCGACGCGAGTTTTCCGTCCATGCATGACACACAGCGCCGTATCACCATCGCGATCTGCGTGTTGCTGGCTCTGGCCGGCGTGCTGTCGGGCCCGCTGCCTCGAGGGCAACTCCATCGTTCGGCCGCGCACGACGGACAATCGCTGCCGAGGTCGCTCGCCCGGCCGGCGATTGCGCCTGAGGGACAGCCGGTGGGCGCGGCGATACTGAAGGAGTGCGGGTTCCAGGCTCGTCCGGGCGATTGGCCGATGGGACCCTTCGTGAAACATCCTCAGCCGGTGCTGTTGCCCAGGGCGGAATCAACGTTCGACTGTCCCGTGCTCGGCAAGGAAGTTCGCTGGGAAGAACAGAATGTCTACAACCCGGCCGCGGTGGTACGAGATGGGAAGGTGTATTTGTTCTACCGTGCCGATGACAGGAACCCGTCGCTCGCGTGGGGCCGCACCTGCCGCATCGGGATGGCCTGGAGCGAGGACGGAATTCACTTCACCCGGCATCCCACGCCGGTCGTGTATCCCGACCACGACGCGTGGAAGTCCTACGAATGGGAGGGCGGCTGCGAGGACCTGCACATCGTCGAGGGGGACGATGGTGCCTACTATATGAACTACACGACGTGGAACGGCCAGAGCGATACACTCTCCGTTGCGTCGTCGCGCGACCTCGTTCACTGGACGAAACATGGTCCCGCGTTCGCCAAAGCGGGCCGGATTGGCGGCCGCTCCGGCGTTGTAGTGAGCCGACTGGTCGGCGATCGGTTGGTTGCGGCGAAGATCGCGGGGAAGTACTGGATGTATTACACGCATCCTTGCGCGCTGGCGTGGAGCGAAAACCTCCTGGATTGGACCCCCACGGGCGAAGCGGTCTGGCCTGACGGGGGACGCGAGGCCGGCGCCCTGGCGCTGCTGGGCGACCACGGCATCCTGCTCATGACGCAAGGCAGACACCCCACATTGGGCACCTGGGTCCTCCGCCAGGCATTGATTGACCGCAGCGACCTGCGGAGCGTCCTGCAGGAGCAGACCGAGCCGTTTCTGCATGCGGAATTCGACTGGGAAAAATCCGGATTCACGGACGCGACGACGGTCGCGAACACGCTGGTCCCCTTTCAAGGCAGGTGGTTTCTCTATTACGGTGCGGGGGACCGCTGCGTGGGGCTGGCTGTCTGCGCCCCGCAACCAGGTGCGACCTACTCACTCGCGCCGCCCAGTGCCGGGGAAGTCCTTGCGCGTGCCACGGCTGAACTCCACCGCGCTGTGCACGCCGGCGGCGTCGCCGGTGCGGCCCATCTCGTCGTGCGCGACGGGAAGACACTCTACGCCCAAACCGCAGGTCTCCGGGATATCGACGACGGGACTCCATTCAACCTCGACTCGATCCTGCGCATCTACTCGATGAGCAAGCCGATTACGTCCGTGGCGGCGATGACGCTGTTTGACCAGCGCAAGTTCGGCCTGGACGATCCGGTAGCGCGGTACATTCCGGCCTTTGCGAATGCCACGGTCCTTGAAACCGACGACGGGACGCCCCGACAGGTTTCGCCTCATCGCCCCGTCACCGTCCGTGACGTCCTGCGTCACACGACCGGCTACAGCTACGGCGACGAGCCGACCGTGCGCGAGTTCTACGAGCGGGCGGGCCTGCGGTACAGAGGACCTCACGAGTTGTTCCCGCCGTCCATGTCGATTGCCCAGGCGGCGGAGGCGCTGGCTCGCGTTCCCGCGCTGCATCATCCCGGCGAGAAGTTCACGTACGGATTCAGCACGGACTTGCTGGGGCGGTTGATCGAGGTCTGGTCCGGCGAACCGCTCGATCGCTACCTGCAGCGCGCCGTGTTGGAGCCGTTGCAGATGGTGGACACGGGGTTCGTCGTGCGAAATGAGCAGCGGGAACGATTCGCCTCGTGCTACACCCTGCAGGACGGCGAGCTCACGGTCGTGGACCCGGCGGACTCCAGTCCGTTTACGGACGGCTTCGAGTTCCTGTCGGGCGGCGGCGGACTGGTGTCGACCGTGCGTGATTATGCGAATTTCTGCCAGATGCTCCTCGACGGCGGGCAGTTCCAAGGGCGCCGTGTGCTGGAACCGGAAACCCTGCAACTGATGTTCACCAACCAACTGGACGCAGTGGACGGCCAGCAGCGATTTGGACTGGGGTTCGCGATCGACGAAGCCGAACTTGGCCCGCACGGACGACGGCGCAAGGTGACGTGCTATCGGTGGGGGGGCTACGCCAGCACACAGTTCGTCGTCGTGCCCGAGGCGAGACTCGTCCAGGTCTTCGCGCTGCAGCAACTCCCCTACACCGCGGAGCTGGCGCAGCAGCAGTTTGAAATCATTCACGCGGCGCTCGATCCGCCTGCCGCGTCCAACTCGGCCACCCCACCGCGTGACGAGCCGCGTTGAGTGCGGGAACCGCGGCACAAGACCGTGCACCGGCGCGGAAGCGGCCGGTCGTGCACGTCGGGCTGAGTGGGCGAGCATACGTTCACGGTTGCGTCCCCGCACGTTCCAGGATGGTCACCCGCCCTACGTTCCCGTCCACCTGAATCCGGTCGCCCGTGCAGATGATCTGCGTGGCGGGGCCGACGTTTACGACCGCGGGCAGGCCATACTCGCGGGCGACAACGCTGCCGTGGCTCAGCAGGCCGCCGATGTCCACGACAATGCCGACCGCCGTCAGAAAGTACGGTGTCCAGCCCGGATCCGTGTAGGGCGCGACGAGGACTTCACCCGGCAGCACGCACGCGCCGGCATCGGCTTGCAGAATCACCCGCGCTCGCCCGATCACCACGCCGGGGCTGACCGCGACTCCGTTGAAGGTTCTCGCGTTGCGATCGACGCCGCTCGCAGATGGGGCGGTTTCGTCGTAACACCCAACGACGACAGGCGGCGGATTGAGGCGGCGGAGTCGGGCATCCTCGGCCTGACGGTCCGTGATCGTCGCGCGAATATCGAACGTCCCCTCGCCGCAAAGTGCGGCCCTCAGTTCCTCGAGGTTCAGGAAGAAGACCTCGCCCGGTTCGCGCAACCCGCCGCGCGCCGCCAGTCGGTGACCGGCCTCCAGGAGGGCCCGCCGCACGATGGCCACCAGACATACTCCGTCGTTCTTCACGTTCTCGCGCTGCACTAATCCGCGCTGGCTCACGTGCAGGAGGACGAAAAACACGGTGCGTTTCAGCGGATTGCGCAATCGGCGCCGGCACTCGGCCAGCAACTGATTCCGTTCACGCACGCGTTGAGCGTGCAGCGTGAGCAGGTCCGTGCCCTCCGGCAGCTGCAGGCAGGAGCGCAGCACGTCGAGCACGAGGTCGGGAGACTCGGACCAGCGCGGCTGCGCGGGGTCCATGCCGCCGCGCGCTTGATGGCCGTGATTGTGGAGAAACGTCTGCCAGCGTTCGAGAAACGCGCGGCCCGCGTCCACCTCGGTCAGACGCCGCTGCAATTCGGAAAACGAACCGGCTGCACGCACGGTCTGAGCCAGCGCAGGGCGCTCTTCGACCCAGGCCGCCAGGCGCGCGAGTGCGAGGCCGTTTTCGGCGGAGTGCATGGGGCCCGCGCAGGCGAGGAGACGGTTCGCGATGCTGCCGTCGTGGTCGTTGAGCCAGCGGCGGGCCAGCCGGAAAACCGCAGTGCTTCCGCCGACCGCGCACGCGCCCATCCACGCGGCCGCCGCCCACGTGCGTTCGCCTTCGCCACGACACGCGGCACGCAGGAGCGCGGCTGGGACGTCCGCCAGCTGCTCGTCGGTGAGCTGCGACAGCTGGATGTGGGCGGCGTCATCGAGAACTCGCTGCCCCCATCGTGCGATCAAGCGTCGCTGGCCGATCAGCCCCGGAACCATCCACAGGCCCAGCCGCAGCGCGCGACCGATGTTGCGCAGGTTGACGAGGCGGGAGCGCGTCGAAGTGTCCGTCGCCGACGTCCCGAATGGACCATCGTACCGCCCGCCTAAGACCGCGGCAACATCCACTTCCAGCGGGCCCAGTCGGCGGAGCAATCGGCGGAGGAGTCCCATGTTCAGGTAGGCGCGTCCCGCGATCAGCTCGATCAGCAGCTGCGGTTCCGCGGTCAAACCGAGGCGGCGCATCAGCGGATCGAGGAAGTCGTGCAGCAGGATTTGCATCAGCGACCACGACAGGGGAGTGACCACATCTGGGAGGGCTTCGATCGCATTCGCAGTGGTCCACACCGCGGAACTTGCGTCAGGATCCGTGGCGTTCTGCTGGACGACTGCGGCTGCTCGTGAAGTCCGGACAGTTACCGGCCTGGCTTGCAGTAGAAACACTTGATCTCCGCGGACGGCCCACTCGATGTCCTGCGGCCCGCCGAAAAGACCTTCCACTTCGCAGGCCAGCGTGCCCAAACGGCGCACCACCTTCTCGGCGAGTTGCTGGTCCGGGTCGGGGGACTGTCGCTCGACGATTCCGCATGTGGCCTTGCTCAACACGAGCCGTTCCGGATTCAACTGACCGGCGACCAGCTTTTCACCTGTGCCAGGTACGGCCTCGATGACGATCCGACTGGCGCTGCCCGTGGCTGGATCGACTGTGAACATGACGCCCGCGTGGTCGGCGGCCACCATTTCCTGCACGACCACGGCCATCGCGGTTGCGCTTGGCGGAAGACCATTTCTCAGGTGATACGCCAGCGCCCGCTCGGTGAACAGCGACAGCCAACACTTCCGAATGGCTTCGAGCAATCCGCTGTCGCCGCGCACGTTGAGGAACGACTCGAACTGACCCGCAAACGAGTGCGTCCCGGCGTCTTCCACCGTCGCGCTGGAGCGGACGGCGTAGACGCGGTCTTCGCCCAGACGCCGCCACGCATCCAGAACCGCCACCTCAATTTCCGGCGGTATCGGCGACTTCGCCAGCCAGACGGCAGCGTGTCGGGCCAGCTGGGCCACTTCGTCCCGTGGGCCTGCCGCCAGCCGTGTCAGCGTCGTATAGAGTTCGTGGCGCTGGGGACACGCGGCGAGAAACGCGTCAAACGCGGCTGTCGTGACGCAGCATCCCGGCGGCACCACAAACCGTGCGCGCGTTAGTGTGGCAAGATGAGCCGCCTTGCCGCCCACCAGCCGACGTTCGGTGCTGGCCACCGCCGCCAACTCCAGCACCCAAGGCGCGCCGTCCGCCGGTCTGTCCGGGCTTGCCCAGGCCGGTACAGAGGCGGCTTCGGACTTCCCTGCCAGGGGCGGGCGGCCGCTGTGGTTCTGGTTCATCGTCATCACGGTCAATCCGGAGAAACGGACCTGCCATCCTGTCTCGCGGCGAAACCGCCCGCGCCTCATGGCTCCGGCAGTTGGCCGGCCAGGGTTTCGACTTCCGCCGCGTTCAACGCCCGCTGATACACCCGCACCTCTCGCAGTCGACCGTTCCAGCGTCCGTTCATGCCGTTGCCCACACGCAGCGGAGCGGCCGTGTCAAGCCGATAACTCGCAGCGTCGAAAGCGGGTGTCTGGGCCACCTGTTGGCCATCGACGTACAAGGCCAGCCGCTCCGCGGATTTGGTGGCGACGACATGGTGCCAGGCCGACGACAGCGAGTGCCCCCAGGCCACCTGGCGTCCCGCCGAGAAGGCGAAGACATGGCCGGACGGCAGCGTGCTGCAGAACAGTTCACCATCGTGCTCGGCCATCGTCCACGCGCGGCGGTATGTGACATCGGGGGTGTGGTCGAGCCGGGTCAGACGCTTCCAGGTGTCGCCGCCTTCATATGCATAGACCTCCGCCAGCGGCAGCGTTCCGGCCACCAGGCGGCCGTTGTGCACCAGCATGCCCATCACTTCACGCTCCTCGCCCAAACGACCGACGTCGGTCCAGCGGCCCAGATCTTCCCAGCGATAGACGCGGCCGCTGGGCCACGTGCCGGCGTACAGACGGCCATCGTACTGGGCAAAGGAATACGTTTGGGTATTGTCACCCAGCTGACCACAGTCCGTCCAATCCTGTCCGTCGAACCGATACACATGGCCGCCGTCGTAACTGCTGGCATAGACAAAACCCTCGTGCACCATCAACGCTTCGACACGCTGCGGCCCGGGCAGCGACGACGCCGGGTCCACACGCTGCGGCACCGGCAGGCTGGACCAGTGCGTCTGGCCCTCATAGCGGAAGAAGCCGGCCGGTCGATACAGCGACGAGGCATAGAGCTGGCCCCGATAGACGACCAACCCGCCCACTGCTTCGGTCTGCGGCAACTGCCCGCAATCGATCCACTGCGCGCCCCCCGCGTAACGAAACACGCGGCCGCCCAGTGCCGTGTTCTCCGACTCCGGCAGAGCCGATCCCGCCAGCCGGTACTTCCCGGTGCCGGCGTACAGCTGGCCTTGATGCACGGCCAGCGACGTGACCGAGTTCGAAGCATCTGGCGTGCCGCAGTCGAGCCACTGATCCCCGGCGGGAGCGTAGCGATACACGTGCCCTGATTCGCCCTTCCCCGGCTCGCAGGTCCCGGCGTACAAGGTCCCGTCGTGCACGGCCAGCGCGAAAGCCAACAGGGCTTGCCCGGGACGCCCGCAGTTGCGCCACGCGGTCATCCGATCATCGTCAATGCCGAACTGCAGATGTCGCCAGTTGGCCTGCGTCGTCGTCACGCCGAGATTGCTCTTCAAGGTCAGGTGAAAACCTCGGCGCTGGGTCGGGTCATACTGACAGAGCAGATCCCCCGGCAGCCGGTCCGCGCCGTCGTCCGACTGCATCCACAGCGCCAGCGTGAATTCCCCGGCACCCAGCCGCGGCGCTTCGTCGGCCGGGACTTCCAAGGCTGTCTCGACGACCGGCCAGTGGGCGACTAACCCCGCCTGCACATCGACGTCGATCGTCTGCGCGACACCGTGATTGGCGCACAGCCACAGCACCAGGATCCCCCAGCACAGCCCACGGGCGCTAAATGGACTTGCGTGATTCCGGGGATTTCCGGCTGGCTGGGGACGAGCGAAGTGAGCCCCATGGACCTCAACGCAGTCCGGTGAGACGAATCGGGGGACGTCGTCAACCGCGCCGGTGTTCACGACCTCCTCGTCGTAGCGTCGCACATGCCTCCTGTTTGCCTCGGTCGGCATCTCACCCCCCCATTTCGAGAACTCAGCGGTCCCCCTCACGGCAGCGATCACCCGGTTAACCGCGTCGGCGGGCATCGGTCTGCCCGAGACCATGATACACGGGATTCTGGTGCTCGGACTTGGCGCACCGAAAACCAGACAGACGAAACCCGAAACCCAGCCCGAAACCCGACGAAACCCAAACACCCTGAACCGAGCGATTGGATCGAGTCGACGACGCTGGTCCGCACCCGCGCACCGCTGCGGTAGTTTGCGCCTCGGCCCGCGGAAGAGCGTCCGGGCCGACGTGTCTGCCACTTGTCTCGTAAGTTGTTGGCAGGAATGGCGATAAGCCTACCATTCTCGCAATGACTGTACGAGAAACCGCGCGGGTCGCGCCGCTATCGCTACCGTGAGGCTGGAGCGGTGGCGAGCGCACTCCTCGCGAACGGCCTTCGAGGCTGCCGTGATGAGCGCCGACGCTCGACGCGACTCGGGACACCTCCCGGAACAGGGTCGGGGACCTCGTTTGACCGATGTCCCGAATTGGCGGAAAATGGGCCCGTGTTCTTCGCGCTGATAAACGAGGAGAGACGGGATGGTTTCGACTGACCTGCAGACCATCACCACGGCCGATCAACTCTATGCGTTGCCTGACGACGGCAACCGCTATGAACTGATCGAAGGAGTCTTGTCCATGATGTCACCGGCAGGAAGTGAGCACGGTCGAATCGCGGGCCGGATCTTCTTGCGATTAGCAGCGCACGTTGAGCAGCATGAGTTAGGGGAGACGTACGCGGCAGAAACCGGTTTCCGCATCGCGCAGTCGCCGGACACGGTTCGAGCGCCCGACGCTGCTTACGTCAGTCGTGAACGCCTGGAGGCTGTGGCACCAACAACGGGCTATCTTCCTTTAGCGCCGGATCTCGTCGTAGAAGTGGTATCCCCCAATGACTCGTTTTCGAGTGTCGAGGCGAAGGCGGCTGACTGGCTCAAGGCGGGTTGTCAGGTGGTATTGGTCGCCGACCCCAGCAATTTGACAATCCACGTCTACGAATCGGGGTCCGAAATTCGATTGCTGCGATCTGGCGACCGGTTCTCCGCCGGCTCGATCTGCGGCGGATGGAGCCTGGATGTGGATGACGCTTTCGGTGGTTCGAAGTGACGGCACGGAGAGCCCAGGGAAACCCAGACACCCTGACTTTGTCCGGACTTGGCATCCAGGCAGCGGGCAAGGGTCGGCTTCGACGCAGTCCGGGCTCGCGGCCAGCCCGACCGAGCTC
>JALOQX010000343.1 GCA_025459265.1 Pirellulaceae bacterium | reverse complement strand
AGGGCGTCGATCCCCAGCAGGGAGAAGGTATGCAGTTTGGCCAACATGGGTGTGGTCCCCCGTTGACCCGCGTCCGCTTGAGCGTCGCGCGCCTATTGTGCCCCGTGCTCCCCTGCCCTGCAAGCCCCGGTCCACACGCCACGTCCACAGGGTGACATACGCCTGTCACCCGAAACGCGTCTTGTCCCGGAAGCCCGCGCGTTTACGCGGGGGAGGTTCACGTTCCCGGAAGCCCCCGCGTTTACGCGGGGGAGGTTCACCTTCAACCTACGCCCCCCGCGCCGCGCGCAAACCCTGGAAGCCCCCGCGTTCACGCGGGGGAGGTTCACCTTCACCCTACGCCGCGCCGCGCCGCGCGGAAGCCCCCGCGTTCACGCGGGGGAGGCTCACCCTCACCCTACGCCGCGCCGCGCCGTGCGCACACCCTGGAAGCCCCCGCGTTTACGCGGTGGGAGGGTCACCTTCACGCTACACCCAGTGCCGCGCGCAGTTGTCCCAGACATGGGCGTGCGCACATGCTCAGAGGCAGCCAGAGGGAAGAGACTGCCTTTCACGCCCATTGTTGGCAGCAGGCACGTCGATCCCGCCGCACGGCAGACGCTGGCCAAGAATCAGGGTGTCTGATCCGCAACTTCTCTTTGTGCCAGTCTGGGGACTTCGCCGGCATAGGTTGATTTCGGGCTGGCCCGTGCCACCACTCGCAAGAACGGACCAGTCGAACGACGCTCCCCCAACTTCGGACTGAGTCGGTCGACCGTGCAGACGCATCGTGGTACGATGTACCGGGCCACTGCGTGACGCCAATGATTAACAACGTGTGCGGTATTGAACAGAAGATCGGAGGCTGAACGACTATGCGCCAGAAAGCTTCTCGACCGAACAACATCGGGGTCCACTACGGCTCAACTTGGACACAGCTTTCCGCCGCGCTGTGGATGGCTGTCGCTGTCGCGGCGACGCCCGCATGGGGCCACGACTCGGCAGTCTTGCGCGCAGGCCAACCGCATGATCGAGATAGCATTCACGTCCACTCAGGACTATCGCGATGCGTTTCACGATGTGACGCTCGACGTGCTGTTCAAAACTCCGCAACGGACGACGCTCAAAGTCCCGGCCTACTGGGCTTGCGATCGGGTCTGGAAGGTTCGTTACGCATCGCCGTTGACAGGTACACACCGCTGGCAGAGTGTGTGCTCTGTCGCTGCCGATCGCGGCTTGCATGACGTTTCGGGTAGCGTGATTGTCGACCCCTACGCTGGCGACAATTCGTTGTTCCTGCACGGCCCGGTGCGTGTCGCGGCCGACCGCCGGCATTTTGAGCATGTCGACAACACACCATTCTTCTGGATGGGTGACACGTGGTGGATGGGGTTGTGCCAGCGGCTCCACTGGCCCGAAGATTTTCAGCAGCTTGCAGCCGACCGCAAGGCCAAAGGCTTCCGCGTGATTCAGATCGTCGCCGGTCTGTATCCCGACATGCCGGTTTTTGACCCACGCGGGACCAACGAGGCCGGCTACCCTTGGGAAAAGGAGTATGGCAGCATCCGCCCTGAATATTTCGACCGTGCGGATGAGCGACTCATGTACCTCGTGGAACAGGGTTTCGTCCCATGTATCGTTGGTGCGTGGGGATACCTCTGCCCTGGGCGGGCATCGAACGCATGCAGGAGCACTGGCGGTACCTGATTGCGCGCTACGGCGCGCTACCTGTCGTCTGGTGCGCGGCGGGCGAGGGCACGATGCCCTTCTACGGTTCAGCGCGGGCACAGGAGGAAGCGGCGCTGCAGAAAACGGGCTGGACCCAGGTCATTCGACACATCCGGGCCACCGACCCGTTCCGTCGGATGATCACCATCCACCCGTCACGTTCGGCGCGCGAGACAGTCAGCGATCCATCGATCCTCGATTTCGACATGCACCAGACGGGACATTTGCCGGAAGGCGCCATCGGTAAGATGGCCCAGCAGATCTACGGGGCCTATCAGGTGCAGCCCGCCATGCCGGTGATTGCCAGTGGGGGGGAGTATACCGTGGGATGATGCCATGAACGGGCCGGGCTCTGGCGAAGTCGGCTTAGCTAAGAAGTTCTTGGCGCAGTTTCCATGGCAACATTTCGAGCCCGTGCCTGACTCGGCTGTCTGGGCCGACGACCAACCCACGACAGACGATGTCCGAACGAGCGCCGCCGGCATCGCAACACAACTGCGAATCATCTACATACCGCAGGCACTTGCCATCACCGTGACGCAACTCGCGGGAAAGACGGATTACACAGTCAACCTGTTTGATCCCGTCCTTGGCGGGCAAACGCCGCTGGGCCAGGCAACGACCGACGAAGCCGGTACATGGCGTTGCTCGCCACCGAATCAGAATCACGATTGGGTACTGGTCCTGGAGAAACGCAGCAAATGAGTCGCGACGTGGGACCAGCAGCGTGTCGAATCACCGGACGCCCGCAATCACCACCTCGCGCACCTGACAGTCGGTGCGATGGATCTTCGATCACGGCTTGGACAATCTCAGCATGCTCGCCGACGAGCTACTTCAGGCTCGTTGAGGTAATCTCGCCATGAATGTTCAGCCCGCCAGGACGACGCGACGAATTTTCGTCACGCACTGCACAGCCGCCGGGATCGTGACAGTGATGTCCAAGTGCTGCAGGTCGCGCGCAGCCGACGGGGATCCGGCACCGGACTGGGCCGCGATGCTCGAGGACCCAGTCCGTAAGATGCTTACGGGTCCACCGGATCTGGACCGCGTAATGGCTTTGTTCCCGCGTACGCAAGGAACTCCGGCCATTGATCCGCAGCAGATCGCCGAGAACCTCGCCGGGCTGCGAACGATTCCCGACGTGAACACCGGCCATCCCTTGCTAGATCTGTCCGTACAGACTGGCTTGGCGCACATCGGCGCCACGTTTCAAGGCGACCATCCCAAGTACGGCGTTGGCACTTATGCACAGGAGATGCACGGTGGATTCCCGCCTACCATCATTGCGGTGGTCGACGCTCTGTCGGTCTGGGGATTGCAGTTACGTGCCGCGCAGCTGTTCCGCTATTGGCTGAAGACGTTCGTGAAGGACGACGGCGGCCTGCGCTACTACGGACCGTCCATCAGCGAATACGGGCAACTCCTGCACACCGCGGCGCTGCTGGACGAGCGGGCCGGAACGAACGGCTGGTGGTCCGAAGGTTTTCCGGCACTGGATCACATCGCCGAGTACCTTTTGCGTCTGCGCGCGACTGCCGAGAAAGAAGATGGTCTGCTGTTCGGCTCACCCGAAGCCGACACGCATAAGGATACTGGAAAATACTTCCACAATAATGGCTGGGTGGTCAAAGGACTGCGGCGTTGGGCAGATCTGTGCGAGCGCCGCCAGGCTCGTCCAACAACGGCGGTCGCCATCGTCCGCAAGATGGTGCAGGACCTGGCAGCCGATACTTTGCGAGCGATCCAGAAGACCTGGCGCGCGGATCCTGCCGACTGGTGGCTGCCGCCGCAGGTTGAGCCGCTGCAGAGGCCGGCGCGCTTGGCCGCCGCCTGGGACGTGGCATCGTGCACGAACTACCGCTATTGGCCTGAACTCTTGTCGAGCGAGCTGTTGTCGTCCGAACAGGCAAACCGTGTGGTCACGGCGCGTCTGACCGGTGGCGGACAGTTCTGTGGCATGACTCGATTCGCAAAGCATCTGGACGACTGGCCGTTGGCCGACTACCTGTACGGCCTCTGGTCGCTCGGTCGCCGCAATGATTTTCTGCTTAGCCTATACGGCCACGTCGCCTATCATCAAGCCGCGGGCCATTTGACGGCCTACGAACAAGTCTCATTCCCGCCCGGCCGCAAGATGGCTGACTACTGTCTCCCCTGCCAGCTCGTCGCCGCTCGCGCGGCACGACTGCTGGTCGGGTAATGCGTCGTTCGTTTCCGCAGCGGTTCCGGCGCCCCACCTGAAACAGTACGTGGAAGGCCGCCGGACGGGATGATAGTGACAGAACCAGAACGTGCCGCAAGTCCTCGTGAGATGCCTCGCAATCGCCTGGGAGCTAAGAGACTCTCCCGTTGTTGCGGCAAACATCCGCATGCTCATGCGCAGAATGCATGAGCTGCCGATTCCTGTCGTGTTGTCACGCGAAGAGGTCAGTTAGCCGATGGAGGAGGCAACGACGGCCCCCCTGTCGGGCCGCTTCAACCTCACGGGACGGCTACTCGGTCAATCAGTCGTCATCTTCTTCCGCTTTAACCTTCGTGTTGTATGTTGCGAACAGCAACCAACGACCATTCTCTTTCTTCCACGTATTGTGACCTCTGAGGATCATCTCTTTCTGCTTGCCTGCGTCGTCTTCTGTCAGTATATGGATGTAGAAATTAATGATCGCCACGTCGTCAACCACAACGACTGAAACTGGAATCAAGTGGTGTGCAATGATCTCGTCCTGAGCCTCCATCCATTTCTTGTAGTAGGAAAGGGCTTTGGCTGACGGCGAATCCGGCATCGGCGACTGGTCACCCCACAGGCACGCCTTTGGGTGGATGTACTTCATCTCACCGTCGAGGTCTTTCTTCACGTCCAGCGCAACCTGCTCCTCGAGCGCATTCCACGGTGCTTGCTGCTCTTGAGTGAGTTCGAGGCCGAACGCCAACGCTGCGGAAACGAACCAAGCGGCCAACGTTAGTACTGCAACTCGCATGACGTGACTCCTTGAAGTTCGGGGAACCAATGCACCCAAAAGCGTAGTGGGTACAGGCTTCAATATCGCGTTTCTCTGGGCCAAGTCTAGGTGGCTTCCCATCCATCAGGGGGCGATTCATGATGCGATGCCCCGCAATTCGGAAGTGCGCTCCCCCCCTGCGGCCTGCGTCAAGTCCGGCCGTGGCGACTTCCTGGCCGAGCAGCAGCATCCTTTGAACAAGTAATCGGCGAACTCGCGCGTGGGGAGCTTCTCAAGCGCCGTGAGCATTCTCATATGGCTGTCTTCGTCACCCTCGCCCTCACATACAAGCGTGAGCATAGCAAATGTGGCGGTACTCGCCTTCAAGAGGCTTCCCGCGTATTCGAGTTCAATTCTCGCCTCGTGATAATCGCCGTGGAGCAGGAGGATCTGTCCCTGCATGATGTGCGTCCATCCTGGAGTCACGCCGGCAGCTTCAGCTTGAACGACCACTTCTTTTGCATATTCGAAATCTCCAGACGTTGCTGCATATAAGACCCGGTCTTTCAGTTGTTCGCTCATTTCGAGCTGGCGGTGGTGAGCAATATAGCCGAAAATTCCGGCAATTCCTGCTACAACGAGCAGCAGAGCCGACAGCACCGAGACCGAAGGGTACCTCCGGACCAACTTGATGGTTCGGCGGATCGGGCCAGACCGTCTGGCGGAAATGGCAAAGCGATGCACGTAACGCTGCGAGTCTTCGGACATTTGTCCGGCAGTCTGGTACCTGCGGTCTGGATCCCTGTCCATCGCCTTGAGACAGATGGTTTCCAGGTCCTGCGGGATCCGTTTGTTCTTCCGTCGCGGAGGCACCGGTTCCTTGTGCAGAATCTGTGCGATAATGTGGTCCCGCTGCCGGCCAGGACGCCCAAGGTAATGGGCAGGTCGAACGAGGCGGCCTGCTTAGGGAGTTCGGCCGGGGCGAGGTTGATCACCACGCGGTCGAAGGGGCGCTGGAACACCGAGTTGACCATGGCCCGTTCGACGCGCTGGGTGCTCTCGCGC
>JALOQX010000342.1 GCA_025459265.1 Pirellulaceae bacterium | reverse complement strand
GCCGACCCGGGGTTCGGGGTCGGCGCAACTTTCGTCGACCTCGATAACGACGGGTGGCTCGACCTCTTCGTCGGCAACTACCTGGATTACACGCCCGACTTCAACACGCCGGACAGCTTTCCCGGCCCCACCGCCTATCGGGGGCAAGTTAATCGGCTCTTCCGAAATACCGGCGACGGGCGGTTCGAAGACCGGACGGCAGCGTCCGGCCTCGGGGACTACCCGAGCCTGACGATGGGCGTCGGCGTCGTCGACTTCAATCAGGACGGGCTGTTCGATCTGTTTGTCGCCAACGATGCGATGGAGAACATGTTTTTCGAGAACCTGGGGGGACTCAAGTTCCAGGAGAACGCGCTGATGATCAACGTGGCCTACGGGGTCAACGGGGACGCCCGCGGAGCCATGGGGGCCGAGATCGGCGATGTCAACGGCGACGGCAAGTTCGACCTGTTCGTACCCGATTTCACCTTCACCTGTCTCTACATGAACCAGGGCGACGGGTTCTTCGAAGATCAGGCGCGCCAGGCAGGGTTGGCCGTTGCCTGCGGCCGCTACGTCTCCTGGGGCGCGGCACTGGTCGATCTGGACCTCGATACCGACCTGGACCTGTACGTTGCCAACGGAGACGCCCGGAAACTGGTCGGCCACCCCGATCTCGTCTTCGTCAACGACGGAGCCGGCAAGTTCACCGAAGTTGCTCAGGCGGCCGGCATCGCCGCACTTGTGCCGCGCGTCAGCCGCGGCGTGGTGGCCGGGGACATGGACAACGACGGGGACCTCGATCTGCTGGTGGCCAGCGTGAACGACCGGCCCGTCCTGTTGCGCAATGACACGCCGCGCGGCGACCGGCACTGGCTGCTGGTCGAGCTGGTGGGCCGGACCGGGCGGAGCAATCGCAGCGGCATTGGGGCCATCGTCTCGTGCGAGATCGTCGAGCCCGGCGGCGGGACGAAGAAACTGCTCCGCCAGCACAACGCCAGTGGGAGCTATCTGTCGGTGCACGATCCGCGGCTGCACTTCGGACTCGGACAGGCCGACGCGGTGACCGCGTTAACCATCCGTTGGCCGGACGGCAGCCAGCAGGTCCTGCGCAATGTCCGCCGCGACCAACTGCTGCGCGTCGAACAGGACTAGTCGCCGCGCTGGCGCACTTCGCCCAGGCGGTTGATCTGCCAGCAGCGGCCGGAATCGACGTCGAGGGCGGTGAGCCAGCCGCCGGCGAAACACGCGGTGTCGATACACTTCAGGTGGCCCAGGTCCAGGATGTTCCCCTCCAGCTGCGGCGTGTGCCCGACGACGGCGATTTTGCCCGAGCAGTGGGGCGGCGGCACGATAGACGTGACGTGGGTCCAGAGCAGGATCTGGTCGGGCTGGTCTCCCAGCGGCCGGTCGGCCACGTAGTTGGCGTGCATGAACGCATGGGTGTCCGTCTCGAACACGCGGCGGCACTGGCCGAGCAGATCCCAGTGGTCCGCCGTGACGCCCGACAGGTCGCCGCCGTAGCTCTCCAGCGTCTCGTAGCCGCCGTAGCGCTCCCAGAAGAGGGTCGGCACCACGCCGTCCCGGACGCCCAACATCATCTGCTCGTGATTGCCCAGCAGCAACACCAGCTCGCACCGCTGCTGCAATGCCAGGATGTGGTCCAGCACGCCGCGCGAGTCCGGT
This sequence comes from Pirellulaceae bacterium, assembly GCA_025459265.1. GTDB lineage: Bacteria > Planctomycetota > Planctomycetia > Pirellulales > Pirellulaceae > JAAYDI01. The sequence goes on along the minus strand of JALOQX010000342.1, from coordinate 4,052 downwards.
CCGCGATCGACGTAGTCGCCCAGCAGCACCAACGTATCGCGGCTGGTCGGCGCCAGCACCTGGATCAACGCCGCCAGCGCTTCCGCGCACCCGTGAATGTCGCCAATGGCAATCGTGCGGTTCAAGGGCTCAGTTCATCGAGGGATCGTTGGGTACGTGCAGGTGTCTGAACGTCGGCTCCAGCACGTGCAGGCCGATGCGGCGCGCGACACGGTTCCACAGATCTTCGTAATTCGAGAACACGTCCTCGCGCGTCGCCCGCTCAGTCAACCAGCCGCCCGCCTGCAGTTCGCTGTCCAGCTGCCCGGCACCCCAGCCCGAGTAGCCGACAAACAGACGCACGTCGCACTGGGATTGCGTGACGAGCTGGACGATTGAGTCCTTGGCCGACGCGAGATGCACACCCGGCACGATCTCCATCTCGCTCAACGCCGCATCCCCATGGACCGCGATCAAGGGACCGGCAACCGGGCCGCCGACATGCACCGGACTCGGATTGTCACACGGCGTCTGGGAGATCAATCCCCACAACTCGGAAATCGTGTTGTTGGTGGGCCGATTCAACACGACGCCGAACGCTCCCTGCTCGTCGTGCTGGATCATCAGCACCACACTGCGCAGGAAATTCGGATCCACCAGATGTGGCGACGCCACCAGGAAGTGCCCTTGCAGTGAGTTCATGGACAGCCTCCACCCCTTCGTCGGCCGCCCCGGTCGGGGGCGTCCCGCCACGTCCTCCAGCACGCGTTGATCACGGCTGCCACGTCTCCTCCCACAGACACCCCGCCCACGACCAGCCGACGCCGAACCCGATGAGCATGCTGCGCACGCCAGGGCGGAGCTGGCCGCTGCCGCGCAGACGGTCAATCACAATCGGAATCGTCGACGACACGGTGTTGCCACAGTCCTCCAATACCACCGGCATGCGCTCGGGTGTCAGATGCAACCGATCGTACAGATACGTCATCATCTTGTATGTGGCCTGGTGCAGCAGGAAGTAGTCCACGTCGTCCCGCGTCACGCCGCCCGCCGTCAACACTTCGCCAATCAGCTGCGGGACCGCCTCCACGGAAAACGTGATCAGCGCCGGCCCGTCCATATACAGATTACTCTCCCACCGCTGCCGGTGTCGCGGCCGGTGCGCCAAATGCGGAGCCCGGTTGCCCCCGGCCGTCATCAACAGCGTGTCCGCACCGCTCCCGTCCGTGCCGTAACAAAAGGCCGACAGGCTCGGCCGCTCGGCCGCGTCAATGAGCGTGGCGGCCGCGCCGTCCCCGAAGATCGTCCGCAGGCTGCGGTCGGTCGGGTGGATGAACTTCGTGTACGTTTCCGCCGTGATCAGCAGCACGCGCCGCACGCTCCCCGTGCGGATCAGGCCGTCGGCCAGCGCCAAGCCGTACACGTAACCGGAACAACCGAGATTGAAGTCCAACGCCCCGATCGATTTCCGCAGCCCCAGCCGCTCCTGCAGCAGGCAGGCCGTCGTCGGCAGCGGATAGTCGGGCGACTGCGTACAAAAGAGCAGAAAGTCGATCGATTCGCGCGGCACCCCACTCTCGACGAACAGCTTCTCGGCCGCCTTTACGCCCAAATCCGATGCGCACTCGTCGGGCGCCGCAATGTGCCGCGACGAGATCCCCGTCTTCTGGTAGATCAGGTCCATGTCCCAGTCGGGGAACAGGGCCTGCAACTGGTCGTTCGTCTCCACCTGATCCGGCAAGTGCACGGCGACCGGACCCACGGCTGCATACTTCACCACAGATCGCCTTTCCCACCGTTGCCTGCCGCGCGTCATTTGGTCCGATGAAGGCATCCCTGCACACGGCTGCCGCGGACATTCCCCGGCTCCCCGGTACGCTGCAAACCCCGCAATTTCCCAGCGCGGGCGAGTTAACACGATACACGTCGGATAGGGGCCGGTCAATTGCCGGCGCGGCACGTGCGCGGAGCGCACCGCACGGTCTGTGTGATCAGAGGGGGGACAGAAAGATGGGGGACAGAAAGATGGACTTCAAGGGATCTTTCTGTCCTCCATTTTTCTGTCCCCTGCCCCCGTGCGGGAGCGCGTGCGCAGGAGCACCGCGTTCTGTCTTGACGCGGCTATGACGGCCGCTAAAATCCCGCCGCTCCTCATGACCGTGAGGAACCTCGTCGAGCAACCGCGGGCGTTGCAGGGTGAGTTCAGCGCTGAGATCACGACGAAGGACACGATGAGCAGAGAGAGCGATGTTGAATCGCGGGGCCCTGCCGGGTCGTGCTTCGCGCTCGTCGTGCTCTGCGGCGCATGCCGCGTGGCGGGCTGGACGCTCTTCGCGCTCGCGGCCTGTCGTCTCGCCTCGGCCGCCGACTGGACCGATCAGCGGCGCTGGAGCGACTTCCAGGTCATGGCGAATTTCTCCCTGGACGGGCATCAGCCGCTGCTCGACGAACTCCAACGATTGGACGATGAGCTGTCGCAGCTGGTGCCACGTCCCGAAGTCGCGCGACCTATTTACCTGATCCTGTTCCATGATGAGACGACATACCGCCGTTACATGCAGGCGCATTTTGCGGGCGTTCCGCACCGGCGCGCCATGTTCATTCAGGGGTCCGCGCCGGGTTGGGTGTTTGCCTACCTGAACGCTCAGTACGCGACGGATCTGCGGCACGAAACGACCCACGCGCTGCTCCACAGCCGCCTGCGGCGCGTGCCGCTCTGGTTGGACGAGGGATTGGCCGAGTACTTCGAAGTTGCCGCCGCGTCACGCAGCCACGCCAGCCCCTACCTGGCCGCCACGCGCCGCTCCAGCTGGCTCTGGCAGGTCCCCTCCCTGGCCGACCTGGAACAGCTCGACGATACGCAACTCATGACCAAACCAGACTACCGGGCCGCCTGGTCGTGGATCCACTTCCTGCTGCACGGACCGCCGGCGGCGCGGGTCGTGCTGCGCGAGTACCTGGCCGACCTCCGCCACATTCCGGACCCGACGACCCTCCACGAGCGTCTGCAGCGCGTCCTGCCCGATTTTGAGCGGCAGTACCTGAGCCATTTTCGCGGCTGGTCGACGCGATGACAGATTTTGACGCGGCCCTCACTTTTTCTGCTCCGCAGTGCCCGGCGCGTCCGACATTGAGTCGAGGACGACTTCGCCCGTCGCGGTTGTTCTCACACCTTCGAGCGCAAAGGAATGCGTCGTTGAGTGCAGCAAGTCTGATTAAATATCTGCATCTTGCCTATCTTGCTAAACCAGCCGCAGCCCGCATCATCTACCGCCTCCTTCGGAAATCACGTGCCAGCCGGCTCGTCTGTATCGGACTGGGCGACGGGCAGATCGCGCGCCAGATGATCCAGGTGGCGGTGATGTATGCGGCGCAACCCCGCGTTCGATTCGTCGGCATTGACCAGTTCGAATCCCGCTCGGCCACGTCCCCCACGCTGCCGCTCAAGGCGGCCTACCGACTGCTCCGTCCGTTGGGCGCCCAGGTGCAGCTCATTCCGGGAGATCCGTATGCGGCGTTGGCCCGGAGTGCCAACACGCTGCTCAATACCGATCTGATCCTGATCGACGCGCACCAGAATCCGGCGTCCCTGGCACAGGCGTGGTTCTACGTGCCGCGTATGCTCCACGACCAATCGCTTGTGCTCATCGAAACGCCAGGTCGCGATGGAGCCGAGTCGACCTATCGCCTGCTGGACGCAGCCGCCGTCCGGCAGTTGGCAGCTCACGCGACTCCCCGTCGCCAAGCCGCCTGAACTGGCCCTTTAGGCGCGGTAATACTGTCGGTACCAGTCGACGAAGCGGCGGATGCCTTCTTCGATGGGTGTGGCGGGGCGGAATCCGACATCCCGCATCAGGTCGTCGACATCGGCGTAGGTTGCCGGCACGTCCCCCGGCTGCATGGGGAGATAGTTCTTGCGGGCGGTCTTCCCCAGCGCCTGTTCGAGCGTGGCGATGAAGTGCTGCAGCTCGACGGGCTGGTGGTTGCCGATGTTGTAGATCTTGTATGGCGCGCGACTTGTGCCGGGGTCCGGCCGGTCGCCGGACCAGGCGGGATTGCCTTCCGCTGTGCGG
>JALOQX010000341.1 GCA_025459265.1 Pirellulaceae bacterium | reverse complement strand
GCCAGCCCTCCACGTTGGACCTGCTGGTGACGTTTGTCGTTTCTGACGAGCCCTTCGCAGACCAGCTGCTTCTGACCAACCAGATGCGGGCCAACCAGTTCACAACCAACGCGTCTCCCCTTGTCCTGGACTCGCTGATCCAGGTCGTGTTGACGGAGCCGAACCTGCGCGTGACCAAGGGGGTCGTGGCCAAAAGCACCGCACATGGGAGCTTCTCTCCGGCCGACGTTGGCCCCGTGTCGTTCTCGGCGCCCGGCGGCGTGGGCACGCGATTCTCCGGCACGATCCAGTCGACCAACCTCGCCGCCTTCCCGATCAACAGCAACGTGTCCGGGGTCGACGCGGCCGACCTCGTCACGTTTGCCATTGTGATCGAGAACGCCGGGACCGGACTGAACGGCGCCTTTGATATTCAGTTCCGCGACGTGCTGCCCGCCGGCTATGCGATTCCAACCGGCGGACTCAACCTGTCAATCACCGACGGCGCCGGCAGTCCGCTGCCGTATGTCGACCTCGGTGGCGGGCTGTTCGGAAATGGCCTGGAACTGCTGGACAGTCCGGGCAGCGGAGCGCTCGAGGCCTATCATGCGACCAGCGGGCGCAACATTGCCGTCATCACGTACGACCTGCAGCTTGCGTCCACCGTGGCCGCCGGCGCGATCCTGGAGAATGCGGTCACACTGTTCCATTTCGCGGGCGTCGAGGGCGGGGCCGACCACACGCTCGTCGACCGGACCGACTCGGCCCGTACCACGATGGCCCGCCCCACCGCCTCCAAGAACTCACCCGACACCCAGGCCGTCATCGGCCAGATCGTGACCTTCCACGTCGTCGTCACGGTGCCCGAGGGCATTACGCCCGGCGTACAGATCGTCGACACGCTCGACGCCGGTCTGGCTTTCGTCGACCTGTTGAGCGTCACTACATCCGACCCGGCGCACGTGACCTGGACCACTCCCGTGACGCAGGTGATTGGCGGCGGCGGGCAGGCGGTCACACTTGGCCTGGGAGATGTCGTCAACACGAATATGGATGACGGCGTGGCGGAGACGGTGACGATTTCCTATCGCGCCGTCGTGCTGAACGTGCTCACCAATCAGCAGGGAACGAATCTCCGCAACTCGGCCGTGGTGCAGTGGTCCGGGGGGACGCTGTCGCCCGTGTTGTCCGGTCCGATTGGCGTTGTCGAGCCCCACGTGACAACGACCAAGTCCGCCACCGTCGGCGGCAGCGGCACAGTCGGCGATGCGGGAGACGCCCTGCAGTACGTGATTACCCTGCGGAACAACAGCGGGGTGCACGCCTATGATGTCACCATCGCCGACAGTCTGCCGCTGCGAGCCGGCACGGGATCGCTGATGGCGGGTCCGAGCTTTACGGTCGTCGATACGGCCGGACTTGTGACGGCATCCGATTTCGAGCTGGTGGGCGACGACACCAGCGGCTGGACGCTGCGGACACCGACCGGCAATACGTTTGACATGCCGCACCACGCCAGCCGGACGATCACGATCACAATCAACGGCACGCTGGCGATTCACGTGCGCCCTGACGAGACGATCGCGAATACGGCGCAGACGCGGTTCACGAGCCTGGACGGCGACCCGGGGGTCCTTTCTCCCCACAACACCAACGCGACAGAGCGCACGGGGGCCAACGGACCCGGAGCCGGACTGAACAACTACGCCAGCAACGGCACGACCTCGATCGACATCCACGATCCGACGCCGGTCAAGTCCCTGCCAACTTCCTCGGAAGCGACGACTTCCGGCAACGCGCTGACGCTCGGCGAAGTCGCGCGCTTTCGCGTCTCGGCCCGGCTGGCGGAGGGCACTGCCCCGTCCTTTCAACTGGTCGACCAGTTGCCGGCCGGCCTGCGAATGCTCAACGACGGCACGGCGATGGTCGCCTTCGTGTCCAACGGCGGTGGCATCACGTCATCGAGTCTCTCGGGCCTCGGCCTGTCCGTGTCGGGAAACGAGCTCACCTTGAGCACGATCGTCCCTTCGTTTCCACTTCCGCTGGCCGCCGTGACCGGCGCGCCCTTCGTCAGCGGCACCGATCCGACGTTCAACTTCGGCACGCTGGTCAACTCGGACAGCGATCCTGACCAGGAATTCGTGCTGTTGGAATTCAACGCACTGGTCGAAAACATCGCCACGAACCAGGCGGGGGTAACGCGCGGAAACACGACCAGCGCGCGAGTCAATGGCGCGGCTGCGGGCAGCATCTCTAACACCCTCAACGCCACCCTGGTGGAACCGAACATCACCAATCTGGCCAAGACGGCCAGTCCGACCTCGGGCGACGCGGGCGACACCATCAGTTACCGCGTCACGTATTCCAATCCGGCCGCCGCCAATGTGACCAGCGCGTTCGATCTGCGGTTGCGCGACACGTTGCCCGCCGGACTCCTGCTGAACCTCGGCAGCATCACCACGTCCGTCACGCTGGGCGGCACCGTCACGAACAGCTCCGCAGGCAATACCGTCGACATCCTGCTCAGCAGCCTGGCTCCCAATGGCACCGTCCAGATCGACTACACAGCTCAACTGCTCGCGTCGGTACAGCCGGAAGAGACGCTCGTGAACACAGCGAGCCTCGTCTTTACGAGCCTGCCCGGAGACGGAACGACGGGCAACCCGACGGGATCCCTCACACCAGGCCCGGCGGGTAGTGCGACGGGCGAACGGACCGGGACCGGCGGCGTCAACGACTATCGCGACACGGATGACGCCTCGGTCACCGTAAGCGAACCCACCTTCTCCAAAGCGATTCTCGCCACGAACCAGTCCGCGACCGCGGGCAGCAACGTCGTGATCGGTGAGCAAGTCGTATACGAACTGACGTTTGCCGTCGTGGAAGGCACGAGCACGGGAGTAACCGTGCGAGATCAGTTCCCCACCGGCATCGCGCTGGTGTCTCTGGATGCGATCAACGTATCACCGTCGCTGACTACATCGGCGCCGGGAGGTTTCCCGGGAGCTCTTGCGGCGGCCACGATTCAACCTGGCGGCCACGAGTTCCAGATCAACCTGCAGAACATCACGAACTCCGATACCGACAACGACACCGTCGAGACGGTGCGGATCGCCTTCACCGCTGTGGTGCTCAACGTGGCGGGAAACCAGCATGGCAGCGATCTCGTCAACTCAGCCACCGTCGTCTACTCGAGCGGCGACGTGACCACGACAGCGCCACCGGTACGCGTCGTGGAACCAGACTTGAATGTCGGGAAAACCGCCTCGCAGAGCACGGGAGACGCGGGCGGCACCGCAATCACGTTCGAGATCGTCGTCTCGCACGACGCGGTGAGTGCGACGAGCGCCCTGGACGTCGTCGTCCGCGACCTGTTGCCTGCCGGCTTCGATTACGTGCCCGGTTCCCTGGCACATGTCAGCGGTCTCGTGCCCGACACGCTGCTGGAATCGGCCGGCGCGGTGACGGCCACCTATGACGACTTCCCCACTGGGAGTGTCAGCATCTGGTCGTTTTCCGCCACGCTCAACGGTTCCACGACACCCGGTCAGTCGCTGACCAACACCGCCGTCATCACCTACACCAGCCTGCCGGGCAATGTCGCCAGCCCGCTTTCCCCCTACAACAGCATGTCCACCGAGCGGACGGGCCGCCCCACCGATCCGGGCGGAGCGGTGAACGACTACCTTGGATCCGGCGCCGCGGTGGTGACCGTCCGTGCCAACAGCGTGTCGGGCCACGTGTACGTCGACTCCGCGAATAACGGCTCGCGCGACCCTTCGGATGTGGGGATCGCCCATGTCAGCCTCGCGCTCAGCGGCACCGACAACCTGGGAAATGCCGTGACGGCCACGACCACGACCGATTTGACCGGTGGCTTCTCGTTCACGGGACTGCGGCCCGGCGTCTATCGCATCGTGGAGATCCAGCCGGCAGGATACCTCGATGGCCGCGACGCGCTGGGCGTGCAAGGCGGCACGCTGAATAACGACCGAGTTGACTTCACACTGCCGGTGGGCGTCACGACGGTCGGCAGCGGAAACCTCTTTGGCGAACTGGTGCCGGCCAGCCTGGCAGGGTCGGTCTATGCCGATCAGAACAACGACGGGAACCGCCAACCGGGCGATCCGGGCATCGCCTCGGTATCGATCCGACTGACGGGTACCGACGATCTTGGAAATGCGGTGGACCGCAGCACGACCACGGACAATGCGGGGCAATTCCAGTTCGGCGACCTGCGTCCTGGCACGTATAGCGTGAGCGAAACCCAGCCGGCAGGGTTCCTCGACGGCCGCGACACGGCGGGCACGCAAGGCGGCACGCTGGGCAACGACACGGTGACGAACTTCGTGCTCGCGTCAGGAAGCGTGGGGACCGGAATGCTCTTCGGCGAACTCCCTCCCGCACGACTGGCGGGCTACGTCTACGAAGACCTCAATGACAACGCCGCGCTGGACTTCGGCGAAGCCGGCATCGCCGGGGTCAGCGTCACGTTGCGCGGTACGGATGACCTGGGCCAGACGGTTGATCGGACGGCGACGACGGCCGGCGACGGCACGTTCGCGTTTGACAATCTGCGCCCCGGCAGCTACACGCTCACAGAATTGCAGCCTGCGGCACCCTACTACTTCGACGGGTTCGACGCGGCCGGCTCGCTGGGCGGCCTGGCCGGCAGCGATGAAATCACCAATATCGCGATTGCGACGGGCCAGGCCGGCACGGACTATCGATTCGGCGAACTCCCTCCGGCTGATCCGGTCGGCTACGTGTACGTGGACGCGAATAACAACGGAGTGCGCGATGCCGGTGAACCGCCGATCCCGGGCGTGCTGATCACGGTGACCGGCACGGATGACCTGGGCCAGCCGGTGCTGCTTACCGACACCACAGACACCCAGGGTCGATACCAGTTCGCCTATCTGCGGGCGGGTACGTACCGCATCAGCGAGACACAACCCGCCGGCTACGTCGATGGACAAGAACAGAACGGCACACCAGCCGCGCTGGCCGGAAACGACTTTTTTGACGCCTTGACTCTCGCGTGGGGACAATGGGCCGGGGACTACAACTTCGGCGAACGCGCCTTTGGGAGACTGTCGGGTCGAGTCTACGTCGACACAAATCGCGACGGAGTGTCGGATGGGTGGGAAGCAGGGATCGCGGGCGTGGTCATCACACTCAGTGGGCAGGATATCGGAGGGAACCCCGTGCTGGATTCCCGTGTCACGGGTCCGCAAGGAGAGTACTCGTTCGACAATCTCGTCCCGGGCCTGTATCGCCTGAGCGAAACACAACCGCCCGATTATCTCGACGGCCTCGACCGAGTGGGCACGCTCGGGGGCCAGCTGCTGCCGGACGCCGTCGACGAGATCCTCTTGAACGTCAATGATGACGGGTTGGCCTACGACTTCGGCGAGAACGGACTGGTACCCGGTCTGATCAACAAGCAGTACTTCCTGGCCCGCAATCGGCGCAGCTGATCCGCCATCCGCGGCCTCGACAGCGCCGCGGCGCGCTGGTTGCATTCCGACCTGGAAGCCCCCGCGTTCACGCGGGGGAGCCTCACCTTCCCCCTACGGTCGCGCCGCGCGCGCACTCCGGAAGCCCCCGCGTTTACGCGCCCAGAGCGTCACCTTCCCCCTCCGTGCCCGGCGCCGTGCGCGCTGCGGAAGCCCCCGCGTTTACGCGGGGGAGCGTCACCTTCCCCCTCCGGTCGCGCCGCGCGCGCACTCCGGAAGCCCCCGCGTTCACGCGGGGGAGCCTCACCTTCCC
>JALOQX010000340.1 GCA_025459265.1 Pirellulaceae bacterium | reverse complement strand
CCGGGAGGTCCGTCCCGCGGCGCGGTTGTCGGAGAGGCACTCAGTCGGCGGAGCGGATCGGCATGGCATTTGCCTCGCGAGGCACCAGGTTTCGCGGAGGAGCAAGTCCGCGGGGCCGGCGTAAGCAGCGTGGGGCCTCTGGCGAGTTCTCCCGATACAGGTTGCCTAGCCCCTGACCGTTCGGCGGGCCAACGCGTGGTTGGCGCGCTCGAGGCCCCACGTTCCGCCGGCTATTGACGCCTCGGGGTCCTTTTTCTACCGTAAGGATCCTTCAGTCCGTGGCGACGTGTGATGGGGGCGCCAGCGTAGCTTCAATTGGCAGAGCACCGCATTCGTAATGCGGGGGTTGTGGGTTCGACTCCCACCGCTGGCTTGTTTCTTGGTTCGCAGGATGAGCCCGCCGTTTCCCTGCGACCCTGTCTGCTCAAGGGGAGTGTCTGTTCATGGCGCAAGTGTTGGACGTCGACCTGCGAGAGATTGTCCTGTCCAATAGCACGTTTGGGCCGCAAGAGATCGACTACCTGACGCGTGCCATTTTGGGAGATGCGTCCCGCGTGCCGGTCCTGCGCGACGCGGTCTCGGAGCTGGAGGCGAGCGAACAGCTGACGCCGGCCATGGCCGTGCGTCTGGGCGTCTGCTACTACTTGCTCGGTCGTACGGCGCGGGCGGTCGAGACGCTCCGCAGTTCCGACGGCAGTGCGCTGGCGCTGTTCTATCTGGGTCGTGCCCAGTTTGCGCTGGACGAATACACCGAGGCGATTACCAGCTATCAGGCCGCCAAGGGGGCGGGGTACAGCGGCGACCAGTGCGCGCTGGCCATCGCCGAAGCGCAGCGCTATCTTGGCGACCCGGCCGCGGCGCTTACCACGCTCGATAATCTCTCGGGCGCGATCGAGCAGACGGCGGAGTATCTGTACCAGCGCGGGGCGACGGTGGCGGCGATTGGGGGCAATCCGCAGGAAGTCGTCGCGCTCTATGAACGCGCCGTGTCATGCGACGCGCGGCACGCGGGGGCGCTCTTCGGCCTGGCGTTGGAGTACGATCGCCGGGGCGACGACGACCGGGCGTTGGAGCTGTGCGAGCGGGCCGTCCAGGGATATCCGACCCACGTCGGTTCGCTGCTGAATCTGGGGCTGATGTACGAAGATCGCCTCCGTTTCGATTTGGCGCAGGCCTGTTATCGTCGGATTCTGGACAGCTTTCCCAACGATCCCCGGGCGAGACTGTATTTTCGCGATGCCGCCGCGTCGCGGGACAGCCTCGTGGACGAGGACGGGCTCAAACGCAACGAGCGGCTCAACCAGTTGTTGAGCATTCCGGTGACGGATTTCGAGCTGTCGGTGCGGAGTCGCAACTGCCTGCAGAAGATGGGCGTCCGCACGCTGGGCGACCTCACGCGGATCTCGGAAATGGAACTGCTGGCGAGCAAGAACTTTGGGGAAACGTCGCTCATCGAGATCCGGGACATGTTGCACTCGCGCGGCCTGGATCTGGGGATGTATGTGGACCGGCGACCTGAGCCGGAGATCCCGATCGACACGTCGCAGCTGTCGCCGGATGAGCAGGCGGTGCTGGAGCGGCCGATTTCGGACTTGAACCTGTCGGTGCGGGCCCGCAAGTGCATGGTGCGGCTGGGACTCAACACGCTCGGGGAACTGATCCGCAAGACCGGGGACGATCTGCTGGAGTGCAAGAACTTTGGCGTCACCAGTCTCAACGAAGTGCGCGAAAAGCTCTCGCAGTTGAACCTCAAGCTCCGCGGCGATTGATGGTCGCGTCTCCGCCATCGTTCGAGCTCCTGGGCACCGATCCCGAGAGTAGCGCGCGTCGTGGCGTCCTGCACACGGGGCACGGAGCGGTGCCGACACCGGCTTTCATGCCGGTCGGCACGCAAGGAACGGTCAAAGGGTGCACGATCGACCTGCTCCGCCAGACCGGCACAACCATGCTGCTCGGAAACACCTACCACCTGGCGCTGCGGCCTGGTGCGGACGTGGTGGCCGAGCTGGGCGGGCTGCATCGCTTCATGGGTTGGGACGGGCCGATCCTGACCGACAGCGGCGGGTTTCAGATCTTCAGTCTCGAACGGCTCTGCCGGGTCACCGATCAGGCCGTGGAATTCCGGTCGCACGTGGACGGCAGTCGGCTCGCGTTGTCGCCCGAGCGGGCGATCGCCCTGCAGGAAGCGCTCGGGAGCGATGTGGCGATGGTGCTCGACCACGTCGTGGCGCTGCCGTGTCCGGGGGACGAGGTCCGAGCGGCGTGCGAGCGGACCATTGCGTGGGCCGCCCGCTGTCGCGGTGTAGCGAGCCGCCGGGACCAATTGCTGTTCGCCATCGTGCAAGGGGGCCTGGAGCCGGACCTGCGCGCGTGGTGTGCGCGCGAATTGGTCACACTCGATTTCGCCGGCTACGCGGTGGGTGGGTTGAGCGTCGGGGAGACTGCGGAAGAGATGTACCGGATGGTGGAGGTCACCTGCCCGTGGTTGCCGGCGGACCGGCCGAGGTACCTGATGGGTGTGGGGCGCCCCGAGGACATCCTCGAGGCCGTGCGGCGGGGCATTGATCTTTTTGACTGCGTGCTGCCCACGCGCAACGGCCGCAACGCGCTGGCGTTCACGGCCACCGGCCCGCTGCGGCTGCGCAACGCCCGCCACAGCCGCGATCCGCGCCCACTCGACCCGCGGTGTTCGTGTCCGGCGTGCCGCCACAGTCGGGCCTACCTGCATCACCTGTTCCGCGCCGGCGAAATGCTCGGGCCGATGCTCCTGACGCTCCACAATCTGACGTACTACCAGGCGCTGATGGCGTCGATCCGCACGGCGATTGAGGCGGGTGAATATGTGGAATTCAGCCGCCAGCAATTGGCACAGTTGCGGCCCCAGGAGGGATAGGTCCTATTGGTCGTATAGGTCCTATAGGACTAATAGGACCAATAGGACCTATCCCTTGATCGTTGTGCCGCAAGACCTTATGATAGCGGGCTATTTCTCGGACAGTACCCGCGGCGGTCAGCGACGCCCGGGTGGAGCCTGAGGTCGCTGGGCCGAAGAGCGTAGCATGGGAACGATGTCGAACATCCCGACGTGTGTGCTGTGGGGGCAGGGCGGCGCGGCCGCGCCACCCGGTCTGGGCAGCCTGCTGGGGCCGCTGTTCCCCTTTCTGATGATCGCCGTCCTGTTCTACCTGCTGATGATCCGGCCTGAGCGGCGCAAGCGGGCCGAACTGGCCGAGATGTTGCAGAACCTCAAGAAGAACGACCGCGTGGTGACGATCGGGGGCATCTACGGCACGGTCGTCAACACGCAGAGAGACTCCGATGAAGTGACGATTAAGGTTGACGAGAGCACGAATACGAAGCTGAGGATGCAGCGCAGCGCCATTGCCCGCGTGCTTGCCACCGATAGTGCCTCCCCGGCCAATACGGATTCGTGAAGGCGCCTCACACATGGCCCGACCCACCTTGTACCTGTTTCGGGAATTAGGAAGTTCCTGTCATGCTTGATTCCTTGTGCCAGTCGTTGTTATGGGCCCAGACGCAGACCACGTTATCCGATGGCGTGTTCAAGGTCCTGTATTTCATCGGCGTCGTGCTCCTGGTGATCGTGTTGCCGCTGGTGCTGGGCTCGATGATTGCCCGGGCACTCCGCATGCGGGGCTACGAGTGGCGCCTGGGGTTGATTTTCTTCACGCTGGCCGTGTCCTCGTGGATCGTGTTTCGCGCGTACGACTTCGAGAAAGGCAAGTTCAGGATTCCATTGGGGGTCGACCTCAAAGGGGGCGTGATCCTGATCTACGAGATCGAAACCGGGGGCGGGACCCTGGGTTCGCAGGCGGCCGAGCAGGCTGGGGAGATCAACATGGGCGACCTGATGCAGGCGCTCACCAACCGCATTAACCCCAGCGGCACCAAGGAAATCGTGATTCGCCCGTATGGCGATCGGCAGGTGGAGATCATCATTCCGGAGGTGGACGCAGAAGAAGTTCGGAACATCAAGCAGCAGATCAGCACGGCCGGATCGCTCGAGTTCCGCATTGTGGCCAACACGCGCGACCATCGGGACATCATCGCGCTGGCCGAAGAGCAGGCGCAGGACCCGGATGCGGCACGCCGGGTGGCCAACCGCGTTATGCGCGGCAATGAGCCGGTGGCATTCTGGGCCGAGGCGGCGAAAGAGAAACTGCGGGCCGGCGAGCTGGCCGGTAATATCCTGCGGAACAGTGCCACCGGCGAGATGGTTGACCTGCAGTCGCTCGGGCCGATCCGGGACGCGCAGCAGTCGCTCGATGATTACCTGGCGGAGAACGGCCTCGAGAATGTCGATGTGCTCGTGGCCACGGACGACGGTTGCGACGTGACCGGCGACAATCTAGGGATGGTGTCGGCCAGTGTCGACGAATACCTCGCGCCGTGCGTCAATTTCCGCCTGCGCGGCGTCGGCGTCAGCAAGTTTCAGCTGTTGACCAGTTCGAACCTGCCGGACACCGATTCCACGCCCCCCTTCTATCGCCACCTCGGGATCATCCTCGATGAACGTCTGATCTCGTTCCCCCGTTTGATCACGACGATCAGCGACAGTGGTCGGATCACGGGGAACTTCTCGCAGGAGGAAGTGGACTTCCTGGTGGGCATCCTGCGGGCCGGCAAGTTGCCCGCCTCGCTCCAGAAGGTCCCCATCAGCGAAAACCAGATCGGCTCGATGCTGGGCGACGACACGATCCAGAAGGGCAAGACGTCGATCGCGATCTCGCTGGTGGCGGTGCTGATCTTCACCGCGGTCTATTATCGGTTCTGCGGCCTGGTGGCCTGCGGCGCCCTGCTGGCCAATCTGCTGTTCATCTTCGCGACCATGATCCTGCTCAACGCTCCCCTGACCCTGCCCGGCCTGGCGGGGCTGGTGCTGACCGTGGGTATGTCGATCGACGCGAACGTGTTGATCTTCGAACGCATGCGGGAAGAACTGCAGCATGGCGCTGCGCTGCGCATGGCCATCCGCAACGGTTTCGACAAGGCCACCACCACGATTGTGGACTCGAACCTGACCACGCTGATCTCGGCGGTCGTGCTCTACTGGATCGGGACCGACCAGATCCGGGGCTTCGCCGTGACGTTGATCCTGGGCATCCTGATGAGCATGTTCACGGCCGTCTTCTGTGCACGGGTGGTGTTTGACATTGCCGAGCGTCGGCGGTGGATCACGCAGCTGCGCATGATGCAGTTCCTGGGCTCGACGAACGTGGATTTCATCGGCAAGCGGAATCTCTGCATCGCCGGCTCGGTGGTGCTGATCCTGATCGGCCTGGCCGGCGTTGTGATGCGTGGCAAGTCCATCTTCGACATTGACTTCACGGGCGGTGTATCGGTGACGATGGTCCTGCGGGATTCCATGCCGCCGGATGAAGTGCGCGGCCGGCTGGACAGCCATTTCCGCGGCACGTCGCCCCCCATCAAGTGCTCGGTCAACACGGTGAGCGTGGAGGGGCGTCCGTCCAACAGCGTGTACAAGGTCGACGCGAATCTGGACAGCACCGCTGCCCTCGAGGCGGCGATTGAAACCGTCTTCCGCAGCGCCGACGGCCAGAATCTGTTGCTCACGTATGAGATGGCATTCGCCGATGTGAAAGCTGTTGCCTTGGCTCCGTCCGGCATCGGGCCGGGCAGTCCGTCGTCGGCCACAGGCAAGTCGATCGCGCCTTCGCCGGCACCCGCTGCACCCGACCAGCCTGCGCCGGATCAGCCTGCGCCGGATCAGCCTGCGCCGGATCAGCCTGCGCCGGATCAGCCTGCGCCGGATCAGCCTGCGCCGGATCAG
>JALOQX010000339.1 GCA_025459265.1 Pirellulaceae bacterium | reverse complement strand
GCGAACCTGTCACGCCGCTCTTGGGCAGCGGCCAGGCAGACTGGCGCGCGGAGGCGCCCAACGCGCCGTGGTCGGTACTGGTGACGGGCCAGCAGATTGGCCGGACGATCAGTGACCCGCTGTTTGTGACGCCGGCGACCCAACTCACCTGGTCCTGGCAGAAGCGCGCCGGCACGGTCATCATCGTGCAGGTGCAGTTGAAGAACCCTGAGACGGGGCAGACCCGGTATCTCGGCTACGCGGCCGGGGTTTGGACCGAACAGCCGTCGGCAGATCCCACGGTCGAGTATTTCCTCTCGAACGAGCTGCCGCGCACGTGGACCGCCTGCGTGCGGAACCTGTACGACGACATGCAGGCGCTGCTGGGTTGGACCTCCGCTCAGATCACCGAGGTCTATCTTTCGCCGTGGGACGGGGAGCCCGGCGAATTCCGTGCGGTCGACGTGACGGCGGTAAGCGACGTCGACACGCAGGCCCTGCGCAAGGCGCGGGAGCTGGACTACTTCGCGCGCATCGGCACCGGCCACTACGCCCCGCTGCCGCTCAAGCGGTACGAGGACCGCCGCGTCGACCGGTTCGAGACGAGTTTCGAAGAGTGTGCTCCCGGCCGCAATAGTGGCGCTAACGAGTGGACGGCGTTTGGTGTCCCGGGAAAGCTGGATTTCAACGCGATCGGCCGGGATCTGCACGTGCGCTATCCGCTCTGCGACTTGGTCTTCCGTCTGGACAGCGCCGGTCGCGAGGTGAAGCCGGACGAGCTGCCCAGTTTCCGGCTGGGGCTCGTGGCCGGAAGACTGCCCGCCGTCTGGGGCGGCTGGCAGCATGACGGGCTGCTCTACAAGGTGTCGGTCATGACCGTGCCGAGCGCTGAACACGGCGCGTTCGACCTGTACAAGCTCGAGGTGCAAAACCGGGGCGATGCGCCGCGCACGAGCGGCCTGGTGGCCGTGCTTGAGGGCGCGCCGGACATGCGGCTCGAACACCGGACCGTGCGCGGACTCGGCGCCGCGCCCTTGTTGGTCGCGGATCCGCCGCGGCAGGTGGAGCTCGTGCGCCGCGACTGGGGTCTGTGCGACAAGCGTGCCAAGGCGTACGCGACAGGGCCGGGTCCCGGCCCGACGGAACCGGCGGTCAGCCGATATCGACTGGGACTGGACGGTCTGCCGGTCGTATACCGCTGCAAGGCAGAGGCCGACGCCGAATACCTCGTCTATCTCGTCGCGACGCCACATATCGCGGGCCACTTGGTCGAGAAGCCGCAAGCGCCGGGTGATCTCGTGTGGCAATATCACGTCGAAGGTTGCCCGTCGCAGACGGTGGACTATATCCCTTACCTCCGCGCGAAGAACCAGCCGATCACGGTCCGCTTCGAGCAGGCGCGGGATGCGGACGGCGACGGTTATCTCGAGGTCCGTGCCGGCGTGGACGAGGCCTCCCGGGTGCGTCACACGCGGCTGAGTGCCATCTACGTCTTTCCGGCCGACACGGCGGTGGCGAGCGACGAGGCGGTGTTCAGCGGGTCGCTCAACGACAAGTGCCTCTGGCATATCGACGTCGGCGCCACACCCGAGCAGGGGCCGACGAACCAGCTGTATGACAAGACCGATGTGGGGTTCGCCCGGCTCCGCCTGCATTACAGCGACCCCATCCCGCCCGGCATGACCAAGACGTACTGGCTCAAGGTTCCGCCGATCCACCGCCGGGAACCGGTCAGCATGGGGTACATCGCGCACGCCTTCCGCGACGTGCTGCCGGGGGAGGCGGTGCCTCCCTATTCTGCCGCGCGTCTGACAGCGCTGGACCAGTGCGATCCCGGGCAGGCCGAGCAGCAGACGCGTGACTACTGGAACGAGTTTTTCACACGAGCTCCACGACTGGAGCTTCCCGACCAGGTGCTGGTGGACATTTTCCTTTCCCGACTGGCCACGCGGGCCGTGCTGGATGTGCAGATCGCGCCCGACGTCGTCTACAACACCTGCAGCCCGTTCTTCTACTTCGACCATGCCTACCGCGATCAGGCCTACGTCATCTACGCGCTCGATCTGGCCGGCATGCATGACCGGGCGGCGCGACTGCTGCGTGTCTACTGCATGGACGTTGCCGACGTGCCGCCGGGGCCGATTGCATTCGACGGCCGGCCGCTGCAGCTGGGGATGTTGCCGGATGGACTCTGGTATACGCGGCCCGGCCAGTTTGACACGCAGGGACAGAATCTCTGGGCCCTGGTCCAGCATTACAAGCTCAGTGGTGACCGCATGTGGCTTGCTGAGACAGCCTATCCGTACGTTCGACGGGGCGCGATGTGGCTGGTCAACTCCCGCCATAAGCACATGGCGGAAGTGCAGGACCCCGCCGATCCGCGCTACGGTTTGATCGAGCCGGGCGGGATGGAAGTGCTGGAGGTCGGCCAGGGGATGCACATGTTCTACATGAACGGGTTCGCCATTCTGGGCCTGCGGGAAGCCGCGGACGCGGCTGGTGCGCTCGGTCGGGACGACGACGCGCAGCAGTTTGCTGCTGAGGCGGCGGACCTGCAGCGCTGCCTGCTGCGCGCGTTCCAGCGGACCTTCAAGCGGACAGGACTGTATGAAGGACACCTGTGGTTCGGCATCGAGCCGCAGGGGGTCGGCATGTACGGTTTCTGGGCCCACAATTGCCTCGTCTGGCCCTGCCGCTGCATTGACGCGCACCATCCGCTGCTTTCCGCCACCTGGCGGAAGATGGAGCGGATGAGCGACACGTGGGGCGGTGGACTCCACTCGGAAGCGGAAGGCAGTTTCTGGCCGTACATCGGCGCGGACCGGGCGGTGAGTTACCTGCTGCGCGGCGAGCCGGAGCGCGCCTTGGACTACTTCTGCGCCTTCACCGATACCGCCGGCGGCACGCTCAGCTGGGGCGAAGGATACAGCCACGTCATTGCCGGCGGTGACCAGCCTCACTTCTGGGCCGACGGCCAGTGGCTCAACCTGTTCCGCCAGCTGTTTGTGTTCGAAGACGGCCACGACCTGTGGCTGACTCCGGCGCTCTTCCGCCGGTGGCACGCCGGTGGACATCGCGTGCAGGCGGCAGGGCTCGCCACCCACTTCGGACGACTCGATCTCGACATCGTTGCCGATGACACCGGCGATACCTTGGAGTACCGGATCCGGATCACGCCGCAAGGGGATCAGGCCGCTCGGCCTCTGGACAAGCTGGTGCTCTATCCCCGGGTCGCTGACGGGCGACCGGTCCGCCGCGTGGTGGTGGACGGCCAGCCGCAGACCACCTTCTCACACAATACGGTCGTCGTCGCCGCGCCGCCACGCGACCGACTGATCCAGATTGTTGTCGAGGCCGGCAGCTGGTAGCCGCGACCGATCTCGTCCCGACCATCTGCGCTGTCGCCAGGCCGCGCGTTATGGTAACTGGATCACCGACAACGTGGCCGGCAGCTGATGCGCCGAATTCTTGAAGCCCGGGAACGTCCAATCCATGTTGGACACCACGATCGTGTCCCCGCGCAGCAGCGCCTCGCACGGCTGATCCAGCAGTCCCGTCCGCTTATCCGTCACGTCGTCGTTTTCCGCCAGCGTCTCCACACTGCCATCGGGATTGATGATACGGATCGCGTTCGCCGCCGAATCGGCCACATAGAGCTTATCCGTGCGATGGTCACACGACATGCCGTCGCAGTTGACCAGGAAGTCCGCCTTGGCGAACTCCGTGTTGGCGGTGACCTGACCGTCCGGACCCAACTGCAGCTTGTACATGACGCCGTCGCCGAATAAACCGACAAACAGGTTGCCCTGGCTGTCGAACGCGATGCCGTCGGCACCGAACGGCCAGGCGGTCTTGTAGCTCTTGAACGTGGCAATCACGTGGGGGTCGTTCTCCAGCGGTGTCGCCAGCTGGACGTTTTCCTCATCCAGCTTGAACCGCAGCACGGCGCTCACCAGCGGATCGGTGAACGTGGCCGGCGGTGCCGCACCGTCGGCTGGTTTCGGATCGCTGCTGGGCCGGAGTACCGACTCGGTGACATAGAGGTGGTCCCCTTGGATGGCCAGCCCGTTCGAGACATTGAAACCGGAGGCGACCAAGACCATCCGATCGACCGCGCCGTCCTTGAGATCCAGGCGCCAGAGTCGTGAACGCTGATTGATCTCCTTGATCTGCATATCGGCGAAGTACAGGCAGTTTTTGGCCGCGGAATACGTCACGCCCATCGGCGCGATCCGATCGGCCGGCGCGGTCAAGTCAGGAAACGGCATCGGGAAGTCGTAGAATCGCTCAACCTGATTAGCGGGCGTGATTTTCACGAGCAGCGAAGGCTGCGTCTCATTGTTAAAGTTGGGCACGGACACGATGATCGCGCCGTCCGGCAGCAGCGCCATGCCATCGGGCGTGTTGCAGTAATCGGGGAGTTCGGCCAACAGTATCGGCTGCGACGGGGTCACTGCCGCGGCTTCACTTGCGTCCGGTGCGACTGGCTTGTTCTCAGCTGCCGCCGGCTGGTCCGCTTCGCGCCGAGGCGTCGCCTGCTTCCCATCGCCCGTCGACTGCGTACAGCCTGCCGCTGCGCTCACCAGACACATCGCGCCCCAGATCCAAGCCGCCACCAACCGCCGACTGCTCAGGCTCCCGCTCATCGTCCCCTCCTCCCGTGGATAAACCCGTTTCCCCCATGATGGCCTGGGCGCGCGGCGCACGACGCGGGTCCGCCGCCCGATCAGTCTCGATTGTATCGCACCGGCTGGCACGGATCTGCCCCACAGGAAGCCCTGGCCAAGGCTTGATCGACGGCTGTTCGTGCAGCGTGACGCGGACCTGCGTGTCCGGCCGCGGGTCGAACACCAGAATCAGCCGAATACTGCCCAGCGGGTTCAAGATCGCCGTGCCCTGGTTCTCCGCGGATCGCTGGGGCGATAGATTGTGTGCAAGAGTCCTTGGAAAGGATGAGGCCATGCGTACATGGAACCCGCTGTTCGTACTCTCGTTCGTGGTGGCGGGCGTCGCGGTCGGTGTGAACCAGGGAGACGAACCGCCCACGGCACCCGCTTCGGTATGGCCCGCGTTGGAGGCCGCTGCGAGCCTCGAAAGTGCGACGCGTCACGAAGCGCTACTGGCCGTGGCGCAGGACCCGGCAGCCCCCGCACACCTGCGGGCGTTGGCACTGCTGGGCGCAGCTCAAACCGCCGCGACTCCCGACCAGTCCGCGGTGTTATGGCAGCAACTGGCGGACGACCCCACTGCTCCCACCGGTTTCCGCGACGAGGCTCGACGGCGATTGCTCGCAGCGCGGCGTGTGCAGGCTGGGCACACGGCCTGCGATCCCGCGGAATACCGCGCCACACTGCCCGCGCTGCCGGCTCCTGGGCTGACCATGCACGTGGCGCCGCACGGGCATGATCCGGCGGACGCCACGCAGGCAGCGCCGCTGGCCACGCTCTTCGGCGCGCGGAACGCCATTCGGCGGTGGCGAGCCCAACATCAGGGCGCATTGCCGCCCGGAGGCGTGCGCGTCGTCGTCCACGGTGGCACCTACACGGTCACCGAGACGTGCACACTCGCGGCCGACGATACCGGGACAGCTCAGACGCCGATCGTCTACGAGGCGGCACCTGGGGAAGACCCGATCTTCAGCGGCGGCCAGTCGATCGATTCTTGGCGCCCCGTGTCCGACTCGGCGATCCGTGCGCGACTTGCGCCCGCGGCGCGCGAGCGCGTCCTGGAAGCCGACCTGGCCGCGCTGGGCGTGCGTGACTTCGGTGACGCGACCGACCTGCGGCGAGCTCCGGAGTTGTTCATCGATGGGCTCCCGCAAACGCTCGCGCGCTGGCCC
>JALOQX010000097.1 GCA_025459265.1 Pirellulaceae bacterium | reverse complement strand
TGTGTGCGAAAACGCCGACAGAACGAAGGTCACTTCCTTTCGATAAACCACTCCGCTGCATGCACTTAATAGTGAGATAATCTCCTTGTCACCGGGGGGCCGTTGTGCACGTAGCCGATGGTCTTCTTCCCCCCGGTGACAAGCACCGGGGGGCCGTGAGTTCGCCGCGCTTCGCGTAGCTGATGATCTTCTTCCCCCCGGTGACAAGCGCCGGGGGGCCGTGAGTTCGCCGCGCTTCGCGTAGCTGATGGTCTTCTTCCCCCCGGTGACAAGCACCGGGGGGCCGTTGTGCCCGTAGCTGATGATCTTCTTCCCCCCGGTGACAAGCACCGGGGGGCCGTTGTGCCCGTAGCTGATGGTCTTCTTCCCCCCGGTGACAAGCACCGGGGGGCCGTGAGTTCGCCGCGCTTCGCGTAGCTGATGGTCTTCTTCCCCCCGGTGACAAGCACCGGGGGGCCGTGAGTTGGCCGCGCCTCACGTAGCTGATGATCTGCTTCTCCCCGGTGACAAGCACCGGGGGGCCGTTGTGCCGAGTCCCTCGTCTGCTCAGCCAACCCGGCACCGTGCGGATCCACTTTCGCCATGGCGCGCGCAACGACACAATGGAGAAACCTCGCAGTTCCTCCTGGAAAGGACCACAACCATGCGCCACTTCGCTCGCATCATCACCTTGGTCGTCGCACTCCTCGGACTCGGGCGCGACTCCGCGTCGAAGGCGCTCGCGCAACATCCGCTGGTGCAGCCGGCGACCGGCCGCACGCCGGTCATCGCTCAATGGGAGTCGCTCAAGTACGGGATGTTCATTCACTTCGGGCTCAGTACGTTCATGCAGGAGGAATACGGAAAGCGGGAAGAAGCCACGTGCGGTGAGTACCAGCCGACACAACTGGACACCGATCAGTGGGCACGCGTGGCGCGCGAGGCGGGAATGAAGTATGCGGTGCTGACCACGAAACACTGCTACGGGCATTGCCTCTGGCCCAGCAAACACTCCGACCGGACGGTCGCTCACGGTCCGGTGACGGACGATGTCGTGAGTATGTTCGTGGCATCCTGCCGCGCACAAGGAATCAAGCCGGGGTTCTACTATCTGCTGGGTTGGGATAACTACCATCAGCCGCGCATGACGCCGGATCAATACGAGGAGTTCTGTCGCAACCAGATCACCGAACTATTGACCGGCTACGGTCCCATCACGCTCGTCTGGTTCGACATCCCCTGGGACCTGGGAGCGGGAAATAGCGCGCGTCTGCAGCGCATCTACGCGCAAGTCAAACAGCATCAGCCGGAGTGCCTGGTTTTGTTCAATCACTCCTTCTGGGACGGCGTGGGGCCGCGCACGTTTCGCGTGACGTGGAACTATCACCGCGAGACGCTCGACGAACGCGTCATGATCTGGCCGACGGACATCATCAACGGCGAAATGACGCCACCGCCCCAAGACGGCCATGTCCCCCGGATCGGCATCAGCGGAACAACCTACTACATTCCGATGCAGACGGAGGATTGTCTGACCGAAGTGTGGTTCCACACAGGCCAGAACAAACCCAAGTCCTTGGAGTGGTGCCTGAATCGCTACGAGGAAGTCGTCGGACGCGGAGCGAATTGGCTGCTCGACGTCGCCCCGGACCAGACGGGCCGCATTCCTCAGGATCAGGTCGATGCGCTGATCGAGCTCAAGCGGGCGTTGGACGGCAGGGCGCAGAAGTGACGCGGAGGACAGAGGACCGAGGGCGGAGGGGAAGGACGAGTGACGAGCAAGGAGTGACGAGCGACGTGGGGGTTCCCGTCTGAGCTCGGCACTCCTTGTTGCCGACTCGGCCCTTCGCGGGCGTGCTTCTGCGAAACAACTCGTCAACGAATCCAAATACCGCGGCCGGTGCCACCGCGGGGAGTGGTCCTGGGATAATCCGGATTCGGTGTCTGTTTGATAACGCGGACGACTTGTTCGGCGGACAATTCCCCGGGAATGTCTCGGGCGCGGACGCCATTGACGGTCACGTTCCTCACGGTGCAGTCGAGGTCGGGCGAAAAAATCTCGGTCCAGTGCTCGGGCGAGCCCTCGCCCCCGTGCTTGTAGGTCTGTGATTTTGGGCCAATCGCCAGGAGATACCAGTCTGGCATCAAGGCATGGTTCAGTTGCACGTTTTCCACCGCAACACCGTCCGCGTTGGCGTGCACTTCGATCCGGCCCGGACGGTTGAAGACAAGGTCTTCGAAGCGAATGCGTGCGAGCGTTCCTATTCGGACGCTGAAATCACTGTCGCGGCCTAGTTCGAGGTTGGGCTGGTCGTACAGTTTGTATTCGACAATATCAACCATGTCACGGAGCGTTACGTCGGTGATCGGGCAGTCAAGTTCCGTGTCATTGGCGAACCGTTTCACGCCCGGCAGCAAGCGGATGGCATTGGCGGCCGGCACACCTTCGGGCGCGCCGGTGACGTGCTCGATCAGCATGCGTTCGATCGGGCCATAACTCGGCGCGTAGTTCGCCCACTCCCAGGCATTGAGCGCCACGAAATCATCGAGCGCATCGCCGCGTACGCCACGGATGACGCCACCATTGGCCGGACCGTTCACATGCACGCCATCGCGACGATGGGCATCGAGCGTGATATTCTCGACGATGAAGTCGCGCGCATTAGCCAGATGCACGGCAAAGGGCACGCTCTGCCGCACGGTGAGGTTCCGCAGCCGCACGTGGCGCACGTTTTGCAGCAGCATGACTCCATGGGTACCAAAAACAGGATTGACCTTGGCCGTGCTGCCGCGCACGTTTCCGTTCGCCTCCTTGGGCGACGTCGCGAGCGTCGACCAGATACCACCTTCGATGTGAATGTCGACGTCGGGCTGAGTATCGCCGGGTACCGCTTGGTCGGGAAAACCGATCAGCGTGGCGTTGCGCACCATGCAGGTGTTCGAGCCGGGCTGGAGACGGATTTCAGCCGTGGGGTCGGCGATGAGCCTAGCATGGGACTTCACGACCAGCGGCCCGTCAATGTAGTAGGGCTTGTCGCGGGCGGGAATGTGCAAGATGTTGCGCTGGTCAAGCGCGGCCTGCATGGCGTCCGTCCAGAGTTCCGCCGTTACCGTGCGTGTCTCGATCGTGCCGTCCGCCTGAGGCCATTTTTCCGTCCAGGTCTCGGTCCGCACGGCGTGCTGATAGTCGCCCAGCGACGGCAGCTCCTCTTTGGCCTGGTGGGCCTGCACCTTTGTCAGCAGCCCGTCGCCGCCGTCCGCGGCCGTCGCCTGCGGAAACCACGCGTAGAGCTCGTCGAGTTTCTGCGCGGGCGGATCGGCCGCCTGCGGCGCATTGAGCGGAGCGAGTAGCAACAGGGCTATCGTCGCCCCCCGCGGGTAGGTCCTCGTTGTGTTCATCAGTCTGACCTCGGCCCGCAGAAAAGAACAACTCTCGCTTGCCATCCTGTGGATCCTGTTCATCCTGTCTCGAGAAAACCCCGTCAGGCGATCATTGCCGCTCATGTGGGCCAGGATCCGGATGTTCCGTCACTGAGGCTCGGGGATGTCCGCCTTGAGCGTCAGATCCTCCCATATGGTAACTTCACCGCGCAGGTGATGCTCGAAGAATCGCTCCACCAACTTGGCGACATCGGGACCAAAGCCACTTCCGTGTCCAGCGCCTTCAATCGTGACGAGCGTGCTACTGACACCGGCCTTCTTCATTGCCTGGTGCAACAACTCGGACTGGTTGAAGGGAACCAACGGATCGCGTGTGCCGTGAACAATCAGAATCGGTGGATCATCGGAACTGCAGTAATTGATCGGGTTGGCCGTGGCAACGATGTCAGGTTTCTCTTGAATCGGGCCACCGATGAGTTGTGATTCGGGCGATTGGGGCGCGTCGTGATCCAGCGTCGCCTCTGGTATCGCCGTGTCGTTCATGCGCAGAAAGTCCGTCGGCCCGAAAAGGTCGACGACGCAGCTGACGCGACTGGAAACGTCGCCATGGGCCCCGAGCGTGCCGTCCATCGAGAGCACCTCACCGCTCGTGCCGAGCACCGCGGCCAGATGCCCGCCGGCCGAAGCGCCCAAAACACCAATTCGGTTACCGTCCAAAGCGTACCGAGCCGCGTTCGCCCGTATCCAGCGAATGGCAGCCTTGCAGTCGTGGATCTGGTTCGGCCATTTTCCCTCGTCGCTCAGGCGATAGCCGACTAACGCCGCGGCATAGTGACCCGAGGCAACAAATGGGATCGCGTCTTGTAGACCCGCAGACTTGTCGCCGCTTTGCCACGCGCCGCCGTGAATGAACACGATGACCGGTAATGGAGCATTCGTGCGTTTGGCTGGAACCAACAGATCCAGCGTCTGTCGCGGGTTTTCGTTCCCCGCGTAAGGGATGTCTGACGTTCTGGCGACGTTGGCAGGCAAAGCGCGAACTGTCGGATCCTCCAGACGCGACACCCGTTGCTGGGCAAGCAGCTGTGCCATGCCAGAGGGACTCGCGAAACACAGCAGGGCAGTGACACCTACAAACCAACACGTCGTGCAATTCCCCATTGCATTCCCTCCCAGCGACACGGTGATTGTCAAAAGCACGGATCTCTTGCGCTTCGAGGACGACGCGCACACTCTCGTCGCGTGCCCCCTGAGCGGAACGCTCCCACCTGTCCGCAAAGAAAGTCGTCGGCAGCTGCTCTCAGCGTGTTCATTCTGTTCATCCCGTCTGTGAAAGTCCATCTCCCAGCGACGATCGCGGCCCATTCAACACAGGATGCACCCGGCGGCACCGGTCGCGGGGGATAGTCGCGGCACCTCCGAGGCAGGATAATCTGAACGTCGCACAGTGTCGAAGGCCCGCACTTGGAGATGGACCTGTGTCGCACGTTGCCCGATGCGAATGCGACGCCGTGGGCCCGGGAATTCATCCGCCATTGGAGGTTGTCTGTCGTGCGCGCGTCTTACGCCGGTTGGTGCTCCGTTCTCTGTGTGGCCACGCTCAACACCGCGTGGGCCCAGCCTCCCGTACCCCCGGAAGTCTCTCCGGAGCAGTTGCAGCAATGGCTGCAACAGTATCCCGAGGCAGATGCGAATCAGGACGGCGTGCTGACAAGGCAAGAAGCCGAAACGTACCGGCGTCAGCTGGCTCAGCGGCAGAAGAAGCCCGCTCGCGGGCCGCAGGACGATTTCCGCACCGAGTTCACGTTCGCGCCAATGTCGGATGGTGTCCAGATCGCACTGGCTGTCGCTTACCCGCGCGGCCTGGAGCGAGACGCCGTCGAGCCCAGCTGGCCGGCCATGTTTGAGATGATGGGATATCCCGATTCCACCGTCCCTCGTTCGCCACGCGATTTCGGCAATCGGTACGTGACCGTGCGCGCCTCGGTGCGCGGTGCCGGGGCGTCCGGCGGAGCGATTCAGGCACTCAGCCAACAGACGGCGCGCGACGGTTACGAGATTATCGAGAACTGGATCGTGACGCAGCCCTGGTCCAACGGCAAGGTGGCGCTCCACGGCCACTCGTGGGGCGGGCTGACCGGACTGATGGTCGCCGCGACCAACCCGCCGCACCTCACGGCGGTGGCCGTTTCCGGCTTGTTCGACGATATCTATCGCGACATCGGCCGGATCGGGGGCATCCGCAACTGCGGGTTTCCGGTTGACTGGATGGTGAACCTCTACAAACCGACCGGGCCGTTTGATTCGGGGGAAGCGGCCCTGCAGTCCCGCGGCATGACACGCGCCGAGTACGAGGCCATCGTGGCCGGTCGGCCGCGCTGGGATCTGCCCGGAAGTCTGCTCTGGCATGCGCTGCACAGCGAGGAGGATATCGAGGCGTTTGCGGCCGCGTCGCCTGGAGCATTTGCCTCCGGCGTGCGTGCGCCGATCCATCTCATGCATGCCTACCAGGACGAGCAGACCGGCCCCGCCGGGGCGTGGATCTGGCACTCTATCCCCGATGACGTCCCCAAGCGACTGGTACTGTCCAATGGCAACCACGCTGACGTGCGGCGGTTTCATCGCGAACGGCTCCGTTGGCTCGACTACTGGACGCTGCGGGAGGATGCAGAAGCTGGTGCGGAGTTCACGGATCGAGCGCGGCGCGTGCAGATCTACTTCGAAACCCCGGCCGACTCAGACCGTGTCAACCAGCCGCTGGTCGCGGCCGACTTCCCGCTGCCCGAGACTCAATGGACGCGCTACTACCTGCATGAAAACCGCCAGCTGCTGCCCGATCCGCCCTCGAGCCCTGCTCAGGCAGGCGACTCGTTCCGTGTGTCTGTCGACCAAGGCGACCAGATGGACGGCGTGTATTACCTGCTCGACTGCGGCCAGAGCACGGCCATCTGCGGCCCGCTCTGCGTGAGCCTGTGGGTCAACTGCACGACCATTGACACCGACCTGTTTGTCGCGCTGGTGGACGTGGCTCCCGACGGGATCGTGCAGATGCTCCAGCGCGGGTTGCTCCGCGCGTCCCATCGCAAGCTCGACCCGAACAAATCGCTCTGGCTTGTTCAAGACGGCGAGTCAGTCCTCGTTCGACCGCGTCACACACACCGCGCCCCGCAGCCGGTCGTTCCCGGCGAGCCGTTCCTGATGGAGATCGAGGTCTGCCCGGTCGGTCACGTGTTTCACGCGGGGCACCAGCTGGGGCTGTGGATCAGCCAGCCGCCCCAGAACGATCCGGTCACGCGCCACGGTGACGGTCGTCCGGCTTACAAGTACGAATCGGGGATGCCGCCGGGGCAGGTGACGATCCTGCGAGACCAGGGGCACGCGTCGAGCATCCTCGTCCCACGGCTGCCGCGGCTGCCGCCGCTGGGCCGCGAGCCGCTCAAACCGGGCGCTCAGTCCGGTATCTTCGTGCGACCCGCGCCGGAGGCTTCTGGCGCCGAATGACAACACGCGGTGGGGCGTGGGGAGAGCGATTGTTATTGCAGCTGCGGAGCACCCGGCACGACCCCCTGGCGATGGGCCTGCACGACTTCCTGAATCTGCGTCAGGACATCTGAGTGGCTTGCGGCGACGTTGCGCTTTTCGGACGGGTCGCGGCCCAGATGGAACAACAGCGGCGGATCGTGCTGTTCCGGTTGCGGCTGGCCGTAGCCGGTCTGCGTCAAGAAGTGGGCTTTCCACGGGCCGAGCCGGCAGGCGAACAGCTGGTCGCCGCGGTAGTAGAAGAACGGGCGTGGCGGCAGCGCCTGCGACTCGAACAAAAGCGGCGACAGGTCGGCGCCATCCAGAGTCACGCCGTCGGGCGGCGCGATGCCTGCCAGGGCCAGCGCTGTCGGCAAGAGGTCCATCGTATGAGCCAGCTCGGACGTCACGCCCGGGCGGATGCGGCCGGGCATCCACGCAATGCCGGGCACGCGCATGCCACCTTCCCACGTGCTGCCTTTTCCATCGCGCAGGAGCCCGGCACTGCCGCCCTGGTCGCCCATGATGAGCCACGGACCGTTATCGCTGGTGAAAAACACCAGCGTCCGCTCCGCGATCCCTGCGTTGCTCAGCGCAGAGAGCACCTGCCCGACGCTCCAGTCGAGTTCCTCGACGGCATCCCCGTAGATGCCCGCGCGGCTCTGCCCCTGGAAGGCAGCCGAGGCGAACAGCGGCACGTGCGGAAACGTGTGCGCCAGATAGAGAAAGAACGGCCGATCCTTGTGCTCGCGGATGAATCCCACCGCTGCTTCCGTGTAGCGCCGGGTGAGCGTCGTCTGATCGGCTGGCTGTTCAACAACCTGCCCGTCCCGCAGGAGCGGCACATTCCAGCCATCGTGCGGCGGGTCGGGCCAACCGGACGCGCCACGGGGCAAATCCGGTCGGGCATCCATGTCGTTGGAATAGGGCAAGCCGAAACTGCGGTCGAAGCCCTGGTCGAGCGGGCGTCCGCCCGCGTGGATGCCCAGGTGCCACTTGCCGATATGCATCGTGGCGTAGCCGCGCGGCTTGAGCGCCTCGGCCAGCGTGATCTCCGCCGGCGGCAGGCCGCCCGGCGAATCGGCAAACAGCACGCGGCGATGTCCGCACATGCCACTGCGAATGGGATATCGCCCGGTCAGCAGTGCCGCGCGGCTGGGTGTGCAGACTTCCGCCGCCGAGTAGAAGTCGGTGAAGCGCAATCCCTCCGCGGCCATGCGGTCCAGCTGGGGTGTGCGAATCGTGGGCGAACCATAACAGCCCAGATCGCCGTACCCCAGATCGTCCGCGAAAATCACGACGACATTGACCGCCTCACCGCCCACCGCCGTCGCGCAGACGGCCATCAGCACAACAAGCGGCACCGTATGGAACAGAAGTGGCATCTTCATGGCAGGGTTCCTGGAGTGTAACGTCGCGCTGCACGTTGCAAAGTCGCCGCAGGCTGGAAAGACGTCGCTTCGTCGTATGCCTGACCTCCTTCTGGATCCTCCGTTCATGGTACTCGTATTCCTACTCGTACTCCACCTCCTCGTACTCGAGGCCAACGCAGACACCGAACCAACTGTCGATCGCAATTGAGTGCAATATGGCCCGGAGTCGCGGAGCGGCGAAGCCGCGGATCGCCACTCCGGGTGCCGGATGCCCTCAGGAAGTCCGCAACCACGAAAGGCAATGCGGTGAAGCCATTCTTCTTGAGGAAAGGGGGGTTGCATAGCCGAGCAGAGGGGAAGAACAGCGGATACTGAGCCGACGATATGAGCCGGTTCAATCATCTCCTCAGGGCCGAAGGCCCGGTACAACCTCTGCCGGTGGCGCAAGCCACCGGTGAGCAGGCGAATCAGTGACTCACAGGCCCGCCGGGCCGACACAATCAGACCTGTGTCGGCCCGGCGGGCCTGGAGGAGTCCTGACCGAGCATTCGACCGGGTCCTGTCGGGCCCGGCGGACAGGCTGCGCGTGGCAACCGAGGCAAGCGATAGCCGTCAGACTGCCTCGACGCAGCGGATCGCGTCTTTGGGCAGTTCATTGCCGTAGACAACCGACAGGATGGCGGGCAGATAGGTGTCCAGCATCGCCAGGGTCAGGCCCATCATGTGACCGATGACCTCGTCTTCCAGACCCCTGTCGGTCAGGAACTGCGAGACGCTGAAGCGAAGCTCACCGTTGTCTACGTCCATTTCGAACTTCCCCATCCTCAATCCGAAGTTGGCGCGCGCGATCGTTTCGGCGATCGATGGTCGTGCACCTTCCGGAATGCTGATCGGTAGGGCGCCCAGCACCTGGAAGAGTGTTCCGTCCGCTTCCACCACGGCGATGACCCGGTACGTGCCGACACTCCCGCTGAAATCCGCGCAGATGGATCGGAGTTCAGCGTTCATCAGGTACCGGACTTGCCGCTGGTCCAGATGCTCGATCAGCTTGTCAAAGGCAGCATTCATGGTCCGTTAAGAACGTATCATCCCAGCGACTTCCGACGCAGATCGGCAGCTCCCCGGCCAAGGAGTCATCCCTGCACGAGTCGGGGAACTTCCGCCGAGGGCAAAGACACAAACAGCCGTCCAGGGTTCGGGGGCGGGGGGGGGAGCCCTGGCCGTGACGTCCTTTCACGGCCAGATCGACCGCATTGGCCAGGCGTCGAGCTTGTTGAGCACCGCATCTCGCCCTTGGGCGCGCAACGAGACACCCAGGCTGTCCGTGCGACCGGGGTAGACACGGATGGCAAGATACTCCGTTTCGTTGACGAAGACCTCGACCACACTGCGGTCAAGAAACACCCGCAGTTTCCAGGGTTTGTCAGGGGGGATGGTCGCGGCAGGCGCGGACGCCCCGTCCCGCACTACCTGGCTGAGTGCCGTTTGCTCTGGCGGTCGGAGCCACACATCCGGCAACGTGCTCGAGCGCGACCCGTCCAGGCAGGCAACCGCCGGCGTATCGTACCAGACGCTCAGTTTGCGATCGAAGTTGTAGAGGACAATGGACGTGAATTCCTCTGCCTGACGCGACCGCAGCACCCGCATTTCCACCCAGCGCGCCAGTTGCGGATCGATTTCGACATCGAGTTCCAGGGTGTTGCCGCGGATCGTGTCGAGGACAACTTCCTTGCCGGCAGGCAGCGCCGTCCGCGTCACATGCTGAACCTGTCCGCGGAGCGTCGCGACTGCCTCCACCGGCTGGATCTCGAGTCGTTGGTCGGGCCCCAGCGTTAACTGCTGCGGCAGGGACATGATTTGATCCCAGTCGGGGCTCGGTTTCGCATCATTCAGGTTCAGGATGTTGATCACGCCGCCCCGGCCATCCGCCGCTGCGGACGGGGCGTGCACGCCTCCCGGTGCAACATACCCATGGTTGAAACGCCCGCGCCGAGTGGCTTGGAACCGACGTTGCTGCCTGTCGTAATCGCCCAGCAGATATTCGCCGCCGTGGACGTGACTGAACGAGAGCAGGATGTGTTTGTCACCAATCGGCAGGAAGTTCGGGCAGGAACCCTCCACTCCCGTCACGAACTCGCCGTGTGGCACCCAGTGCACCAGGTCCGTCGATGTCCACAGCCCGCGCCCAATCAGACCCAGATACGTGTCATCCTCTTTCCAGATACACGCATCTCCGGCACCGCCGGGAATGACGGGGTTGGCGTCGAGCTTATGCCAGTTCAACAGCAGCGGATCGTCCGACACAGCGACCATTTGGCCCGCGCCGATCCCCGGATAGAACGCCACGACGCGGTCCGGCTCCACGACTGTACCGCCGGAAAAACACATCCGCTCCACACCCGGATAGATGGCATACGGCAGATCGCGCCAGCGAACCAGATCCTCGCTGACCGCATGTCCCCAGTGCTGGCGGCGCTTCGGAATATCGTCCGGGTTCGGGAATTCGTCCGGAGGATACGCCTGGTAAAACAGATGCCAGCGGCCTTGCCAGTGGCACAGCCCGTTCGGGTCGTTCATCTGGCTCTCGGGGCTGACGAAATGGTACGCGGGCCTATACCGGTCCGCTGCCAACCGCCGGCGTGACTCGGCAAAACGCCGCTGCAGTTCGTTTGCCTGAAGCTCCAACTCTTGTTCGCTCAGCGTTTCAGAAAACCGCTGCCGCGGTGTCGGCGACGCGTACCTTTCCGGAACGACCGGTGTCGGCTCAACGCCCAACACCGATTCCCCGCGAGGTACACCGTCGCAGAGCACGCTGTATGTACCGGCGTCCGTCAAGGTCACTTCCGGAATGCGATACACGGGATTGGTGGCACCGGCGATTGGGTGTCCGTCTTTGCACCACTGGAACACACTCGCTGCGGTTGTCGAAACGCGGAGCCTGAGGTCGCTGCCAGCCACAACCGTGCCGCCGGTCGGCCAGACGGACGGTGCTGGCGAGTCGTTCCCAGCCGCGGCTTCAATGCGAATGTCCGCGCGGCAGATGTCGCCGCCGGGATCCCCACAGTCATCGATCCGAAACAGCAGCAGGTCGCCTTGTGCGACACCGATGCCCGTCAGACGATTGGCGATCCCGCCGCGGACGTTGGGCAGGGTGACAATATCGACATCATTTTCTCGGCTCCGCCAGGTGATCCGGTATCCAATGCCGTTGCCGTGCTCGCTGGCGGGACCCACCGCATACCGGACGTTGATCACGAGGTTGCTGGGCGCCCTCCAGGCAATGACCAGTCGCACCGGGGCGTCGCCTCCCTTGGGATGCAGCAGCACTTCACCTGGGGCCCAGCGCGTGCCGTTGCGGGTTGAAACAAGCACCTCGCCCGTAGTGTTCTTTCCGATCCCCCAGTAGCCCGTGGTGTCACTCCACATCTTGGGGGGCAGGGGAAAATCCGATCCCCACAACATGTTTGCATCGCGATCGCAGGACGGCAGAAGCGGAAACGACGGCGCCGCGCGATCACCATCGTCCAGGCGGTAGGACCAGGTGCTGTCGTGATTGTTGTGCGTGTAGGAGAAATCGTCGGCCAGCGAATAGGTCACCGATTGGTCGGCCGCGGAGAGTCGGGTGCAGACTGCGGACGTCAACAAGCCGATCAGCAGTTGACTGAGCATCTTGCTTCGTTTTAGTTTCATCATCGTCTCGTTTCTGCCGCACACGTCAGCCGCCGGGAAGTCAAGGCCGAGGCTCCCCTCGCTCACGCGTCAGGCTCCCAGGTCTCGCGGAAATCACGCCACTTCATTCAGCGCGCCGGTCCGCCGCGCAGGCGGTCCTGGGCGGCACGCGCTCGCGTCTGCTGCTCGATCGGCGTATCGAGCAGATTCAGCGAGCGCGCCATGTCGCCGATCGTCGTCTGCGGGTCGTTGGACCAGAACACACCGCGATCCTCCGACTCAGAGTAGCGGAACCCGACGCGATCCTGAAATGCCTCACGAAACGCCTGGCCGTTGCGCAGTCGCGACGACCAGGGGAGCAGCAGAAAGCTCAAGTCAAGCTCATGGACGAGCGTCTGCCGCGGCTCGGTGATCTGAGCGGCAACCAGGCCCGTGCCCGGCTCAAAGACCGACGCGTTGTTGCGGAACGTGGACGAGACGATCCAGTATTCGTGAGTCGCGGCGTACATGGCAGGGCGGGTGAGTTGGGGGGATTGTGTGAGAAACAGAACAAGTTCCGCACCTCGTTCCGCTAGCCGTTGCCAGCCTTCGGCATACTCCACGTCGTAACAAATCTGCAGACCCACGCGCCCGAAATCGAAGTCAAACACGTTGTACTCGGTACCCGGTGTCACTCCGCCCTCGAGAATGATCCGCCCGTCGGCATCGACCTGATCCAGCACGGGGTGGACCTTGGCGTACCGCCCCGCAAGGCGTCCCTGGCGATCGATCACCACGGCGGCGTTCCAGCAGTCGGCCGAAGCGGAGTCGTCGCGAATCACGCCACCGAACACGATGTACGTATTGTGCCGGCGCGCGGGTGCGGCGAAAGCCTGAATGATCGTCTCGTCCAGGGGCACGGCAATCTCGGCCGCCGTGCCCTGCTTGCCGGCCGTCAGGGCGTACTCACTCAGCACCGCCACGTCGATGGCACGTCCGTATTGCGTGCGAGCGTCGGCTGCCATCTGATCGATCAATGCGCACATCTGTTGGATGCGCCGCTCGAGCCCCGGGTAATCGCTGTACCAAGGCGTCATGGCGGTGCCGACAATCACTGTCCGCGGCGGCCGATCGTGACGCGGCACGGCGCTTGCCTGGCTCCCGGTTTCGTCCGCACTGCCGCACGCGCTCGGCCACAGCAGCGTCAGCGTTAGCAGCATCAGCAGACGCGCCGGCCAACAGGGTTGTCTCGACATGGTCTGGTTCTCCTCTCGTACTTTCTTACCTGTTGTGGCAGGCTCGTACTGCGCCCTGCAGGCCGCCGTCGGATTGGATCTTGTCAGCCGATTGACTCCTCGTGCTCAGCCATGCACACTGGAGCACAATGACATTGGACGTGTTGCGGCTGACTCGTACAACCACACTGTGGTTGTTTTCAATTCTCTGCGTTCTGGCCTCGTGCGTTCAGGCGGCGGACTGCCGGATCGGCCTGGTGGGGGGCGTGCCGACGCTGGTGATCGACGGCCAGCCTCACTCGGGCTTCTGCTACTCGACGTACGACACCAGCCCGGCCAATCTCTCGCGCCGCGTGACGCAGTTCGCTGCGGCCGGCTGTCAGATCTTCAATTTCGTCGTCGAGATCAGCGGCTACGGCTTTTCGCCTCCGCTGTGGGTTCGCGAGGATCACTGGGATTTTGCCCCGCTGGACGACCGAGCGCATTGCATCCTCGCTGCAGCGCCCGACAGCTGGCTGCTTCCGCGCATCTACGTCGATGCGCCCGTGTGGTGGTGCGAGAAGTACCCCGACGAACTGATGGTTCTGGACAACGGCTCCACCTCGTTCGGCGAAAAGTTGTTCGCGCTGCCTCGCGCGGGCAACTACGCGTCCTTGGCATCGCCTCGCTGGCGATCAGACATGCAGCATGCGTTGCGCGTGGTGATCGAACACGTGCAGCAGTCTGATTACGCCGATCGAGTGATCGGCTACCAGATCTCCGGTCAGAAGACGGAGGAGTGGTACCACTGGAGCATGAACTGCGAGCGGCTGGGGGATTACAGCCGCCCGATGCGGGAGGCCTTTCGCCGCTGGCTGGCCGACAAGTACGGCACGGACCGGGCGCTGCAGGACGCGTGGCACCGCGCGGGTGTCGCCCTGGGCACCGCGGACATACCCGGCCGGGACGAGCGGATTGGTGATCGGACTCGCATCTTCCGCGACCCGCTGCGCGAGCAGCACGTCATTGATTTCCACACGTTCTGGTCCGACATCATGGCCGACTCGATCGATCTGATGGCCGGCACCGTCAAGGACGCGACGGGCGGCACGAAAGTCGTGGGCGCGTTCTATGCTTACACGTTTGAATTCGCCGACCTGGCGGAAGATGCCGGCCACCTGGCGCTGGACAGGTTGCTGCGCAGTCCCCACGTCGATTTCCTGATGGCGCCGTCGAGCTATTTCGACCGGAACCTGCCCGGAAAACCCTTCTTCCGCCTGCCAATCACATCACTCGCGCTGCACGGCAAACTGTTCTGGAACGATTTTGATCAGGTCAGCTTCAAGTACTTCGAGAAACTCAAGGCCGACCCCGCCTTGAAGACGTGGGAATGGCAGATGGGGCTGACCGAGACGCCCGAACAGTTCGCCTGGATGAACCGCCGCGAGATTGGCATGACCGTGGCCCAGGGCGTGCAGACGGCGCATTTCGACATCCACGGCGGGTACTACGAGGATCCGGTGATCTTGGACACGGTGCGGGAGGTCGGCCAGGTGCGCACCGAGGCGCTCGGCACATCCGACCGCGGTTCCGCCGCCGAGATCCTGGTGTTGGTGGACGAGCGGTCGCAGCATTACGTGCGGTTCCGCAACCCGCCCGAGCGTCCCGGCACATTCCTGCGGAATCTGTTGAGCGCTCAAGTCGCCGAACTGGGTTTCGTGGCTCCCTATGATACGGCCTTGCTAAGTGATCTTGAACGGATTGACGCCTCGCGTTACAGGCTTGTGCTCGTGCTCAACGCGTTCATGCTGGATGCGGCGCAGCGCGGACTACTCGGCGAACGCCTGCTGAAAGACGACAGGAGCGTCATCTGGTTCTACGCCCCAGGGTACTTCAGCCAGCACGAACAGGGACTGGACCATGTCACCCGGCTCACGGGGATTCGCATTGTTCCGGACGCCGCTGCTCACGACCCGGGAGTTGCGATCGCGTGGCAGGGCCCCTGGGAGGGCATCTCTCACCCACTGCAGCCGCTTCCGGCGGATCCGCTGGTCGTGAGCGACGATCGGGCCACAGTGCTGGCCGCACTTGCGCAGGCCCCACACAAAGGGATCGTCGCCCGACGGACGATGGAAGGTTGGACGTCGATCTACTCGGCCACAGCGCCGCTTCCGGCAGCGCTGCTCAAACGCGTCGCGCGCGACGCGGGCGTGCACATCTACGACGATGATCCCTCTCACCTGTTGTTTGCGAATCGTCACTTTCTGACCGTCGCCGCTCCCAACGTCGAAGGTTCGGCGACGATTCGTCTGCCGGCAGCGTGTCGCGTGGTCGATCTGGCGACGCGGGAGTCCGTGGGGGAGAACATCCGGGAGTTCACGACGCCGCTGCGTGCCAAGGAGGTGCGCTGGTTTCGGCTGGACAGGGGCATGCCTGCGCAGGGGCCACCACCCTGATCGGCGCGTGAACGGCGTTGTTGAGGCCGTCGCCGGCCTGCATGTGTGTCGCTCAATATCATCGCGTGATCCAGGCACGTCTTGTCTTGGGTTGGCCGGGGCCGAACGCAGCGAGCCCCCGGAACTCGCAGCCCGGGGCTCACTTCGTTCGAACCCACCCACCTGGCCGCACCCCGGAGTGATGCAGGCCGGGCCCCGTGATCCGGCGAGGGGAGTTTGACGCAGGCCGGAATCGATGCCAGAATCAGGGCCTGGAGAGACAGGGCCCACCAGAATTTCCGTCCACGCGACGTTTCCGCATCCCCTTGCGAAGGAGAATTCCATGCAGTCTCGGAAGAGTCACACTGTTTCCAGGCGAAAGTTCCTCGCCACAGCCACGGCTGTCAGCGCCGCCTGGGCCGCGCCGACGTTTGTGTCGGCCAAGGCGCTGGGCAGGGACGGAGGCGTGCCGGCCAGCGAGCGGATCATCGTCGGCGGCATTGGGCTGGGGAATCGAGGCACGTATGTGCTCAGCTGCTTCCTGCCCGAGCCGGACGTGCAGTTCGTGGCCATCGCCGACGCGAAAGCCAATCGACGTACGGAGATCAAAAGGATCGTCGATGAGAAGTACGGCAACAGTGGCTGCGCGATGTACATCGATTTCCGCGAGCTGCTGGACCGCAATGACATTGACGCCGTGCTGATCGCCACCGGCCCAAACTGGCACGCCACCGCCTCGATGATGGCCGCGCTGGCCGGGAAGGACGTCTACTGCGAAAAGCCCTGCACACGGAACATCGCGCAGAGCCTGCGTCTGGCCGAGACGTTCCGACGCACGGCACGCGTGTTCCAGGCGGGCACGCAGCGGCGGAGCCTGCCGCATTTCGTCTTTGCCATTGAGCTGGCGCGGACCGGCAAGCTCGGCAAGCTCACCGCCGTGCACGCGCATCCGTCGCCCTGGGACAACTCGGTGAAGACCAGCGGCTGGCTGCCGGCGCAGCCGCAGCCACCGGAGTCCGAGATCCAATGGGATCTGTATCTCGGGCCGGCGGCCTGGCGTCCCTACAACCAGGAGATTGCCAACCGCGGCGGTGAGTTCGAGAAAGGCGGCGGCATGGTCGGTGGCGGCGTGCTGGAATGGGGCTCGCACTGCGTCGACCTGTGCCAATGGGCGGCCAACGCCGATCATACGGCGCCCGTCGAATACCATCCGCGCACGCCGGACAATCGCTCGACGGCCGTCTACGCCAGCGGAACGCAGCTGGTGATCCGCGAAGACGGCTGGCTGCCGCTCGGCTCGTGCCCCGTACGGTTCGAAGGCGAATCCGGCTGGGTCGAAGCGGGCGATTCCGGTCGACTGGAGGTCAGTTCGCCGGCGTTGCTGGCCGGGAAGCGGGTGGCGGAGATCGGCGGTTATCCGGCCACGTTCCACGTCCGCAATTTCCTGGACTGCGTCAAGACGCGCGGGCAGACGGTCGCCAACGCTGAGGTGGCCTGCAACTCCCACATCGCCTGCCATGCCGCGAACATCGCGATCTTCCTCAACCGCACGCTGAAGTATGATCCCGAGCGGCACGAGTTCCTCAATGACGACGAGGCGAATCGGCTGCGCGGCGAAGCATTGCGGGAACCCTGGCGGATGTAATCAGTGCCTGGCACTTCAATACGGAGAATCACCACTATGTGTCGACATTTTGCTCAATGGGTTGTCTGCCTGGCGATCGCGCTTTCGGCGAGTGCCCTGCAGCCGCTTGGCCTGGCCGGTGCGGACGAGACGCCGGCCGAACGACAGAAGAACTTGATTGCGGTGCTGGAATCGCCCGACTCACCGCCGCAGGACAAGGCGATCGCCTGCAAACAACTGGCACGCTTTGCCAACGGGCAGGCCGCGCCGGCCCTGGCTGCCCTCCTGACCAATGAACAGCTCGCCGCCTGGGCCCGCATCGCCTTGGAGGCGATCCCCGATCCGGCGGCGGACGACGCGCTGCGCACAGCCGCCGCGCAGCTGGAGGGCCGGCTGCTGGTGGGCGTGATTACTTCGATCGGCCTGCGCCGCGACCCCCAGGCGGTGGAAATCCTGTCGCAGAAGCTGGCGGGCTCCGATGAGGAAGTCGCCGCGGCTGCCGCGGTCGCGCTGGGCCGTATCAGCGATGGTGCCGCCACCGGCGTGCTGACGCAGTTCCTGAAGGGTCCGGCGATGGCGAGCGCAACACCCAAGGTGCGGTCCGCGGTCGCGGAAGGCTGCATCCTGTGCGCCGAACAATGCGAGCGGTCCGGAGACGTGGCCACGGCCATGGGGATCTTCGACGCGGTGTGCGCCGCCGACGTGCCGCGCCAGCGCGTGCTGGAGGCGACGCGTGGTGCGCTTCTGGCTCGGAAAGCCGACGGCGTGGCCGGCTTGCTCGATCTCCTGCGGTCGGAGGATCGGGAGCGGTTCGAACTGGGTCTGCGTGTGGCCCGCGAGCTGCCCGGCCGGGAAGCGACCGACACGCTGGTGGCCGAGCTGGAGCGGATGGAGCCGGAGCGTCAGGCGCTGCTGATGCTCGCGCTGATGGACCGGTCCGATCGGCCGCCGGTGAGTTTGCTGGCACAAGCGGCCGAGCGCGGGTCAAAACTGGTGCGGATCACGGCCATCCAGGCCATGCGGCAACAGGGTGATGTGTCGTGCGTGCCCGTGCTGCTCTCTGCCGTCGTGGACGCAGACGCCGACATCGCTGCCGCGGCAGTCGACGCGATCCAAGAGCTGCCAGGCGCTGACGTGAACGCGGATCTGGCCGCGCGCCTGACAAAAGCTACGGGACCATCGCGCCGATCGCTGATCGAAGTGGCGGGCTGGCGCGGCATCGCGGCCGCGGTGCCTGATTTGCTCAAGGCCGCCGATGACACCGACGCGTCGATTCGCGCCGCGGCCTACAAATCGCTCGGCGAAACGATCGACTTCGCCCGCTTGTCTTGGCTGATTGAACGGACAGTGCGGGCCAAGAACGCCGACGAACTCACCACGATCGGAGACGCACTCAAGGCCGCCTCCGGTCGCATGCCGGACCGGGACGCATGTGCCGCCAAATTGTCTGCCATGCTGTCGCAAGCGCCGACACCGGCCAAGTGCAGGCTGCTTGAAGCGCTCGGTGCCGTCGGCGGCGCACGGGCGCTGGGGGTGATCGTTGAGGCCTCTCAATCGGCTGACGCAGCTGTGCAAAGCGCCGCGGCGCAACAGCTGGGCGACTGGATGACGCCCGACGCGGCGCCGGCTCTGCTGAAGATGGCCCAGAGCGCC
The DNA here is from genome assembly GCA_025459265.1 of Pirellulaceae bacterium. Classification (GTDB taxonomy): domain Bacteria; phylum Planctomycetota; class Planctomycetia; order Pirellulales; family Pirellulaceae; genus JAAYDI01. The sequence continues at coordinate 539 of JALOQX010000097.1, read as the reverse complement.
ACCGACGATCGGCTGAAGGTCCGCGCACTGCGCGGTTATCTGCGCGTCGCCCGCCAGTTCGTCGTCCCGGACGATGAGCGCCTGGCGATGTACGAGGCGGCGATGGCAGCGGCAGTGCGCGACGAGGAACGGCAACTAGCCCTCGAAGTGCTGATCCGGATCCCGTCCGCTAAGACCCTGGCGGAAGCCACGAAGCGGCTGCGTGAACCGGTGCTGCGCGATGCGGCCGCCGGCGCCGCAGTGGCCATCGCCGGGAAACTGCTGGCCGACGATCCGAAGGCGGTGGCCGAATCCATGCAGAAGGTCATCGACTCCGGCGTTGAGGACCCCGTGAAGACCCGGGCAACGCAGCTCCGCGACCAGGCCCGCGCTAAAGCACAGTAGCGCCACAGAGCCGACGATCTCCGTCACCCGCGTGACCAGCACGCGCGGGTCGTGTCCTGGAGCGCGGTGCACGTAGCCGATGATCTGGGCTCCCCATCGGACGAGCCGATGGGGGAGCGGAGAGTGCGCGCGGTGTTGCCCGTACGTAGCCGATG
>JALOQX010000338.1 GCA_025459265.1 Pirellulaceae bacterium | reverse complement strand
AGACACGTCGCTCGCTGCTTCGCCTGCGGGGGTACTGGCCAACGACAGCGAGCCGGACGGCCAGACACTGACCGCCGCGCTGGTGACCGCACCCCGTTACGCCGCATCGTTTGAGTTCCGCGCCGACGGCTCCTTCAAGTACACACCGCATCGCGGCTTCTCTGGACCGGACAGTTTTGCCTACGAGGCCCGTGATCCCCTGGGGCTCGCAACCACGGCCACTGTCTCGTTGTTTGTCGTACCCGGTACGGCGGCGCCCGTGGCTCGAGATGATTTCGCGACCACCACGCCGGGCGTCCCCGTCGCCATCGATGTGACGGCCAATGACAGCGACCGCGGCGGATTCGTCGACCCGGCCACGATCGCCTTCCTTTCCGAACCCACGCTCGGACAAGCCAGCGTCGATCCCGATACCGGCGTGGTGACCTACGTACCCCATCCGGCGTTCATGGGAACCGATCGATTCTCGTACCAGATCACCGGACCGACCGGTCTCACGGATTCGGCGGTCATCACGATCGAGATCCTGCCGGTCAACAAACCGCCCACGGCGGAAAACGATGCCGCCACCACGGACGAAGGAGCGCCGGTCGCGATCGACGTGACGGCCAACGATCGCGATGCCGATGGCAATCTGGATCCTTCCAGCGTGCGGATCGTGTTGGCACCGGCCAACGGAACTGCCCGCGTCGCTCCAGCCACCGGCATGGTTCAGTACGTGCCGGGCGTTAAGTTTTTCGGCGAGGACATGTTCACGTATGAGGTCTGCGACACCCACGGAGCGTCCGCTCGAGCGCGTGTGACGCTGACAGTCGTGTCGCGCCCCGATGCCCCGCTGGCGGGCGACGATGCCGCTCAGACGCGCATCAACCAAGCCGTCACAGTCCCGGTCTTGGCCAACGACTCCGACGCGGATGAGGATCTCGTGCCGGGCACGCTGCGAGTGTGGAACGGCCCGCTGCACGGCCGTGCGACTGTCGATGGGTCCACCGGCACGATCACGTACGAGCCGCTCGCCAATTTCGTTGGCAGTGATCAGTTCACCTACGAAGTGTGCGACGCCACGGCGTTCTGCGACACCGCCACAGTCACCATCCACGTGACGAACGCGCCGCCGGTGGCCGTCGACGATGCGGCCAACACGCCGGAAGCCGTGCCGGTAAACATCGACCTGACGGGAAACGACGGCGACCCGGACGGGAACCTGGATCCGAGGAGTGTGCGGATCCTGATCTCACCGTTGGGCGCGACGGTGACGCTCGACCCGCAGACAGGCGTGGCAACGTACATACCGCGCAGCGGGTTCAGCGGTGTCGACCTCTTTGCCTATGAGATTTCCGACACCACGGGTGCATACGGTCCGCCGGCGATCGGCTCAGTCCACATCATGGTGACGCCGGTGAATGACCCGCCCCAGGCACAGGATGATACGATGTTCGCCCTGCCTGACACGCCGATCGATCTGGACGTGTTGGGCAACGACAACGATGTTGACTCGCTGATAGATCGTGCAACCGTCACGATCGAAGAAGGTCCAAGTTCGGGCAGCGTCGTGGCCCAGGTAGACGGCAGCGTACGGTACACGCCCCGCACAGGTTTCACTGGTACGGACCAGTTCCGCTACACGGTTCAGGACGATGCCGGCGCGCGTTCGAACGTGGCAGTGGTGACGATCACGGTGCAGGCAGCGCCGCCGATGCTGGTGGTGGGGCGCGTGTTCGAAGACACCGATCAAGACGGTCCGGGCTTGGAGGGGACCGGCATCGCGGGCCAGTTGATCTACTTGTTGAACGGGCAGGCCCAATTGTTGGCTACAACGCTCACGCAGGCGGACGATCCGGCGACGCCGGAGGATGAGACGGGCTGGTATCACTTCCCCGATCTTGCGCCCGGCACGTATGTGGTGGCCGAGCAGCGAATGGCCGGATGGCGTCAGAGCCATCCGCAGGACACTGGGATTCGCTTGCCTGATCTGGCGGTCCATCCGGGACTGTACGTGATCACGCTGTCACCGTCGCACGCGCTGGACGTGCTCGATTTCGGCACCTTCCCGTCGAGCGCCGCGGGCTATGCGAGCATCTCTGGCCGCGTCTACCTGGATGTGGACAATGACGGTGTGTGTGATCCACCGGAACTGGGAGTCCCCAACGTGCCGATCACGATTGACGGCCCGGTCACGCGCGTGGTGGTGACGGATGCGGACGGTTGTTATCGGGCGGGTGACTTGCCTGCCGGTCGCTACACGATCACCGAGACCCAGCCGCTCGTGTTCCTGGACGGCCGCGAAACGGCCGGTGCGCCGCAGCCGGGATCTGTCGCCAATGACTGCTTCCTGGATGTGGAGTTGCTGCCGGACATGCAGGGGGAGGAATACAATTTCGGCGAGTATGGGTTGAAAGCACAGTTCATTGGAAAACACTTGTACCTGGCCTCCACACCGCCGACGAACGTATTTCTGGCTCAGCTCCAAGTGACCAGCGGCGAATCATTGCTGGCGTTCACGGCACCGAAAGACGGCACGCTATGCGCGACAGCCATGTTGGAAGGCGAGTCACAGCCTGTCCAACTCTATAACGAGCACTGGCGCCCCGTGTCGCTCAGCGCTCCGGCCGGCACGCTTCGCGCGCCGGTAACTGGCGGCGACAGCTACCTGATGTATGTGGGATCCCGCGGCACGACGGTGGTCAACGTCGCGTTGAGTCCTGTCGTGGCGGCTGAGCCGGTCTTCGTATTCACGAACAACGTGCGGGCCGAGGATGTGAACGCTGATGGATGCGTCTCTCCGCGCGATGCGCTGCTGGTGATCAATGCCCTGAACGCGACTGGGTCGCGCTACCTGGCAGGAGTGAATCTGAGCGCCAACTACATTGATGTCAGTGACGACGACTATCTCTCACCGATCGACGCGCTGATGGTGATCAACCGGCTCAATCGGGTTCCTGATCGAGGGGAAGGGGAAGGCGGCGCAGAGGGGGAAGGATGGCCAGTGGAGCTGCCGGCACGGTGGCTGGTGATCGATAGCGTTGGGGCGCTGATGCGGGATGTGGCCGAGCGGGCCCCTTCGCCGGGCCGCGCATCGGCCGCCTCCCCCGTCGTGGAATCAGTGTGGTTGCCGCGGGGAGAGGAGCCGTGGCCAGCTCACCGTCGACTGCGCGACCGCGCTCTGTGGGAGTACCTGATCGAGACCGCGACTCAACGTGCGCCGGCTCTGGATGATATGATCGACATGCTCTTGCACCCCTGCAAATCGCGAACATCGTGAACACGGATCGCACTCGCCCGTGCCATCCCAGGCGTTCATTGCATGACGAGTCGCTGGGCAAAGAGGTCAAGGCGACCGTGCAGACCCACTGCGAATACCTCACAGCTCGTCTCACCTTTGCGTGCTAGCTCCCTGTTGATCGTGCAGGCGCACTCGGTCCGGCGGGCAACCGGCTGAGCACGGCCACGCGCCGTCGGCCACGCGGCACTTGACCGGCAGGATGCGCAGTTGAGGGCCTTGCCGACAACCTCGCCGTCGGACGGACCTCCCGGTCCGTCCCGTAGTATTCGGACAGGCTCACAACCGATCTGTCGTTTAGTCCAGCCACATCGGGCGGGCGACAACCGACGCTGTTCCACTGGAAAGCGGCTTCCTGATCAGGCGATCCCGGATTCACAGGTGTCTTGAGGGCGTGTGCCTGTTGACATCCCCAGGGCCGCCAAGTCAAACGCGCGGCGGAAGGACGGAAGGTGGATGACACAGAGCGTCGGCAGCGACCCGGATGGAACCAAGTCCGAGGCCAGCTCGACTCTGATGATCAGCGACGACGGGAAGACACACACCTACACAGGCGACGGCACACTCGGCGGGACCAAGTTCAATTTCCACGACGTTTGGCGTCGTGTGAGCAAGTAAACGATTCGGGGAGAGGGTCAGGGTGAGGGGGCGTGCCGTGTCAAAAGAACCCTCACCCAAACCCTCTGCTCCGTCAGTGTCGCGAAGGGCCTTTGGCCCCCGAGGCTCCACCCTCGCAGCGCTCGACGGGGGAGGGGGGACTTGGTCTACCCCTCTCCGTTACCGGGCCAGGTCCTGGGACACGCCCGGCTCCCATCCCGTGGCACGCAACGGGCTTGCGTGCGGAGGACAACGTGTTAGACTTGCCTTGGCTTGGCACACTGGCCAGAGTGCCGGCGAACCCAGTCAGGCGCGGCGAACCAATGCGTGGATCGTGTGCGAGGCGGTCGCTTGGGCATGCGGCGAGTGCAGCTAAGTCTTTGGCCCGCAGGGTTTTGGCGGAGTAGCTCAGTTGGTTAGAGCAGCGGAATCATAATCCGCGTGTCGGGGGTTCAAGTCCCTCCTCCGCTACTCGATCCGGAGTGTGCGTTCGGCCCGCGCTGTCCGATGAGACGCTGCGGGCCGCGTCGTGCCCAATCCATCGCGCGCACCCCGCGCCATGCTCATCACCGATTCAGAGTCACGCCGTCAGCGTGCTGCGCCACCTCGCCCCAGGCAATGCTGTTCCGGTCTGCACGTCACGTCGCGCGGTCCGCTGGAAGGCGAGGGGCCGTCCCCATACTGTCCCGACCCCGGGGGAATCGTACCAGACCGCTTCCCAGGATCCGACGTTTAGGGTGTCTCAAATCGCATCCCTCAAATCGCATCCTATCTCGGATCGCATCCTACGGTTCTACTCGGTGGCCACTCGCTGTGAAGTCCGGACAAACTGCGTGGTTGACATTGCTCGAGACGCACCTAGAAATTCACACCAGCGCGGAGTCACACACAGGCGCGATGCACCGCTGGGCGCCTCTCTCTATTGGGTGGAGATCCAACACAAGTCGGTTCCACAAGCTCCCTCCCAGAAAGAAACGTCGGAGGAAAATCATGAGTGCCGCCGCATGCCTCAGCAAAACCTACGTCAAGTTCCGTTACATCGCCCCGAACCCCATGGACACGCCGCTGAATTGCAAGGCCGTCGTAATCACCAAGTTCCCGAAGATCCGCATCTTCACTGGACAGATCTCCAAGCTCGAGGGCGCCAAGCCGGACGAGATCATCGGTGTTGACCTGCACTGCGCCGTCCCCACCACCGAGGGCGCGGGTGGTGTCATCCTGCTCCTCCAGGTCAGCACCTACCTCGAATGGGAGGTCGGCTTCATCAACACACGGGGAAGCTACGTCAACGAAACACACCGCGTCTTCCTATCTCTCCCGGTCATGCACAAACTCCAGGGGCCGATGATCGCTCTCATGGCCATCACACCCTGGAAACTCAAGCTCCCTACCTACATCGCCCGCATCGCCGCGGGCTTCCACAAGATCAGTGAAGTCGAGAAACTAATCGGCAAAGTCGCCACCCTATACAACGGCCACTGTCCCGACGACATGAAGCGGTTCATCGAGTCCCTGCGGGTGTACGAAACCGAACTCAACAACATGCTGCAGCGCGCCGCACACAGCACCGGCGAAGGCGACATCGCAAAACGGATGGAGCGCGCCCCGGACTATTCCGGCCGCTTTGCCGCGACGCGCTACGCCTGACGCTCAGAGAACATACTTCCACCCGGACTGCATCGCCCGGATATTCACCACCGTCCGGTTGATGCGTTCGAAATCCGCCGCTCCGAACGCCCGCGACGATCTGGTCCCTCAGGCCGTCGTCCTCAATGGTATTGCGGAGACGTCTGCGTCGGGAAGAACTTGCCTCGATCTCGATCCAGGAGGCACTTTCCGCTGTTGAACCCTGCTGTCGGACACTGTATAAGTCCACCCAACCACACCCACCAAGGGCGGACGACGCATGCTAGCAACTGGCCAACTCACTCGGATCATGTCGCTTCTGGGCCTCGCCGTCGTCACGCTCTCCGGCCGGGCCCAGCCACCT
>JALOQX010000096.1 GCA_025459265.1 Pirellulaceae bacterium | reverse complement strand
GCCGCAGGTCTTTCGTTCAGCCGCCTGGCAGCGGAAACAGCTGCAAACCCAGCTCGCCTCCTGGTCCGAATTGCGCCACGACACGCTGCTCTACGCCAAGGCATCCTACTCGGTACCGCAATGCGAAGTGCCGGCCGCTTACGTCGAGCCGTACCCGCGGTTCTACGCCGCCTTGGCGCGAATCGCACGGCGAGCCGCCCAGCAACTCGACGGGGTCCCTGCCCCGGCATCCCGCTACGGGGGCGGTTGGTTCCGCCAGCAACCGACGACCGAAACGTACACGGTGTTCTACGGCAGGATGGCCGAGCACCTGGAGACACTGGAGCGTTTGGCGCTCAAGGAGATCGCTCAGCAGCCGTTCACGCCAGCAGAGCAACAGTTCCTGCAGACGACCATCAGCCAACGGGGCAACGTCTTGTTCGGCAGCGGCGCATTGACCGTCCAAGTGTACGACGGCTGGTACACGAGCCTGATCTACGGGTTCAACGAGGAAATCCAGAACCACTGGCAGGCGACGATTGCCGACGTCCACACGGACCTTCAGCACGGCCAGGTGCTGGAGGTGGGTGTGGGACGGGTGAACTACTGCGTGGCGGTTATTGACCAACGCGATCACCCCACGGCCTTCGTGGGGCCCGTGTATTCGTACTATGAGTTCCCGCAACCGATTAGCGACCGGATGACCGACGAGCAGTGGCAGATGCAGATTCAGAAGCGCAACCTTCCCCCGCGTCCGGCGTTCATCACACCCCTTGTGAGCACCCGTGCAGCGCAGCTGCAGCCCATGGTGGACGCCCAGCGGATCGGCCCATCGCTCAAGGTGAACCTGGAGGACCACAGTCGTCCAAACGGGCGCCGGCCCGACCTGTTGATCGAGATCTCCCGCCAAGGTTTCACCACGCTCGCCAAGGTAGCCCCGGGACTGCGCTACCTTGACGCCTCGCAGACGCCGATTGTCGACGACGACCTGCAACCACTCGCCTCGCTAGAAAGCCTCAAAGCCATCGATTTGAACGGCACGGCGGTCAACGGCAGCGGTCTTGTGCATCTGAACAAGTCGCGCTCCGTGCGACAACTCTTCCTCCAGCACACCAAGATGAGTGACGTAAACCTGGCGGTGATCGAGAACTGGCCGTACTTGGAGAAACTGGATCTGAGCCACACCCCCATTTCCGACCAGGGGCTCGCGCCGCTTACTCACTGTCGCTACCTGCGAGAGCTCGATCTGCGCGGAACACACGTCACCGAGGGAGGTGTCGCGACGTTGCGCGCCGCATTACCGGAGTGCCGGATCGAAGGTCTCAGCGCCGGCGGAATTGGCCAGCGCCTGCCAGAATAACGTCTGGCTTCAGGCGCCCGAGTCGACAGCTGCACCGACCGTCTCTCAGTCGACGTAACCAGAATCTTGGCACGTCCCGAGTTGCCGATCCCGCGGCGTGAGACGGATATCCCGCACCCCGTCTGGAAGATCGCCGTACGAGGGAAGCGATCCACCGCAGATAGCGCGGCAGGACCGACATGCCGCAACGCGACGTCCCGAAAACCGGCGTCGTGAGAGTCGTCCACTCAACGCGCGATGCTCGGCCGTAGCTTCGTGGTTCGACAGAGCCTGCCAGTGCCTGCAGACACGCTGGTTCTCAACGGCACGGACCCTGAGGCTGCGATCCGCTCTCTGCGGTTTCTTTCCAGCTCAGTTCTCGCCTGCCACGCTCAACTTCATACCCCCGATCCTCGTGGCAAAGCACTGCCGCGTCCACGGGAGCCCAGACGCTGGGAGTGCGGCGGCGGTGGGTGACGTCCGTGCCCGCGCGTGAGGAGGCCTGCCGAGGCCAATTGCACCGATCCGCAAGAAACGCAGCAAGCCTCGGGAGGTGCGGCGATTGCGCCAGCATTTCCCGAGGCATTCCCAAGGTGCCCAGCACCCCCTAGGGGAGTCGAACCCCTGTCTTCGGACTGAGAATCCGATGTCCTGGGCCACTAGACGAAGGGGGCCTGCAAACGCAAGGCGGTATTCTAGCAGATCGCGGCCAGGCCACAAGCACGCACCGCGACGGCCGACGATAACCTGCGGTAAATGAAGGAACCATAACTGTCGCGATAAATTTTCCGTTTGGATAATCTGGCGGGTTGACAACCTGACGGGTCGGTCTTAGGTTACATCAGCTATGCGATTTAGGCGACCGTGCACCTTTTGCGTGTCCTCGTTCAAACAGCCTTTGGTTGTGTCTTAGAAAGGATGGATTGGAAATGAAGTCACTTCACTACTTACTGGCTCTGGCAGCCGTCAGCTTGATGGCGGCCACGGCGACGGCGGGCGACTCGTGCTGTGGCACCGCCGCGGAGGCTGGTTGCGACGCGCAGCCGGTGATGGTGGAAAAGGTCGTGTGCGTGCCCGAATGGGTCACCGAGACCCGCACGATTACGACGACCGAGTACAGCCAGGAACAGCGCACGAAGACTGTCACACGCTGCAAGCCCGTGATGGAAACCAAGGAAGTCACCCGCAACGTGACCGTCATGGTCCCGGAAACCCGGACCAAGACCGTGAACTACACGGTCTGCAAGCCGGTGTATGAGACGAAGACGTGCGAATACCAGGTGCGGGTCCCGGTGTACAAGGATGTCGAGCAGACGTACACCTGCCGCGTGCCGGTGTACAAGCTGGTCGACAAGACGTACACCGTGATGGTTCCGACGACGGAAACTCGCAGCGGCGTGCGGAAAGTCGCCAAGGTGGTGCAGGCGACCGAAACGCGCACCGTGACGGTCGATGAGGGCCACTATGAGACGCAGATGGTCGAGGTCCCGTGCACGGACAACGGCGGCCGCGTGGGTCTCTTGGCACGCTGCCGCATGCGTCGCGCCTGTGGTTGCGGTTGCGGCTGTGCTGCCAGCGAGTGCGGCACAGGCTGCGGTGGTTGTGCGGACGACTGCAGCGGCGGCTGCGGCGAATGTGCTCCGGCCACGAAGACCGTGTGCAAGAAAGTCTGGGTCGCCAACGTGGTGACCAAGGAAGTACCGGTCACCGTCTGCAAGACAATCTGCGAAGATCAGCCGTATGAGTACACGGTGACGGTGTGCAAGCCCGAGACGCGGACATGCCAGGTGCGTGTGTGCGACTACGAGGTGCAGACCAAGACGCGTTCGGTTCGCGTGTGCGAGTATCAGACCGAGACGCGCACCAAGACGTACCAGACCTGCACGATGGTCCCGCAGCAGATGACCAAGGAAGTGCAGTACACGGTGTGCGTGCCGAAGACCGAGGCTCGCACTTCCACGGTGACCGTGTGCAACATGGTGCCGCAGGAAGAGCAGGTCACGTACACGGTCTGCGTGCCGCACCAGGTGCAGAAGGAAGTGCAGGTCCGCGTGTGCAAGATGGTGCAGAAGACGGTGTCCGTGCCGGCGTGCGATCCGTGCGCGGATGCGGGCTGCGGTCGCAAGTGCCGCCAGGGCTGTCTGGCGCAGCGTCGCGCCTGCCGTCAGGCCGCGGACTGCTGCGAGCCGGCCGCGGAGGCGTGCTGCAAGTAGGGGCAAACCGCGGGCGAGCGCCTCGGATCGAGGCGGCGAAGTCCAGATCACACCGGGCGAGTCGGCCACAAGCCGGCTTGCCCGGTTTTTTCTTCCCTGTCCGGCACGTGACCGGCCCGCGATGGGAGAGCGCGGTCACTGGAGCATCAGTTCAAGCGGGAGCGCGTCGAGGCGTTCGACGCCGTGAGCCACCTGAAGAAACGTCTCGTGGAGATCGGCGTCAAGCCATTGCAGCACGCTGCGGATCTGTTCGTCCTGGGGGAGTTGGGCCAGCTTCCACGCGGCTTCGACCAGTTCAGCGGTGGCCAGGTCCTGTTTCCCCTGACTCGCCAGAATGTTGGCCCGACCGACCAGCCCCTGCGCGGCAAACTGCAGCTCCCGGGAGGCGGTCAGCTGCGTGTACAGCGCCAAGGCTTTCTCGGGTTGATTCTGTTCGCGGTAGAGTTCCGCCAGACGCTGCTGGGACTGAGCGACATAGACCCGATTCACTTCATCCGCCTCGGGCGGGAAATACCGCGCGACACTCAGCCAGGCGGCTTCCGTGTTGAGCTTCATGGCGTGCCAGTACTGGAGCTTGGCCGACTCCTTGCGTTCAATCGCTTCGGCCGACACGTTGAGCAGATACGGCGGTCGCCGGACCCAGGCGGCCGCCCCGCCGGCCAGGGAGCCGACGAGCAGGGCGGCCAGGACCCACACGACCGCGTGCCGCCGGCGGAGGCCGAAGGACGACGATTTCATGATGCCGTCGAGTCGCAAGGTGGCTTCTGAACAAGCGTCGGCGAAGGCCACGGCATCGGGCATGTCCCAGTCGTCGTCCCCTGTCGGCCAGCGCTCCAGCCCCGCCACCGGCAAGGCCCGCAGGTCGCGCAGCACGTCGCTGGCCGATTGATAGCGCGATGTCGGTGCTTTGGCCAGCAGGCCATGCACGATGCGGCACAGTCCGGCAGGGACATCCGGGCGCAGGTTTTCCAGCAGTGCCGGTTCGCTCTTGAGATGCTGCACCGCCACGCTCAACGGCGTCTCGCCAGTAAACGGCGGATGACCGGCAAGCATTTCATAGCACGTGACGCCGAACGAATAGAGGTCGCTGCGCGGATCGAGGGACCGCCCTTCCACCTGCTCGGGACTCATATACAGCGGCGTGCCCATCGTGACGCCCACCTGGGTCAACCCGGCACTGGCGCCGCTGCCGGTGACCCGTGCCAGCCCGAAGTCGGCGACCTTCACTTCGCCGGTCCGCGCCAGCATGATGTTCTCGGGCTTGATATCGCGATGGATGATGCCTTGTTGCGCAGCGCGTCCGAGGGCCGCGGCGACCTGCCGCATGATGTGCACCGCCGTGGCGGCGTCGGCCGAGCCATGCCGGGCCAGCCACTGCTTGAGATTCTGGCCCGCGACGTATTCCTGGGCGATGTAGTGGACGCCCTCCACGCAGCCCACTTCGTAGATCTGGACAATGTTGGCCTGCACCAGCGAAGCCGCGGCCTGCGCTTCGTGGTGAAACCGTCGGACGTAGGCCTCGTCGTCGGCCAGCGTGCGTTTGAGCACCTTGAAGGCCACCTGCCGGCGCAGCGAGAGCTGTTCCGCCAGGTAGACGTCCGCCATGCCACCCCGGCCCAGCCGCCGCAGCACCTGGTAGTTGCCCAATTTCACGCCGGACAGATCGGCGTCGGACGAGACCAGGCCGCGGGACGGCAACGCATCAGACATGGCGGCAGATTTCCATCACGGTGCAGCGGCCCCGCTGGCGCGGCCCGCCGCGAGCTGCTCGACCGGCACCAGCACGTTGAGGCTGCCCGAGCGAAAGCCGAGCAGGTCCAAAGTGACGAACTTGAACCCCAAGTTCTGCAGGGTCGTGACCACTTCCGCGCGCACGTCCGCGGCCAGCAGACGGCTGAGATCGGCGACGGGTACTTCGATCCGCGCCACGTCCCCACTGTGAAATCGTACGCGGACCGTACCAAAGCCCAGCCCGCGCAGCCGCTGCTCCGCCCGGTCAACCATCGCCAGTCGCTCGACCGTCACTTCCTCCCCGTACGCAATGCGGCTCGACAGACACGGCGTAGCCGGCTTGTCCCACACCGGGAGGTCCCAGGACCGGGCCAGCACACGCACCTCGTCCTTGGTCAGCCCGCACTCGGCCAGCGGACTGCGCACGGCCTGTTCGGTCGCCGCGCGCGTGCCGGGCCGATAGTCCGACAGATCGTCCGCATTCGCCCCGTTGACGATCACCGCGTCCGGCAGCTGGTGCTGCCGCTGCCATTGCTGGATCTGCCGGTATAACTCGGTCTTGCAGTGGTAACACCGATCGGCCGCATTGCTGGTGTACTGCGGCTGCGACATTTCGTCCGTGGCAATCTCCTGATGGCGAATCCCGATCCGCCGCGCCACATCCCGTGCCTGTTCCAATTCTCCCTCGGCCAGGCTCGGACTGACTCCGGTGACGGCCAGCGCGCCATCCCCCAAGGCCAGCGCCGCGGCCTTCGCCACGACGGCGCTATCCACACCGGCCGAGAACGCGACCACACACGTCTTTAGCGCACGCAGCGTCTCGAGCAACTGCTCCCGTTTGGTCGTCAGCTCCGCCATGCTCATCTCGTACCGGGAAGGCCCTCGATCAGTCCCTCGTGCCCCACGGCGACGGGTCGCCTGCCCGGCGCGAGGTAAACCCTCCACCTCAATGCCGTGGCGATGCGTTTTGTGAGAGCCCGCAGGAAAAACGTGGGGACGTGAACCTCGGGTTGTGTGATCCAAACGGTCGCGGTGGCTCGTGAGCCGTGCGCCGAAGGCTGTACACGCGGCCAAGGTTATAGTCAGTCCCCCGCGGACCTCGTATCGGCTCCCCAAAAAATCGACATCGTCATCACGCGCATGGCAGAGCGTTTACCTGCGACTCCGGCGGAGCCCTCCGCGGCCGCCCACCTTCACGTGGTGTGCGCTTCGCGAATCATGGGCTCCATGACCTTCGTGTTGCGTTCGACCGCCAGCACGATCGTCCGCTGTTCCGCCCCGTCACGACTGGCCGCCACCACCGGCAGCAGCTGCCGGCGGTCCGGCATGCTCATGCGCACCGTGAACGTCCCGTCCGACCGCAGTTTAACAGGCTCGCCGTCGAGCGTCACGTGGGACCCGGCCTTGGTCTTGCCGTAAATGATCATCTCCGCGTCCACGGTGAAGTCGAAGTCGCGGTCGCGCGGCAGGATCTGTTCCCCCGCGTTGCCCCCACGGGTCACGACATGACTGCCCATCGGCCGGCGCAGCCGCTCTTCGAACAGCTCCTGCAGGTCCCCTCCCGCTGCCGTTTCTTCGTATCCGCCGCTCTGGGCGTAAATCTTCTCGTAGTTCTCGGCAATGTCGGCCCAGTTCTGGTCAATCGCGTCGCTGCTGCCCGGGCGCGGCGTGGTCACCACGTTGCTCCGCACCAGCGTGTAGAAACGACCTGTCTCGGCACGATATCCCAGGTCGACGCGATAGCTGTTCGGGGAATCCTGGACGTCGATATACCAGTTCTTCACACCCCCATGGATCGGGATGTCCCGCACGATCGATTCGGCCGACGACGTCGTCGCGCCCGCGTCCACCTGCAGCAGGCGCAGGATCGGCTCGCACGTGTGCCAGTGCTCAGCCAGCGCCGCCCGCGCCCGCAGGACGCTCTGCCGCGTGATATCCCAGCAGGCCTGCAGCCAATACGGATCGCGCACCAACAGCACGACGCGGTCCTTGCCGGGCTTGGGCATCGGCGCCGGTTTCGCGCCCTTGATGGCCACCCGCCCGTTGTCGGACCCCACCGTGGCGGTGTACGACAAGTCCTTGTGGTGCTCCCGAACCTCATTGATCTTCTGGATCTTCCGCAGCACACGCGTGTCGGTCTTGCGCGGCATCGGCTCGGGACGGTTCTTGAGCACCCCGGCGCGCGCGACGGGTTCGCGGGTAGATAACGCCGCCGCACCAGCGACAACTGGCGACCGCTTGCGTCTGCCCGACACCGCCTTGCCACTCTCTGCCGCCCGTCGGCTCGCTGCCCGTGCCTTGTGGGCCTTCACCAGAGCACGAACTAACTCGTCCTTCTTCATCTGGTGGATGCCGGTCAGCCCTATCTTGCGCGCCAACGCACAGAGATCCTTGACTGTCTGAGTTCGGAGGTCAGAAACGGTGATCAACGGATTCACCTTGTGTCAATGGGATTACAGCAAATGCATGCTCGGTACCGGTCATGCCGTATCTCGTCCCTGAACCGCTCAATGGCCACTCACCCACCCGCAGAGCGTGGGGGCCACCGGACGATCGAAAAAGGGGTCGGCTTTCCGATAGTCCCATTCACATCCCGCGTCAGAACCGGCGTGACGCGCTCAGTTGCTGCCCCAGATGGCTTCGGCTGCGTGCTCCCCGAGTAGGTGGGTATCCAGTCAGTCCTGATGTTCTGAGTGTAACCGAAATACCCAAAAACACAACGCATACCACCTAACAAGGTGGATTCTACGGTGCAGGTATCCGCTGGTTGACCATCGTCGATACGTTGGATAAAGTGGGGACTTTCGCGAGCCACGCTAGCGGTGATACGCAAAGACGACCGTCTGGCGGCAGGTGCGAATCCGCAGTAAACAGCCTTCTGTTAGCGACTTAGCGGCAGTTCCGACTGAGGTTCCCGGTGGCGTTTCGCGCATGATCACACCCCCCGATGATCGGGCTCCCTGGGTGCGCGCTTACGATTGGGCCGCGCGTGGGATCACGGTTGCCGGCAGCATGGTGGTGCCGGGTCTGATCGGCTACTACCTGGACACGCGGTGGGGAACGCGGCCGTGGATCATGATGGTGGGGTTTGCGGCGGGGGTCGCGTTGGGGATTGTGCAGCTGGTGCGAATGACGCGAGAACAATGACACGTCGTGCGCGGTGGAGCCACAAGTCGGGTGAGTCGGGCATCGGTACTGGCCGGGGTCTGGTTGGTTTCGGCCTTGGCGGTGGTGCCCTGGGCGCAGGCAGCGGGTCCGCGTGGCGCGGGGGCCAGCGCGTTGGCGGCCTGGGCCACGTGCGTGGCCGGGGGCGTGCTGGCGTGGTGGCTGGCGTGCTGGTTGTGCGATCCGCGTCAGGTACTGGTCCAGGTGGTGGTGGCGATGGCGGCGCGGACTGGCATTCCGTTGGGAGTGTGCATGGTGGTGTATTACCGGCCGGGCGTGTGGGCGGATGCCGGGTTTGTGTACTACCTGCTGATCTTCTATTTTGTGACACTGGTGGTGGAAACCACGCTGCAAGTGGCGCGTGTGGCGCCGGCTGAGCCACGACCCGAGGACGCGCCGACGGAAGACAACGGTCTGGACCATGGGTAACGACGACGCACCGCAGAACGTGCTGGAGCGGCCACTGGCGGCGCCGGCCGACGCGGCGACGACCGCGGGCTCACCGGCTGCGCCGGGCGTGGAGTCCACGACGTCGGAGTCGGCCACGGCGCACGCTGCGCACGGGGCGGGCGCTGCGCACGAGCCGCACGATCCGCTGGCGGCCCAGGAGCTGATGCATCATGTGCAGGATGCCGAGTACTTCCACGTGCCGCGTGTCTTCAGTCCGCAGACTGATGGCAGGCTGTATTTGCCGCAGTGGCGTGCGTCGTCCGAGCCGATCCTGCAGATCCGCACGGACTTTCCCCCGGTGGATCGATCCATCGCGCCGTTGGACCTGCGTCTGACCAAGTTCATGGTGCTGGAAGTGGTCGGGGCGTTGCTGTTGCTGGGGTTGTTCATTCCCTTGGCGCGACGCTTGCGAGGTGGCGGCCCGCCGCGCGGGCGGTGGACGAATCTGCTCGAAGCCATGGTCCTGTTCATTCGCAACCAGGTGGCGCGACCCACGATCGGCGCGCATGACGGGGATCGGTTCGCCCCCTTCTTGTTGACGATGTTCTTCTTTGTGTTGACCTGCAACTTGCTGGGGTTGGTGCCGTGGGCGGGGTCGCCCACGGCGGCGTTGGGCACGACCGGCGCGCTGGCGGTCACGACCTTCCTGACGGTGATCGTCGCCGGTTCGGTGAAGCTGGGTCCGGTGGGCTTCTGGCTCGCTCAGGTTCCCCACATGGAAGTGCATTGGAGCATGGCCATCCTGGTCATGCCGCTGATCTTCGGCATCGAGGTCCTGGGGCTGTTGATCAAACATTTCGTGCTGGCCATGCGGTTGCTGGCCAACATGATGGCCGGTCACATGGTGCTGGCCGTGCTGATCGCCTTCATCAGCGCGTCGGCCAGCTCGCTGGCGTTCTGGGGTGTGATGCCGGCGAGCATATTCGGATCGGTGGCGCTGAGTCTCTTGGAGCTTCTGGTGGCATTTTTGCAGGCGTACATCTTCACGTTTTTGTCGGGACTGTTTATCGGGATGGCGGTCCATCCCCATTAAGCGACTGCGCGTGAGACACGGTAGGTCCGGTTTTTTTGACCAGGGAGACTAATCACATGTTCAAGTGGGTGAAGATCACGGCGCTGGTGTTTGCGTTGCTGCTGGTAGCGACGCCGCTGATGGCTCAGGAAGCGTCGAATCAGGGACGACTGATCTATCTGGGCGGCGCGTTCGGCGCCGGACTTGTCATGCTCGGGGCCGCGTACGGGATCGGCAGCATCGGCGGCAAGGCGGTCGAGAGCATGGCGCGGCAGCCGGAGGTGGCGGGGAACATCCAGACAGCCATGCTGATTTCGGCCGCGCTGATCGAAGGGGCGACGTTCTTCGCGCTGATCGTCTGCATGTTGTTCAACAACTAATGCGTCAGCTCAGGCCCGGGCGGATCCGTCCGGACAGGTTCGGGGGGATGCATGGCGATGAAGACGCAGTGGAACAGACGCACGGTGGTGGGGGCGTTGGTCGGCGTCGGCCTGTGGCCGTCCCTGCTGATGACGGCGCTGGGCGCGGACGACGCGGCGGCGCACGTGGACCCGCTCAGCTTCGATCCGGATCTGGCCTGGTTCACGCTGGTCGTGTTCATCGTGCTGTTGCTGGTGCTCACGAAGTTCGCCTGGAAGCCGCTGCTGGCCGGCCTCGACGAGCGCGAGCGGACGATGGCGCGGATGATCGACGAGGCGCAGCGGAATCATGCGCTGGCGGAGGAGAAGCTGCAGGCCTACGAGCAGCGGCTGGCCGAGGCGGCGGCGGCCGCGCACGAGATGATGTTGCAGGCGCGGCGGGAGGCAACGGCCGCGGGCGACCAGTTGCTCGAGGAGGCCCGCGCGCAGGCTCAACGGGAGCGGCAGCAGGCCTTGACCGCGATTGAAACCGCCAAGCAGGCGGCGGTTGAGCAGATTGCCGAGCAGAGCACGCAGCTGGCGTTCACCCTGGCGCGGAAGGTGATCCATCGCGAGATCAATCCGCACGACCATGCGGTGTTGATTCGCGAGTCTCTGGAGCAGTTCCCCAGCAAGAACTGAGGCACGATGGCCGAGGCAAACGCCAGCACACCGTTAGATGCAGCCCGCGAGCGGGTGGGAGCGGTCTACGCGCAGGCGCTGGTCGGCGCGGCGGAGGCCCAGCGGGTGACGCCGCAGCTGTTGGAGGAATTCGACGCCCTGGTCGACGACCTGCTCGGTCGACTCCCGCAGTTCGGCCGGCTCCTGGCCTCGCCCCGCATCCGCCTGGAAGAGAAACACCGGCTGCTGGAACTGGCGTTCGCCACGCGCATGAGCCCGCTGCTGCTCAACTTCCTCAAGGTCCTGGCGCGCCACGGGCGGTTGGACGCGCTGCGGCAGATTCGCACTGCGGCGCATCAGCGGTACGACGCGCTGTCCGGCCGCGTGGAGGTCTCCGTCCAGTCGGCCACGCCACTGGGCAGCGTCGAACGCGGACAGATCGAGCAGCGTGTGAGCGTGGCCCTGGGTCGCCCGGTGCGCGTGCGGTATGCGGTCGCGCCGCAGTTGCTGGGCGGTCTGCTCGTGCGCGTCGGCGACACGGTCTTCGATGGCAGCCTGGACAACCGCCTGGAGCGCATGCGGCTGGAATCGGTCCGCCGCGCGACCGAGCTGATCCGCGGGGCGCTGCCGGAGTACTTGATGTCCCAGACGGAAACAACCTGATCCCCGGAGAGGGCGTTGATGAGATTCAATGCTGGCGAGATCGCCTCGGTCATCCAGAAAGAAATCGAGCAGTACGAAAGCACGCTCGACGTGCGCGAGGTGGGCACCGTCCTGGACGTCGGCGACGGCATCGCCCACGTCTACGGGCTCTCCAATGTCATGTCGGGCGAAATGGTGGAGTTCCCCTGCGGCGTCCACGGATTGGCGTTCAATCTGGAAGAGAACAGCGTCGGCATCATCATTCTCGGGGATTACCTGGACATTCACGAAGGGGACGAGGTCCGGTCGCTGGGCACGTTGCTCTCGGTGCCCGTGGGGGAGGCCGTCGTCGGCCGCGTCCTCGATGCGTTGGGCAACCCGGTGGACGGCAAAGGCCCGCTGCGGACGACCGAGCGCCGGCCGGTCGAGTTCCTGGCCCCGGGCGTGGCCCAGCGGCAACCGGTGCGTGAACCGCTGCAGACCGGGATCAAGGCGATCGACGCCATGACGCCAATCGGGCGCGGCCAGCGCGAGCTGATTATCGGCGATCGCAAAACCGGCAAGACCGCCATCGCGCTCGACACGATCCTGAACCAGAAGACGACCGGCGTGAAGTGTTTCTACGTGGCGATTGGCCAGAAGGACTCGTCGGTCGCCGGCGTGATCAAGATGCTCACCGACCACGGAGCGCTGGACTACACGACCGTGATCGTGTCCGGGGCCTCGAGTCCCGCGCCGATGCAGTACATCGCGCCGTACGCCGGCACGGCGATGGCCGAGTATTTCATGTTCGCCGGCCAGCACGCGCTGATCATCTACGATGACCTCTCCAAGCAGGCGGTGGCGTACCGGCAGCTGTCGCTGCTGATGCGGCGTCCGCCCGGGCGCGAGGCCTATCCCGGCGACGTGTTCTATTGCCACAGCCGACTGCTCGAACGCTCGGCCAAACTCAGTGACGAACTCGGGGGCGGCTCGCTCACGTCCCTCCCCATCATCGAGACCCTGGAAGGTGAAGTCTCCGCATATATCCCCACCAACGTGATTTCCATTACCGACGGGCAGATCTACCTGCAGCCGGACCTGTTCTTCGCGGGCATCCGGCCGGCCATGAATGCCGGGATCTCGGTGTCGCGCGTCGGGGGCGCGGCTCAGGTGAAGGCCATGAAGAAAGTGGCTGGCGGCCTGCGGCTCGACCTGGCCGCTTATCGCGAACTGGAAGCCTTTGCCCAGATGGGGACGGAACTGGACAAGGCCACGCAGTCCCGCCTCGATCGCGGCAGCCGTATGGTCGAACTGCTCAAGCAGCCGCAGTACCAGCCGCTGCCGGTGATCGACCAGGTCATGAGCATTTTCGCCGGCACGCGCGGACACCTGGACGATGTGTCCCTCGGCGACGTGCGGGCCTGGGAAGAAGCGTTCCTGCGTTTCATGCACAGCCAGCGCCCGCAGCTGGTCGAGGCGCTGGCGCGGACACTCGACGTGACCGACGACATGGCCGCGCAGCTGACGACCGCGATTCAAGATTTCAAGGCCAGTTACCGGCCGCCGGCCAGAGAGCCGACGACCGACCAGGCCTAACCGGACGGGGACTCCATGCCCAAGGCACGCACTCTCGACAAACGCCGGGCGTCGATCCGCAACATCCGCAAGATCACGCGGACCATGGAGCTGATCGCCAACGGCCGCTTCAGGAAGGCGCTGGATCGCGCGACGGCGGCGACCGGTTACGCCTGGCGGTTGGCCCAGCTGGTGGCCACGCTGGTCGAAAGCGGGACCACCGTCCGGCACCCGCTGCTGGCCGCTACCCCCACGACCCCCCGGTCCTGTGCCCTGCTCGTCCTGACGGCCAACCGCGGCATGTGTGGCGGTTTCAATGCCGGCGTCATCCGACTTGCCCTGGAGCATTACACGCAACTCTCGTGGCGCTGTCCCCAGATCGCGGTCGACGTCTCGGGCAAGCGGGGCATCGCAGCGCTTAAACAGCGCAATCTTGCCCCCGCGCAGACCTTCACGCAATTTGAAGATCGCCCGGCGTATCACGCTGTCCAGACGCTGGCCGACGACTACATGGGCCGGTTCCTGCGGGGCGAGATCCAACGGCTGGATGTCGTCTACACCCGGTACTTCTCCAGCACGCGTCAGGAGGCCGTGGTCGAGACACTGCTGCCGCTCGCGTCGCTCGGCGAGTCCGACGCGCCCGACCACGGCACGAGCCCGGCCGGGACGCTGGTCGAGGTCCTGCCGTCGGCCGACAGCATCCTGGAAGAAGTCGTGCCGGCCTGTTTCCGCATCCGGCTCTTCAAGTGCTTTCTGGACGCGGCGGCGAGTGAACACATCGCGCGGATGGTGGCCATGAAGGCGGCGACCGAGAACGCCGACGAGATCATTCGCCACCTGTCGATGACATATAACCGGGCGCGGCAGGCGCAAATCACCGGCGAGATCATGGAAATCATCGGGGGCGTCGAGGCGCTCCAGTCGTAAACGGCGAGGACATACAGGCTATGGCCACGGCTACGCAGAATCTGGGCCGCATCACACAAGTGATCGGCTCGACGTTTGACGTGCAGTTCGACGAGGAACGACTCCCGCCGATCTACAATGCCGTCAAGGTCGTATCGCAGCACAAGGGAGTGGAGATCAACCTGACCGGTGAGATCCAGCAGCATCTCGGGGGCAATCGCGTCCGCTGCGTCGCCCTGGGCGGCACCGATGGGCTGATCCGCGGCCAGGACTGCCTCGACACCGGCGCACCGGTCTCGGTCCCGGTCGGCGACGAGACACTCGGTCGTGTGTTCAACCTGCTGGGGGAGCCGATCGATGGCCGCGGACCCGTCGCCGCCACCCAGCGCCGCCCGATCCACTCCGACGCGCCAGCCGTGATGGAACTGTCGACCAACACGGAGCTGTTCGAAACCGGCATCAAAGTCATTGACCTGCTGACCCCCTTCGTGCGCGGCGGCAAGGCCGGACTCTTCGGCGGTGCCGGGCTGGGCAAGACCGTGATCCTGACCGAGCTGATCGCCCGTATCGCCAGCGCGCACGGCGGCTACTCCGTTTTCGCCGGCGTGGGGGAACGCACGCGCGAAGGCACCGACCTGTGGCTCGAAATGCAGGAAGCCAAGATCGGCGACACCGGCCGCCACGTCATCGAGCAGACGTGTATGGTCTTCGGCCAGATGAACGAACCGCCCGGGGCGCGCTTGCGCGTCGCCCTGTCGGCACTGACCATGGCCGAGTATTTCCGGGACACCACCGGCAAGGATACGCTGCTGTTTATCGATAACATCTTCCGCTTCTCACAGGCCGGAAGTGAAGTCTCGGCACTGCTGGGGCGAATGCCGTCGGCCGTGGGGTACCAGCCGACCCTGGCGACCGAAATGGGGGCGTTGCAGGAGCGGATCGCGTCGACCAGCAAGGGGGCCATCACGTCGGTGCAGGCCGTGTACGTCCCGGCGGACGACCCCACCGACCCGGCGCCTGCCACGGCCTTCGGACAACTCGATGCGTTTGTCTACCTGGCCCGCTCGATCTCTGAGAAAGGCATCTACCCGGCCATCGACCCGCTGGCCTCGTCCAGCCGCATTCTCGACCCGCAGTATGTCGGCCAGCGCCATTACGCGGTGGCCCGCCGCGTGCAGACCACGCTGCAGCGGTATCGGGAACTGCAGGACATCATCGCGATTCTGGGTGTCGACGAACTGAGCGAAGAAGACAAGCTGGTCGTGCATCGCGCCCGGCGGATCGAGCGGTTTCTCTCCCAGCCGTTCCTGGTGGCGGAGGTGTTCACGGGCAAGCCTGGCGAAATCACGCCGCTGGACGATACCGTGCGCAGCTTTGAGGAGATTTGCGAGGGCAAGTGGGATCACTTGCCCGAAGCCGCGTTTATGTATGTGGGACCGATTGAACAGGCCGAAGAGCAGGCCAAGCGACTGGCCAAGTAAGCATTGAGGAACCTGCCAAGCGGGAGTAGCTGGCACGCCCGAGTAGGCTCAGGCGGAACCTGGCGGGGCAACCCTGGCGGAGATTGACGACCCGTGATCCCACGACTGACCTGCATCCTGGTGACGCCCGAACACACCGTCGTTGAGGCGGAGGCTGACTTCGTGGCCCTGCCGCTGGACGACGGCGAGCTGGGGGTGGCCCCGCGCCGCGCGCCGCTCATCGGCCGGCTCGGTTTCGGCCAGGTGCGGGTCCGTGTCGGGCGTAAGGAGACACGCTATTACGTCGACGCCGGCTTTGTGCAGATTGCCGACAACGTCGTGTACGTGCTGACCAACCGAGCGCTGCCGGTGGAGGCGGTCAATCGGGCAGCGGCCGAGCAGCAGTTGGAGGCCGCCCGCAAGCTGCCGTTGGTGACACCGCAACAGGAGTCGGCGCGCGATCGGGCACTCCGCCAGGCGCGGGCTCAACTTCACGCTGCGCGCCGGGCGTGATGCTCGCCCATCTTGTCCAGAGCGACTGACCCGCACGGCGGGTCGCCACCTGGGATTTTCGCCGACGGGTGGTCTGCATTTTGCCGCGCCCAGGTGCCGAAGTGGAAAATGACTGGCACCACGCCCGGCAACGGCCTCGCGAGCGTCCGGTCGGTCACAGCGAAAATCGCGTCACGGACTCCCGCGCCCAGGAACCGCGTCCAATGCCACGCCCGCCGCAGTTGATCGGAATGATCGAAGTCGACGTCGATCCGCATCTCGGCCGTTGCGCGGACGGGACGCTGCGAGACCTGTTGCGGAGTCTGCAGCACGACGCTCACGGGTCCCCGGACCTGTGGTCGGCCGACCCGGTCTCCGCCGTGTCGGTGATGGCAGCCGAGGACATCGACGCGTATGGATCGGTGGAGACGATCCAGGTGGTGCAGGCGGACCTGCCCCAGCTGCGCAGCGAACTGGAGTTTGAGCTGCGGCGACTGATTGAGCGGTTGCTGGCGGTGATGTAACAGCTATGATCAGCCGCATGCGTTCCGGCGGCTGGCAGCTTGTGGTGGTCGCGATGGCCCTGGCGCTGCCAGGGCTGTGGTGTTTCGGACCGACCGTGTTCGATCGGCACGTGCTGGCCTACCGCGACGCGGCCCATTTCTACGTGCCGCTTGAGAAATGGCTCAGCGACGGCTGGCGGCGCGGCGAGTGGCCGCTGTGGAACCCCCAAGACGGACTCGGCACGCCGCTGGCGGGAGAGGCCAGCTCGGCACTTTTCTATCCCGGCAGGCTGCTGTTCCTCGCACCTGGTTCGGCAGCCCAGTGGCACGCCTGGTACACACTGCTCCACCTGCTGGTCGCGGCGCTGGGCGCTTACGGCCTGGCTCGGTGCGCATGGCGCATGTCCGACGGCGCGTCAACCGACCGCGTGCGTGGGACCGCGCCCTGGCCGGGCTCCCCTCCCCCAATCGGCTCGGATTCCCGTCGCGTCAGCATCCCCGCCGCAGGCCTGTGTGCGGTGGCTTACACCTTTGGCGGGGCAGTTCTGTTCCAGTACTGCAACACGATTTATCTCGTGGGGGCCGCGTGGCTCCCGTGGGCGCTGCTGGCCACCCACCGGACACTCTCGCAGCAGAGTCTGCGATGGGCCATCGTATGGGGAACTTGCCTGGCACTGATGATCCTGGGCGGCGATCCGCAGTCGGCGTACCACGCGGGACTACTGGGACTGCTCTACGTCGTGCTCCGGCTGTGCAGTCGGCTTGCGTCGGAAGGTCCTGCGCCGGGCGAACGGCAGATCTCGCCCGCGGCAGCGGTGAGCCTGTTGGGCGTGGCGGGCCTGACCATGCTGCTCCTGTCGGCGGTGCAATTCGTCCCGGCTCGGTCGTGGATGCGTACGAGCGACCGGGCGAGTTTTACCTGGCCGCGAAACGTGTACGAAATCCCTGTCTACTGGCGGCGCGGTCGTGCAGCGACTGCGACACACGCCAGCGACGGCCCGCCACCTGCCGGCAGCGTCGGCCGGTGGCATGGGGTAGCTGCGGGCCTGTTCGGCGTTCCTCCTGCCGACGAACATCGCGGTCGGGCGGAGGATTTCAGTCTGGCTCCGTGGCGATTGGCGGAGACTTTGTGGCCGAACATCTCCGGCCGCTCGTTCCCCACCAACCGGCGCTGGCTCACCGCCCTTGCGGCGGAAGACCGGATCTGGGTCCCCTCCTTGTACATGGGTGTCGTTCCGATTTTGTTAGCGCTCGGAGCCTGGCGTGTGCGCCGCGCTGACTTCCTCGTGCAGTGGTTCTCGTGGGTCGCATTGCTGGCCGTGGCGGCCAGTTTCGGCCGATACGGTGTGGGCCTCGCCGTGGAATCCGCCAGAGAGGTGTGGCGGGGTGAACCGGGCCCGCGGGTCCTGGGCGACGGGGTGGGAGGTTTGTACTGGTGGTTGGTCGTGAGTCTGCCGGGGTACGTTCAGTTCCGGTTCCCCGCCAAGTGGCTTGTCCCCGCGACACTCGCCATGGCCGTCCTTGCCGCGGTGGGTTGTGACCAGATCCTGCGCGGCCCGCGGGATCGCCTGGTGCGGCACCTGCGGTGTTTAGGGCTGGTCAGTATCCTCGCGGCGCTGGCGGTTGCGTTGACCAGGACGGCTTGGATACGGGTGCTCGCCGGGAGCGAGCCGGACGAGCTGTATGGACCGCTTGACGCGGTCGGCGCCTGGCGTGACGCCGTGACCGCCGGCGTCCACTCGGCCCTCGTCTGCGCGGTGGCCTGGTGGCTGCTGGCCAAGGCCTCCTGGCGGCCCACCCGATTGGGCGCTGCGCTGCTGCTGCTGACCGCCTGCGAGCTCGCCTGGGCTCAAGGTTGGATGGTACAGACGGTGCCCAGGTCCGCCTTGGAGACACCCACGGTGCTCGATCGGCTGCCTGCCACGGGATCGGCGGCCACCGTCTACCGTTGGCC
This sequence comes from Pirellulaceae bacterium, assembly GCA_025459265.1. GTDB lineage: Bacteria > Planctomycetota > Planctomycetia > Pirellulales > Pirellulaceae > JAAYDI01. The sequence goes on along the minus strand of JALOQX010000096.1, from coordinate 1,058 downwards.
CACGCGGTCGTGGGTGCCGTCGACCTGGTCCGTCGCCTCGTCTTCCACGCGTCCCGAGGAGACGTTGCGGTGGGACACCGCGACACTCTACGGCCGACTGCATCTGCTGGGCGCGCATCGTTCCGTGCATCCACTCAGCTCCGCGCCGCCGCGCGACCTGCGCACGCTGCTGGCCACCGGCGCAACCGATCTGCCGCACCCCAGGGTGCTGAATCTGCTGGGCATCGAGTATCTGATCGTGCCCGCGGAGCTGGCCGCTCCGGACAGGGGGTGGGAGCCACTGCCCGTGCGACCGCCCGTCTCCAATGTGGCGGTGTGGCGAAACACCCAGGCGCTTCCGCAGGCTTGGATCGTGCATGACGTGGAGGTGTGGCCGCGCTGGGAATCGACCGATCCGCAAGCTCTGCGTCACCGCTGCCAGCAACTGGTGTTTCCGGCCGGTCAGCGTCGAGATTTCCGTCACCAAGCCGTGGTCGAAACCGACGCGACCGCAAGCCTGCCTGAGTGCATCCCGCCGAGCACGCCGTCGAGCCGCGAGTCCGTCCGATGTACCGCACGGACCAGCAACGACATCGAACTGGAGGTGGTGCTCACGTCACCCGGACTGGTCGTTGTGAGTCAGTATTACGATCCGCACTGGCGCGCCACGGCGGTATCGGCCGCCGGTGAGTCGCAGGTACTGCCGCTCGAGCGCACGAACTGCGTCATGCAGGGAGTCTTTCTCCCCCCCGGCCGACACACGTTGAAGCTGCATTATCAGCCGCGCCATCTCTACTGGGCCGGGGCCATCAGCGTCACGAGTTGGCTGCTGGTGCTCGGGGTCGGCACCTTTCGCCTTGCCCAGGCTCAGTTCCGCTTCGCCCGATGACTGACCGATCCACTGCGCACTCCTCCCCGACGAGCGTGTCGGCGGCTCGTTGGACTGGTGAGCTACAGACAAACTGCGCCTCCATGCTCCTTCCCCCGCCGACCCCGCGTCTGCGGCTCGCTGGACTGGTGAGCTACAAGGAAGCAGGGGATGTAGCAACGCCCCCCGCCGACCCCGCGTCGGCGGCTCG